>JAZAUD010000009.1:0-89667 GCA_036373775.1 Oscillospiraceae bacterium | reverse complement strand
GCCCGTTTGAGTTTTCAAGATAGTCAGTCGGGCAGTCGTGACTGTCCTGTTATGTTTTGAGAGAATCCGGTCTCTCCGAAAACCGCTCTCCCGAAAGAAAGCAGTCTCCGCAAAAGCCGTATTTCAGGAGCAGGAGACGGCGAACCGCCTCCGCCCTTAGATGTTAGAAGTTAAGTTGTCTTGTTCCATTCAATTGAAGTAATTTCAGCACCTGTATTTGTTGCTTTAACCTTACCAGTTGTAATCTTAGTATTTACTGCTGGATCACTATCCTTAGACCACTCTGCTGTAGCAGGGTCAATCTGTTCAACACCAGCTTCGTCCATAGTAACCTGAATAGATTCGAGGAATACATTAAGGTCAAAGTCAAATGCAAGATAAGCACCGTTCTTTGTGTCCTTAGAAAGTTCTACGCTGTCAACAAGTTTAGTTGTAGTATCGCCAGATTCTACATCATTGTTGTAGTAGAAGGTTGTGAGATGATTGTTGGCATTGTCAGCATAGATTGCTGTCCATGCTTCAGCGGCATCACTAATATTAGCAAGAGCAACATTGATTACAATGTCATCAGCCGTGTAATCTTTAAGTACACCCTCAACAGTGTCAGTACCTGTTTTACCATCAGCCCCCTTATAAGTAACTGTAAAGTAACCATTCTTTTCTAAGTCGGTTGTTTTTGTCGTATCAGGGGCATTATACTTCCAGATGAGATTAGTATCTGCTGTGCCAGTGTCAATTACCTTTTCAGTAGCGGTATACAGATAAACTTTCTGATTCGTTGCAATAGTTACAGGCAAAACTTGGTCTTTGCTCGGCTCTGCTGTGCTGTTGTCATCGATAACACCAGACGGAAGAACATAGTCAGACTCACCGTTTGCGCCTGTATCTGTGTGCAGTGCAAAATACTGTTCAGGAACACTACCAGAAGCAGGAACATAATAGTAACCGCTGTACTCATAAGTATTTGCAGTACCGTCAGCAGTTTCCTTTACATTTCTGCGGAAAAGGTAAAGACCCTCTGTTTCAGGCTGGAATGTAGAAGCATCAATTGCACCGTAGTAGTTGGTATCTTTGGACGAAATCTTACTTGTAGCAGTATTAGAATTAAAAGTACCTACAACAGTATCCTTTGCTATATTCGTTACTGTTCCGGTAGCATCATTATCACCTGAATAAGTTTTCATTTCAGTAGCCTGTTCAAGTTTCCATGAATAAGCCGCTTTTTCAGGAGCCATTACCAGCACACCGCCAGCCATCATAGACTGCACCTCGCTGAACATTCCGGGAACATTTGTATCCTCGTCTAATGTTCCTGCATGATTTTCGTCATTTGCATTGGAAATCTTCTTTGTGCTAAGGGTTCTGTAATAAACAGGTGTGCCACCCTCAGCTGTTTTCTGCCATGTCAAACCAAGGGCAAGCATATCTTTATCAGTAACAGCAGCAAGGTCACTTGTTAAACTTGTATTTGTTGGTTTAACAGCCTCTTTCATATTTGCAGTTGTAGTTTCTTCATTGAGCAGTCTCATCTGACCACCAAGCCACATTCTGACAAATGCATCCACATTACCAGTATTGACAGCGGAAACGTCCTTATTGATTTTCTGCCCAGGAAGCCAGTTTTCTGGTGGCTGGAAATCTTCGGCGATGCTTACATCATAGTTTGCACTTGCACTCAGACGGTTGGTAACTTCATCTTGTGATGTGAACCATGCGAATGTTGAGCCGGCAACGATGACAGCAGCAGTGCAGAGCGCACCGACAAGCGCACGTCTTTCACGGGAATTTTTTCTCTTTTTCTTCGTCATATTAAAACACTCCTTTGTACAAGGGGCTACAGCCTTCACCAACTGCAACTCCCGAAATGTAGGGGGAAAGACAGCTTCATCGCACTGTCAGCCCCACTGTCCGCAGGGTCACCAGCCTTGACGGACACGTTTCATGCAATTGTAACGCTTAGCCGTTCACCGGTGGCTGAGCGTTTTGTGGCTCTTCTTCCTCTTCCTCTCCACTGTCTAAGTAAGTACCCATCAATTTAAAGAAGACAAACACAAGAATAACCAGTGGTAAAACGAAATACCAGCGCATTTGGATGAACCGCACCACAAGCCCTAATCTGGGAATTGCGAGGGAAACAGTACCAATCACACGGCTTTCGTCAATCAGAAAAGAGTCCTCTGTGTTGTTAGCATCACCCTTCGTCCGGAAGCAGGTCACACCAGAGCCCTCGTAATCGGGGAGCTTTTCGGTGACACGGTGCGTCAGGTAAGCATCACTGTCGCTGGACGGATTAAAAGTGATGGCATCGCCAACGTTGATTTGGTCAGCCTTCGCCAGCTTGACAATGACCATATCACCAGTCGAAAAAGCAGGTTGCATGGAATCTGTCAAGACGGTATAATAGCGATAGCCAAATAAAGATTTGTTGGGACTTTGATTCGCTGCGAATATCAATGCGCCCACCACAATGGCAATTGACAGAACGTATACAAAAATCTGTCTCACAACCATTAACGCACGATACCCCGACGAAACACTTTCTTCATCTTGATTTGTTGATTTACTCAAATCAGGCGACACCTCCTCTTGACTTTCAAAAAAAGCCACTTCCTTTAGCTTACAGTACTATTATACCGTATTTTGAGAAAAAAAGCAAGTTTTTTTGGAATTTTAATAAAATTTCTACTTGTTTGCACAAATTACATTTTATAATTTGTGCAAAATGCCAATAGTCATCAATTATTTTTCTGCATTCGGCATAATTTTTCACAAATTATATAAATTGTAATTTTTCTTTCAATCACAAAATCACATAATCCAATTAGGATTCTGAAATATATAATTTGACACTTTTTTCTATAGAAAACTAGCGTTTTTTGTATTTTTAGAAAAAATAGTATCAGCTTATATGTTTACCATTCCTTAGTACATTATTCTGTAATATCCACATCATCAAACCGAAAACGGATGAAATTTGTCCCCTTGTAAGTCAATGCACCTCTTTGCTGAAAGGGAATTTCCTTGAAAATGGCACGGCTTGTCACAAGGCGAATGGTTTCGCTGTCCTTTGTCTCGAACACCAATTCAAAGTAAGGGTCATACACCGCCGACCGTCCTTCCGCATTCACAACCTTTCGCCGTTCGTCAATCTTCTGAATGAGAACAACTGTTTTTGTGACAGGCTTTTGACTTTGGAAACGCACAACAGAGCGAATTCGTTTTTTTCGTGCTTTTTCCCTTGCCTTTTTTCCGCTTTTGGTCTTTGGGTCAGGGCGGAAAGGCTTTTCGGTTTCCTCTTCATAGAAGAACCGGAAAGAATTCCGCACTTCCGGACTGATACCGCCAAAAACCACCGCCATTCCCAAAAAGAAGGTTACAAAAATCAAAATGAACAGAAACGAGATAAAATAATCAAGCACTCTGTATCATCCTTCCAGATTAAAGCCCATTTGGATTTTGCTGCATAAATCTCCAGCTGTCCTCACACATAGTTTCCAGTGTTTCGTGAGCTTCCCAGCCGAGCAATTCTTTGGCACGTTCCGCATTGGCATAAGAAGAAGCAATATCGCCAGCTCTACGAGGCGCAATGCGGTAAGGGATGTCATGCCCACAAGCCTTGCTATAAGCCTTAACCATTTCAAGGACGGAAATTCCATTTCCTGTTCCGAGGTTAATCGGGATAAATCCTTTGTGTTGTTCAGCGTAGGAAATCGCACAAACATGACCCTTTGCAAGGTCAACAACGTGGATGTAATCACGAACGCCTGTTCCGTCTGGTGTGTCGTAATCGTCACCAAAGACGGAAAGTTGTTGCAGTTTCCCAACAGCCACTTGACCGATATAAGGGAGCAAATTATTAGGAATGCCGTTAGGGTCTTCCCCAATCAGACCGCTTTTATGTGCGCCGATTGGGTTAAAGTAACGCAAAGCGACCACACGGAATTCAGGGTCAGCGTTGCAGATGTCGTGCAGAATCTGTTCAATCATGACTTTGGTGTAGCCATAAGGATTGGTTGCACTTGTTGGCATATTTTCCACATAAGGAACAGGGTTATTCATGCCGTAAACTGTCGCAGAAGAAGAGAATACAAACGTTTTGCACCCAAATTCACGCATCACTTTCAACAATACAAATGTACCATTGAGGTTATTTTCGTAGTATTCCAAGGGCTTCTGAACGGATTCCCCGACAGCCTTCAAACCTGCGAAATGTACCACAGCATCAATTTTCTGTTCATTAAAAATCATTCTGACAGCGTTTTCGTCACGCATATCAGCCTTGTAGAAAGTAACATCCTTTCCAGTGATTTTCTCAATTCTGTGGATAGCTTCCTCTTTGGAGTTGCTGAGATTATCCAGTACAACCACTTCATAGCCCGCATCAAGGAACTCGACACAGGTATGACTACCGATAAATCCAGCACCACCAGTTACCAAAATTTTTCCCATTGTTTCATGTCTCCTTTTTATATATTTTGATATATCACACCTGCGGAGTCAAAGCAAGACCGCCAACAGGGCGAATTTTTAAAACATGGCAATGCCTCTCACCAAGCACCGTCTCAATTTGTGTCTTGAAAGAATCCAGCATATCAAGCGGAACATATGCCTGTACTGTTCCAGCGAATCCACCGCCATGAACACGCACAGCTCCACGACCGCCCAATATTTCGGTACAAATTGCAATTGTCAGCGCAACTTCCTGATGTGCAGGGTCTGTATAGGTACTGACATTTTGCAGGTACTCAAATGAAGATGCTCCGGAATCACGGATTTCTTTCAGATATTGCTCAAAATAGCCATTTTGTAGAGAATGCACAGCACGAATCACACGCTTATCATCTCTGAAAAAGTGCAATGCCCTCAAAACCGCTCTATCTCCGCAAATTTCCCGAATTTCCGGAACTTTCACCAAAAAATCCGCCTTTTTCACGTCACAAAGGCGACTTTTCCCAAAAATACGAGCAACTTTTTTCATTTCTGCCGGAATCGCAGAATATGCCTCTGTCAAATTGGCATGGTCTGCATTGCTGTCAAGGATACAAAGTGCATATCCCTCTTTTGCAAGGTTGACGCTTGTCTGTTCAATGACAGGTTCATCCCCCTTGAAGTCAATCGCAATCACTCCCCCGACGGAACAAGCCAGCTGGTCTTCCAGTCCGCAAGGCTTCCCAAAATAGAAATTTTCAGCATATTGCCCAATTTTGGCAATTTCAACAGTAGAAAGCCTGCCCTCTGCAAAAAAGAAATTGCAGATATTCCCCACAAGCACCTCAAATGCCGCAGAGGAAGAAAGCCCCGAACCACGCAATACATCAGAAGTCGTATAGGCATCAAATCCATTGACAGGATAGCCCAATTCTCTGAAACGTGCGGAAATTCCCCTCAGCAATGCCGATGAACTATTTACTTCATCTGGCTGGGGAGTTAAGTCTGAAAGTTCCACGGAATCCATCAAAAAGCCTTCTGATTTCAGGCGAATTTTCTCATTATCCCTTTTGGAAGCCACTGCAATCATATCAAGGTTGATACTACCAGCAAGGACATGACCTCCCTGATGGTCAGTATGATTTCCACAAAGTTCGGTTCTCCCTGCTGCGGAAAATAGCATGATTTCGCCGTCCGTTCCAAATTCTTCCCCAAATTTCTCGATAGCATCAATATAACGCTGACGATATGGAACAAGTTCTTCCAGTGTGCAAACATACATCTCTTGTAAACATTCATCATATGCACCGTCAAGCAATGCTCTAATTGTCTCATTTTGATTCATGGTATAACTCCTCATTACAGTAATCCAAATATACCCTATATAATATAGTATAGGCTGTCTGTCACATTTTTGCAAGCTTTTTTTATAATTTTTTTTGGGAAATTCATCATTTCAGCACTTCTGCCAAAAAAAATTCACAATCATGAAATACTTCTTATTTTTTGGATAATCACACAATCTCCATTGTTAAAGTGATTTCAAAAACATATTAACAAAAAATTTACATTATCTTTATTTTAAAATAATTGACAAATCAGCTAAAATATGCTATAATAAAAGTGTTTATGATATGTAAAATTACTAAGATAGGAGTGTGAGCGATAAAAATTGGCTCAATATATCGATAAGTGAGGAGTGACAAATTGCATGAGAGTGAAAAAAATGTTAGCCATTGCTCTATGCGGTCTGTCCCTTTTTCCTTGTGTGGGGTTGAACGTAAAAGCACAGGAGGAGACGCTTCCAGACGGTTCTGTCAAAGGCTTGCCATCAAGATTGACTGTCATGGACGAGCAGGGACGGAGCGTGAATGAAGAAGGAGAATATTTCTTTGTGGTAGAAGATATGGAGTATGGCAAGACCTACACCAAAAATATTCAGATTATGAATTTGCGTGAAGATGTAGATTATCATATTTACTTTTATGTTGAACCACTCTACAAGGATGGGGAAATCGACCTTGAAGAGGGGTGCGATTGTGTTTTTTCTCTGGATGGGGAAGAGCTTTATTCCGGCACAGTTACTGGTGAAGGTACAAGAGAACTTACAAGAGAAAACCCGATTGACCTCGGATTATATCAACCAGGCATGAGCCATAAACTGCGTGCTGAAATTACATGGACAGATATTACCAATTCTTTGCACGTTGATAATGGTGACAGATTAGTTTCCAAAGATGGTGAAGCCGTTTTAGTAGGACCTAACGGTAAGGGTCATGTAGAGGGTGAAATTGAATTCAAATGGATTTTCTATGCACATGTATATGAAAATACAGAAGCCGTTGATACTGGTTTGCTTTCTATCAAAAATTGGTTCTGGTTGATGTGCATTGGAATTGCCTTGCTGATGGTCATTATCATGCTCATACTTTTGAAACGCAAGCAAAAGAAAGAAAAGGAGAAAACCGCATGAAAAAGCTGATTCCAACCGCTTTGATTGCGGTTTTGCTGTTGTTTATTGCCTATGCCGGATACCGCTATTATATGGAAGAAGTCAAGCCCATTCAGGACATCAAAAACGATATGGCGGAACAACGGAAAATTTATGACAGTATTCGCCCTGATGCAATGCCTCTTGATTTTTCCATTGAGCCGGAAACTGCGCCTCCCTTGCCAAAAAGTTCCTTTTCGTCGCTGGAAGATTTGAACAAGGCGGAAATTGAAGATACCCAGCCCCAAACAGAAACCATTCCCGAAATCGGCGATATTTCAGACGAATTCAACGAAATAGAAGAAATTTCCCCTGAAATCAATCAATCCCCTGATTTCCAAGAAATTCCACCAATGGAAGAAATTTCCTCAATTCCAGAGGATTCCCCTGCTCCCCTGCCGAATCCTGAACCCATCCCCGAAACCGTGCCACCTGAAACAATTCCCCCAACCCAATCCACTGAAGCCCCCGAAAATACCCCCTTACAAGGGGTCAAAGCCTTCAACCCTCAGGCAATTGCATGGTTGACAATTCCTGATACAGATTTAGACTATCCCATTGCACAGGCAGAGGACAACGATTTCTATTTATGGAGAGGGTTCAATGGATTACTGAACGGAACAGGGACACCATTTTTGGATTATCGCTGTCAACCGGATTTTTCTGGCTATAATTCCATTATTTATGGTCATAACATGGTACAAATGTTGATGTTTGCCACAATTCGCCTTTATGCAGACAAAGCATACATGGAAGCGCACCCCGAAGGCTGGTTATTGTTGGATGATGGCTTGCACAAAATCCAATTTTTCGCCTTTTTGTCGGTACAAAGCGATTCTGCTGTTTATCATACGGATTTTGTCAATCAGCGAGAATTCGAGGAATACAAAGAACTTCTGTTCGATTGTGCCGTCTATACCATGAATGTACCGGAAGAACTCGACCACATTATTTTATTATCAACCTGTACATTTGAGCGTGAAAATCAGCGTGGAATCGTCGTCGGAAAACTCACTTGAAAGGAGGGTAATCATGCACTACAATTTAGAAAAATTCAGTCAGTATTATCACGAAACATCCGATTTTTTGAGGGGTTTCCAGCTCCCCTTATGGGAAGATTTTCCCGATATTGCACTATATATGGACCAGCTCATTATTTTGATTAACCGCTATCTCCCTTTTCAGGATAACGAAAGAACAGTAACCGCCTCCATGATTAACAACTATGTCAAGCTGAAACTCATGCCCCGACCCTACAAAAAGAAATATGACCGTTCCCACCTTGCCTATCTGGTTGTGATATGTTCCCTCAAAGATGCGCTGGGGATGGCAGTCATCCAGAGGATTTTCCCCCCGAACATGGAAGGCGAACAGCTCAAAGAGCGCTATAATGCCTTTGTGCGGAATCAGGTCAAAGCCTACCATTTTGTCGCAGACCAAGCCGACAGCGTGGCAATTCCCCTCTTGCAGGAAGAACGCCCCGACAGAATCCATGATTTAGTCATGCAGACGGCAGTTTCTGCGAGTGTCGCCAAAAATTTGGCGGAGCGTTTCAGCGCACAGCAAACCCCCGACCCGCCCAAAAAAGAAAGCTGAACCCATTCATCAACTATCACATTGAAACCGACATCAAAAAGCGTTTCACACTATAACAAAAAAGGACGGCACTTTCAGCCGTCCTTTGATTTTGTATTCAAGTGAATTATTTCACAGGGAGTGTCACCAAGTCAACAAGGGACTTCAAGATGTTCAATGCATCAGTATCATTCAAAGAATTATTGTTATCAACGTCACCATTCACCTTGCCTTGCGGATTTTCAATATCAGCAATACCAAGCAAGTACTGATTCAGAAGCAGAACGTCTGCAATGTCAACCACACCGTTGCAGTCTACATCACCATATGTAGTTACTGTGAGTTCAGGTTCTTTCTCTTCTGAGTAGTAGTAAACGTCAACAGATTCCAGAGTTACGCTGTCAAGTGTAGTTTCACCCTTGCCACCATACCAGTAACCAAACTGTACATTGCCGTATTCCTCATTGATGTCAACACCATCAGGAACAAGCCAAGTAATCTGTACATTACCAGCAGAAGGATTCATGACAACATAATCCCATTCTTCTCCGCCATCCTTATCGGAATACATCTTGAATTCGTCGCCAACAGATGCGCCAACACCATAAACCAGCTTATCAAGGTCAGCGGTCGTCTTCAAATTGAATACAACTGCCTTAACGTCAGAAGTAGCACCTTCAATCGGTACACCAATATCAGCAAAACTCAATTCACCGGACATATCACCAGCCTTGATTTCCTTGCCAACCTTATAGCTTGCAGTATCTGTATAATCGAAAGTCTTAGTCTGTGTATAAGTGATAACACCGCCTACGAGATTAACAGTTTCAACCTCTGTATATTCTTCAGCATCTTCCACGCCATACCAATACTGGAAGGAAATCTCGCCGCTGCGCTCATCTTCCTTGACTTCTTCCGGTACATCCCAGATAACGCTGAAATACTGTCCGAGGGGCTGTTCTTCTGATGCAGTCAGATAGTAGCCGTAGCTAGGAGTAATACCAAATTCAACGCCGGCTGTCTCATACTCTTCAATCTTTTCTTCGCCCATGTCGTTATACCAGTAACCAGCATTTTCATCAGCAGTTGCACCCTTAGCAGCCTTAGCGGATTCTGTATCGGACTTGCTGTCCTTATTAACATTCAAGCCACCGCCATACATGAAGTTCTTGATATTGACATCACTCTGAATGGTAGCAGTCAGGGACTCAATCACAGTACCTTCACCAACACCAGTGATACCGAACTGATTATAAGAGAACTTATGGCTATTGATGGGGTCAGTGCCTTCCTTCCAGCTAATGCCCTCATTTGCATAATACTCTTCATCAAAACCACGAGTTAAGAGGTAAGGAGTATCAAATTCAATCTGACGAGCTTGTGTAGCAGTAAATGTAGCTGTACCGTCTTTGTTATCAACGAAACTAGCATTACCACTGACAGGGTTCACAGAAGTTGTACCGTCCTTCTTGGAAAGCTTGTGTTCGTCCTGCTCCTCTGGGTCAGTTGTAGCTGCTACAACCGTGGACTTCTTAGTAGAATTTGCTTCAATATTGGTAATGGTGATAGAATCGCCATTTTCACCGCCATAGTAGTTACGGAATTCGAAATGTCCGGGGTACTTGTCAGTCTTAGGATTGTAGGAAAGCGCATACTTAGAAGTATCGAAAACGACAGTATATTCCTGTCCTTCTTCTACTGCAACGGAAGTACCGGGAACTTCTGTACCATCGGAAGTATCAACCCACTTACCGGAGCTGTCAGCTTCATACCAATAGGGAGACTTCTCTACACCGATACCCATGCCATAGCTGAAACTACCGGTATAATTTGCAACGAATGTAATTGCAATATTCTTGATACCGCTCTTTGCATAATCTTCCCAATAACCAACGAAGGTATCACCCTCTTTGACTTCTTCACCAGTTGTTGTAGAAGGAGTGGAAGGTTCAGAAGGGCTTGTGGGGTCTTCTGTCTTAGGGTCAGTCGTGGATGGGTCAGTTGTAGATGGGTCTGACGGGTCTGTAGTAGATGGGTCAGTAGCATCAGTGGTTTCGCCTACATTAGCCTCAGCAGAAAGAACTGTAATCCATCCATCACCACCGCTGTAGTAGTCACGGAATTCATAATGGGAAGCCCACTTAGAATCAGAAGGATTATATTGCAAGCTCACATCAGAAACGTCAATCGTTACAGTAAAGGGTTCACCCTCTACAACGTTCTCTACTTCACCTTCTGCAACTTCTTCCCAATAATCAGGGTCTACGTCAGTATTGATACCGAAGCCCCATGAGAAAGAGCCGTCATAGTCAGCAACGCAAGTGAAAGTAATCGTCTTGATACCGCTTGGAGCGAGGTCAGCAGTATAACCTGTGATTTTTTCCTTAACGCCCATCTCCTCATTGATTTCTACAGCAGCTGCGGAAGCAAAAATATCATTGCTTTCAGTCATAGCAGAAATGCCGAATGCACTGAAGGAAAGAAGGGTTACGGCAGCGATTGCAATTGCTTTCATGCGATTGCTCATAGTATTTGTGTTCATCGTTATTCATCCTTTCATAGTAAGTGAAATATTAAACAATAATTCCGAACAGTTGGAAAAACAACTGTATATCTTTACAAGTTTATTATATCACATTTTCCCTTATAAGTTGTGAACAAATTGTGAACAAACGGGCTTTTTGATGTAGAATTATTTTCAAGAAATTTATGAATTTTTACTAAATTGTGAACAAAGTTAAGATAAATTTGAACACCATCCTAAATATTTTCAACATATTTGTATAGTATATACAAAAAAGTACCCATTCGGTGAATAGGTACTTACATATCATTTCGATTTTCTAAGGCTCTGTATAGGGTAACTTCATCTGCATATTCCAACATTCCCCCAACAGGCAACCCAAAAGCGAGCCTTGTCACCTTGATGCCCAAAGGTTTAAGGAGCTGTGAAATATAAGCCGCTGTTGCATCCCCCTCCACAGTGGGATTGGTTGCCATGATAACTTCCTGAATACCGCCCTTTTGCACTCTTCCAATCAAAGAACGGATTTTCAAATCATCCGGCATAATACCACGCAAAGGCGAAATCAACCCATGCAAAACATGATAAACGCCCTTATATTCTCCGGTTCTCTCGAAAGCCGTCACATCCTTTGGAGTTTCCACCACACAAATGGTAGAAGCATCTCTGGAAAGGTCATCACAAATGGGACAGAGTTCTTGGTCAGTAAGATTTTCACAGCACTTGCAATAATGAACAGTATTTTTCGCATTCAAAAGAGCATTCGCAAAATCCTGCACTTCCTGCGCATCCATAGACATCACATGATAAGCAAGACGGGCAGCGGATTTCATCCCGATGCCCGGTAACTTTGCAAACTGTTCTGTTAATACAACAAGCGGTAATGCATCATGCGCCGCCACGATTAAAACAACCCTGGGAGAGAAACTCCGCCTGTAATCTTGCTCATTTCTTCTTCTGTAGTGTTTTCAATCTGGTTCACAGCTTCATTTACTGCGCTGATAACTAAATCCTGCAATGTTTCAATATCCTCAGCAACTTCCGGCTTAATTGTCAGAGACTTGATAGTCTTCTTACCAGTCATAACCAATTCCACAGCACCGCCACCAACAGAAACCGGAAATTCTCTTGCTTCAATATCATCCTGTAAATCTGTAATCTGGTCTTGCATTTTCTGTGCCTGACGAATCATCTGATTCATATTCTGTGCATTATTTCCTGCACCCTTCGGAACTCTTACTTTCATAATAAATTCTCCTTCTTATTGATAAATTTTCATTATTTTATGTGACAGCAGTTGTTTTAATACCGCTGTTTTGAGCATGTTCTAACATTTCCTGCGCTGGCTTTTTCTTTGCGGCATCATTGGAACATTTTGCACGAATCGCAAACCGTTTCCCAAGAACATTTTGCACCGCATCTCCCAAAGCCCTAGCATTTTCTTTTTCCTTGAACATTGTCAGGAAAAACGGATTTTCTGCAACAATCAACAGAATATTTGCACACATGAAAGCACGAGACTTTTCCAACGTTCCACGAACAGCCGGATTCAACTTCTCACACGCTTCCAAAACTTCCGCCCATTGTCCCACTGGCTGAAAATCCTCTGATTTCAATTTACGAATGTCAACTTCTGGTTTTGGTTCTTGTACAGGCGCACTTCTGGGAATAGTCAAAGGGTTGGGCTGAGCATTGGCGAACGTTGCAGAGGGCATTCCCATTGGTCTGCTTTCCAGCCTTGTCAACCGCTCCTGAATTTCATTGACAACCTGATTCCCGATACTTGCAGATGGCACGCCCTTACAAAGGCGAATGAGTGTCATTTCCAATTCCACACGCTGACTTACTGACCGCCCCATTTTTTCACGGCAAGATTGCAATTGGCTGATTTGGTTCATAATAGCATCCATATCCATTTCCCCTGCCAATTTCTGTAAAGCCGGAATTTCATCCATCATGCAATGAAGCAAAGCTGTATTTCCAGTTGCCTTCAAAAGCATCACATCACGATACATGAGAATCAATTCTTCACAAAGCCTTGCAAGGTCTTTGGATTCCTCGTGCAATTCTGCAACAATCTGCAATACGCCGGAAGTATCCTGTTTTTGCAAAGCATCCAACATCCGGAGCAAATAATCCCTTCCGGCTGCGCCTGCTGCTTCTGCGGTCAATTTGGAGGTAATTGTTTCCCCATACGCTGTACACCTGTCAAGCAGAGAAATGGCATCTCTCATGCCACCATCTGAAAGCCTCGCCATCAATTCCGCTGCATCATGCTCCAGAGAAATCCCCTCTTGACTCGCAATATATTCCAGTCGTTTCACAAGGTCTTCCTGACGGATACGGCGGAAATCATACCTCTGACAGCGTGAAATAATGGTTGCAGGGACTTTGTGAATTTCCGTCGTGGCAAGAATAAACTTGACATAAGCAGGCGGTTCTTCCATGATTTTCAGCAACGCATTAAACGCACTCGCCGAAAGCATATGCACCTCATCAATGATATACACCTTGAATTTGCACCGCTCCGGAGTGTAAACAGTAGCATCACGCAAATCTCGAATATCTTCCACGCTATTATTGGAAGCTGCATCAATTTCCACCAAATCAGAAAGCACAGCCGATTCCGCATCTTTGCAGACGGCACACTCCAAGCAAGGGTTTCCATCTGGTCGGGGGTGTTCGCAATTGACCGCCTTCGCAAGAATTCTCGCACAAGTGGTTTTTCCTGTTCCCCTTGAACCAGTAAAGAGATACGCATGAGCTGTCGTGCCGTGTTTCACCTGATTCTGGAGCGTGGTTGTAACTTGTGGCTGTGAAAGAACATCCGCAAATGTCATGGGTCTCCATTTTCGGTAAAGTGCCTGATACATCTCATGTACCTCCTTACACAAAATCTCAAAAAAAATCCGGAACATAGGTGTGCAGGCTTGCTGCGGCACATGAAACAATCCGCTTAATGCTGCTCGCTTCCACGCCTGACATGGTTCACGGCGAATCATTGCACAGGGCCCGCACACCTATATTCCGAATAGTCTGTTACATCCGAACACCACTATTATAGCACAGTTTTCCTGAAATTGCAAGACCAAAATTTCAAAATTGTAGCTTTCTTATCAATTTTCGTCATTTTGCATAAATCAGAAGCATTCTTTTGTGCATCTATACGAATTTCAAGATTTTGTAAAAAACACTTGTCAAGAGGAAAATTTTCTGGTATAATGATATTACAGACAGTAAATATGATAAATATGAATATTTCTAACCTCTTTCTCTTTATTATTTTCGTGGAAAGGACACAGTCTCAAGCTGTGTCCTTTTTACGTTGCAAAGGGAAACAAAAATGCAGACACACCGGAAAGGATGCCTGCATTCAGGAAACAAAAATTACTTCTTTTTCTTAGCTGTTGTCTTCTTAGTTTTAGTTGCAGTTGTCTTAGTAGCAGTTGCAGCCTTTCTGCCTCTTTTTTTAGGAGCATCAGCCTTAGCCTCTTCCACCTTAGCTTCCACAGCAGTCTTCACTTCTTCTACCTTAGCCTCTGCCTTTTCCTTAACCTCTTCAGCCTTAGCCTTCACGTCAGCCTTGACTTCCTCAGCCTTAGCCTTGACATCAGCCTTAACCTCTTCCACTTTAGCCTCAGCCTTTTCCTTAACTTCTTCAGCCTTAGTAGCAGCTGCCTTTCTGCCTCTCTTCTTAACAGGAATAACAGAACTCAATTCAACGGTCTTATCCCAATCGCCTTCATGAGCAATCTTGCCTTCCTTAATAGCATCTTCAAGGCTAACTTTCCCCTGTACAACATTGAGAATCTCTGCACCATCAGCTGTCAAGAGAGCATCTCTGTCATTGTAATCAAAAGGCTGTGCCACTGGCACACCATCGGAAATCTCGATGTAAAACGCACCTTCCGCCTCACCGGTTACATTGACCTGTACAGCAATATGATTCTCCACCTTAGAAGCATCTGCTTTTGCAAGAGCAGCCTGCACCTTTGCTACCAATTCATGATATGTCATTGCTTATCACCTTTCTTGCATCTTCAAGCCTCACAAAAAAATGTGCTTTGCCCTGATGCGCTTTATTTTTTTACTTTTCTATTATACCGGATATTATAAATTTCGTCAATGATTTTTTGGAAAAATCTGCATTTAATACAACAAAAATTACAATGCTATCATGTTTTTTAGCAAATTTATGCATAAATTCCGGCATATTACTGGATTTCTGACACTGGAAGTATATGCAAAACACAAGAAAATATACTATTTCACGGCTTTTCTTTCATCAATAAATTCAATTTATGGCAAAACGACCAAAAAATAAAGTTTTCATCACTGACTTTTCATCACTGTTGTTGACATTTCACAAACAGATGAAAAAAATGTGAAAAAATCTCTTGACGAATGAATGAAAAAGGAGTATAATAGTAGTGAAGAAAAAAACAAAGGAGGAATTTCCCTTGACTAATATTTTATTTGCAGCGTCCGAATGCGTCCCTTTTGTCAAGACCGGCGGTCTGGCGGATGTAGTCGGCGCATTACCCAAGTATCTGGACAAAAGCCGTTTTGATGTTCGTGTGATTATTCCTTATTACACCTGCATCCCCGGAAGATACCGCAATTCATTCCACTACCGTCATCACTTCTACATGGACTATGCTGGAAGACAAGAACACGTTGGAATTATGGAATATGAATTTGACGGAATCAAATTCTATTATGTGGATAACGAATATTATTTCAGCGGTGAATCACCCTACAGCAGTGATTTGCGTTGGGATATTGAGCGTTTCACATTCTTCTGCAAAGCCGTACTCGCCATGATGCCCGTCATTGATTTCCACCCTGAAATTATCCATTGCCACGACTGGCAGACAGGCTTAATTCCGGTGCTTCTGCATTCTGAATTTGCAACCCACCCATTCTATCAGGGTGTCAAATCCATCATGACCATTCATAACCTCAGATTCCAAGGTGTATGGGATATTGAAGCTTTCCAGTATAACACCGGATTACCTGATTATATGTTCACACCTGACAAGCTGGAATTCCATAAAGATGCGAATATGTTAAAGGGCGGTTTGGTGTATGCCGATTACATCACCACCGTTTCCGAAACCTATGCAGAAGAAATCAAGACCAAAGAATACGGCGAACAATTAGAGGGCTTATTGAATGCACGGCATGAACGTCTCCGTGGAATTGTCAACGGCATTGACTATGGTGTATTTGACCCGATGCGTGACAAGAAGATTTTCTATAACTATGATTCCAATACCTTCTTAGAAGGCAAGCGTGAGAATAAGAGACTGTTACAAGCGGAATTAGGTCTTCCACAAGATGACAGAATTATGCTTGTCGGCATTATCTCCCGATTGACCGACCAAAAGGGCTTGAATCTGCTTGGTGATGTCTTTGAGCGTTTCTTGGATGAAAACACACAGTTTGTAGTCATTGGCACAGGTGAACCGGGGTATGAGAATATGTTCCGCTACTTTGCCGGACGTTATCCGGACAGATGCTCCGCAAACATCTGCTATAATGGCGAATTGGCACAGAAACTCTATGCCGGCTCTGATATGATGCTTGTACCGTCCAGATTTGAACCGTGCGGACTCACCCAGCTGATGTCCCTCCGTTATGGTTCTGTACCGCTGGTTCGTGAGACAGGCGGATTGAAAGACACCGTACAGCCTTACAATGAGTATGAACACACCGGAACAGGTTTCACCTTCGGGCGTTTCAACTCTAACGATTTCCTGAATACTGTCAACTACGCAAAGCGCATTTTCTTTGAACAGCGTGACGAATGGAATGCAATGGTAAAACGTGGCATGGAAATGGACTTTTCTTGGAATAGTTCAGCAAAACAGTATGAAGGAATGTATGAATGGCTTCTCGGTAAAAATTAAGAATTTTCCTAATCACTCCTTATTATTTTTGACAAAATGGAGTACCCATTTGGGTACTCCGTTTTGTTATGTCTGAAAAACAATATCTTTTTCACTATCCCAGAAACTGCAAACCACTTTGATACCATCAGCCCCAATATCCTTCCGAATTTTGTCAATATCAGGAATTTTACCATCCTCCAGCCATGAACCATTCCATTCATTTTCACGATAGGTACAGACGGTATATTGGCGATTCTCCAAAATATCGAACAAATCCGACAAAAACAGCTGATATCCGTCTACACCTTCATAATAATCATAATAATGATTATGCCAATCTCCCCAAAAAATCGTAAACTCCTCATCAAGGTCAATGAACAATTCCTTTCCGGCATTATTCACAAGGCGAATGGAAATATAATCATCCTGTTTTGTTTCAATTTCAGGATGATAAGCCTCTAATTTTTGCAGAATCTCGTCAAGCATTTCCATGGGTTCAATCTCGTTCACAAAACATCACTCCAATTTGAATCTCGTCGGGAGCAGTGCGCCCAACAAATGAATTCTGTCTGATAGCACAACCTCGAAATCATCACCGCAAAATTCCGCCATGACCTGACGGCAAGCTCCACAAGGCGGACAAGGTTTATAAGGCTCTTCGCCCTCCGGTGCGCCACAAATCGCAATCGCCTGAAATTTTCTCTGACCGTCTGAAACAGCCTTGAAAAATGCCGCACGTTCCGCACAGCATCCCAGCGAATACGAGCCGTTTTCCACGTTGCAAGCCGTATAAATCGTACCATCTGCCGCTAATAAAGCAGCTCCTACTGCAAAATGAGAGTAGGGACAAAAAGCCTTTCTGCGGACTCTTTCAGCCGCTTGCATCAATGCATGATACATCATAAACAATTCCCTCCGGTCAATGAGAAAGAAAGAGGTACAATTGTACCTCTTTCAGGTTGATAAACAATTCGTGATTACTTAGAAATCAAAGCAAGGGTATCTCTTGCAATGAGCAGTTCTTCATTTGTCGGAACAACCCAAACTTCTACCTTAGAATCAGACTGTGAAACCTTTGCCAGCTTGCCATGTACGCCAGCATTTGCCACAGTATCAATCTTGATTCCCAAAACATCCATATCAGTGCAAACACCCTCACGAACATCAGGCGCATTTTCACCAATACCGCCAGTAAACAGAACAGCATCCAGCCCGTTCATAATTACTGCATAAGAGCCAATGTATTTCTTGATTTCATACACGAGCATATCTCTGGAAAGTTGCGCTCTTGCGTTGCCCTGTTCCGCAGCAGTAGTGACATCACGGTTATCAGAACCCACACCAGAAACACCAAGGAAGCCAGACTTCTTGTTCATGTAGTCGGACATTTCAGCAGGGGTAAAGCCGTGCTTTTCCATGACGAAAGTAACAGCGGAAGGGTCAATTGCACCGCATCTTGTTCCCATCAGAACACCATCCAAAGGAGTGAAGCCCATGGAAGTATCAACGGACTTACCACCATCTACCGCAGTGATAGAAGAACCATTTCCGAGGTGACATGAAACAATTTTCAGGTCTTTCACGTCTTTGCCCATTGCATCCGCCAAAGCCTTAGAAACAAAGCGGTGAGATGTACCATGGAAACCATACTTTCTTACATGGAGATTTTCATAATCTTCATAAGGCAGACCGAACATGAAAGCCCTTTCCGGCATGGTCTGATGGAATGCAGTATCAAATACAACCGCCTGCGGAACGCTTGCAGGGAGTACCTTCTTACATGCACGCAATGCCAATGCATGAGCATGATTGTGTACCGGAGCGAGTTCACGCAGTTCATCAATCTTTTCAATAATTTCATCAGTTACCAGAGTTGTTTCAGAGAATACCTCTGCACCCTGTACAATACGATGACCAACCGCAGCGATTTCGCTCATGTCCTTGATGACAGCAGCATCACCAGTTGTGAGGACTTCCACCAGCTTCATGAAAGCTTCTGTGTGTGTCGGGAAATCACAATCCGCATTATAGGAGCGACCGTCATTGGTCTTATGTGCAATATGTCCGTCAATTCCGATACGGTCACAGTTTCCCTTTGCAAGCACACTTTCATCATCCATGTTCAGCAGTTGATACTTTAAAGATGAACTGCCAGCGTTGACTACTAAAATCAGCATAATTTAATTTTCCTTTCTTTCTGTAAAAATATAAAATGCAGTCCGAAAAATCAATATCGGATTCCACATTATATATTATACACATTTTTTCAAAAAAAGCAACCCCTTTTTAAAAGAATTTACAAATTATCCGAAAAAAATATTTTCATCTCCTACAAATTTTACCTATCCAAAAGAAAAGCCGTCTGTTTTGACGGCTTTTGGTTATCATGTGATAATATACAACGTATTAGCTAATGGAGGATTCAGTGCATTATATTCATCTTGTGTGAGATTTACATTAGGATATACCCTTTGTTCGAAAGAATGCAATTCCTGAGAAAGCTGTGCTGTCAAAAGTTCCAACGCTTCAAGACGTTCATTGAGTTGTGTCACGTTTAAATCATAACGAAATTGTTCCACAATTGCATTGATTTCAGCCAAATTTTCTTCTGCTGCATTTCGCACCTGTAAGAGAAATTCCGTATAACTATGGCTTTCCAGCGGATGAGTGGCATCAGGGAGCGCACGAATGCGGATTGCCGGCAACTGGTAGCGAATAATCACGTCTGGTTCATCCTCCACAGGGTCAGCCCCTTCTGGATAATGATAAGCTACCAAATCCAATGCCAATAAGCCTGCTTCTGCCGTGAATTCCTTCCCGACTTCCCAAGCAAGATGGATGATAATTCCATCCGATTCGTAATTATCCAGAACCGCTTCCATTTCACTGCCGGATTCTGTCACGCCACGCATGATAAAATGAAAATCTGTCATGTCATGTTCCCCATAATATCTATCAATTTCAATGGTGACGGTATCAGAGCGGTGTTCCTCCTGTGAAAAAAGTTGCTCCAATGGGAGGGTATCAATGAATTTCCCGACTGCTTTCAACATGGTTCATCTCTCCTTTTTCAGATGTAAAGACAAAAGCCTTTCAAAAGCCACCCAAAAAACAAGCAGAATTTGCACATTACCGTGCAAATTCTGCTAAAATCACTGTAATTAGGAATTCCCATGCTTATTGTACATATTGATGCTGTCACTGACAGAAAGTGCCACCACAACCGCAAGACAACAAACAATAGAAGCAGCAAGCAGAAGTCCATTCAAAGCCCCATGCCCTTCTTCTTTCTGTAAGAAAAGCGGAATTCCAGGGAAGAGGGAAAGAATGAATCCCAATGTATACAGGAATTTTGTCACGCCCTTCAAAGGCGGTAACGGCGCAGCCAACGGAAGCGCACTCAAACCCATTAAAATCGCAATGGTAGGCGCATAATTCTTGATAGCACCCATCATTCCCCCAAGCTCGTCTTCCATCTTGTAGCCAAGCCCGAACGCACCAGAAGCAAACGCCCCAAATGCAAAAGCTCCCACAATTCCAACAAATGTCAAAATAATCAACTGTACTAAGCCCTTTTTCGCCTGTTCCTTTTCACGTTCCTCACGGAGTTCATTCATCATGCGAACGCTTTCTTTTTTCTGTTCTTCGGTCATCTGAACAGGAGGCGGAACATATTTATGAGGCTTTTTCGATTCCTCTTTAATGCGTTCAAGGTCTTCATCCTTGAATTTGGGAACATACTCTTCTGGTTCAGGAGCTTCTTCCAATTCCACTTCTTCAGCTTCTGGGAGAATCTCTTCTGTAATCTTAGGACGCAATGCATTGGGAATAATTGGCGGAGCAATGCCAAGCTGACCACAGCGCATTTCCACAACTTTCTGTTGCATTTCTGGATTAAGTGTCACGAACTTTTCTTTCAAGGCATCATCAAACTGCAATTTTTCGCAAAATTCTGCCACCTCGTCATAATTTTCCGCACCATCATCCAGCAAGCTTTCCATATCTTCATCAAGCTGTAGTTCCTGTTTTTGCTCTTTTTTCCATTCTGTCTGTGTGGGGTCATCGAGGGTAACTTCCTCTTCCACAACCGGCGCACCTCTTTTATCATTTCCACTCCAAACCTGTGGAGTATCCCCAAGAAGGTCATCAATACTCCCATCCTCTAAGACAGGCGCACCCCTTCTATGGTCATCCCCCGTCCATTCCTGTGGAGTCTCCCCTAAAAGCCCCTCAATGCTATCAGGGTCAAGCTGAGGAGTCGTCTTCCTAGGCTCATTTTCCGTCCAAACTTCGGGATTTTCGCCAAGCATATCCTCTAAATCCGGCATTACATTTCACCTCGATTCTGATTGTGGGAATCAAAAATATTATCTTTCAATCATCTGGTCACGGTCAGGACCCACACCAACCATGCAGACTTTGCATTCACAAAGTTCTTCCAAACGTTCAATGTATTTCTGACAAGTTTCAGGAAGTTCCTCAAATGTACGGCAGTTTGTAATATCATCATCAAAACCGGAAAATTCCTCATAAACTGGAGCGCATTCTGCCAACTCTTCCAAACTGCACGGAAAATCCCTGAGTTGTGTGCCGTCCGGCTTCACATAGCCCACACAAATTTTCAGATTACCGATACCGCTCAAAGTATCCAGCTTATTGATTGCCAGACCATCCAGACCATTGACACGAACGGAATGACGAACGATTACCGCATCAAACCAGCCTGTTCTTCTGGGTCTTCCGGTAGTTGTACCGAATTCACCGCCCTTATTACGGATGGTTTCACCAGTTTCATCAAATAATTCTGTTGGGAAAGGTCCTTTTCCGACACGAGTGGTATACGCCTTAGCCACACCAATGATATTATCAATCATCTTAGGACCCACACCAGTCCCCACGCAAACACCACCGGAAAGCGGATGTGAACTTGTCACAAACGGATATGTACCAAAGTCAATATCCAGAAGTGTTGCCTGTGCGCCTTCAAACAGAATGGTCTTGCCTGCCTTATAAGCTTCATAGGTTAATACAGACACATCTGCAACATACGGCTTCAAGCGTTCTCCATATGCCTTGTATTCTGCAATCACAGCATCAAGGTCATGCGCCTGACCGCCATAAACCGCAGTAATAATTTTGTTCTTCAATCTGCCTGTTGCTCTTGCCTTCTGCTCAAAGATTTCAGGATTCACCAAATCCCACACACGGATACCGCATCTTTCGTACTTATCCATATAAGTTGGGCCAATCCCTCTCTTTGTTGTACCAATATCATTACCACCACGGAATTCTTCTGAAAGTCCGTCAAGGGTAATATGCCAAGGCATCACCACATGCGCACGAGGGTCAATTTTAAGGTTAGCGGTAGAAATTCCACGGCTTTCCATTTCGTCCAATTCCCCGATAAAATCCTTTGGGTCAAGTACCACACCAGCACCAACCAAGCACTGTGTATCTGGATACAAAATCCCAGAGGGAACAAGGTGCAGTTTATAAGTCTGACCATTGCTGACAACCGTATGACCAGCATTATTTCCGCCCTGAGAACGTACCACAACTTCAGCACGAGAAGCAAGAATATCGATGACTTTTCCCTTTCCTTCATCGCCCCACTGTGTACCAATTACAATATTTGCAGGCATTGAAAATTCCTCTTTTCTTTCTTTGAATTTGCCATTTCATGACAGACGAAACGACATACAGTTATATTATATCACATAAGTTTTCAGATTGCAAGTCTTTTTTCAAAAAAACAGACGATAATCAAAAATAAACTGCCGTACGAATACAGCAGTTTATTTTTTCAAGAAGAATGAAATTCATAAGGATAAATTTTTTCCACAGGAAGCAAAGCGGTAATATCTTCCCCATTCTCCTTGCGAATTCGCAAATCAGTGACACTATCCGTAATATCCTGAATGTTGACAATCCAATCAGAAACAAATTTCCGGACAGATTCACCACGAATTCCAATTTGAATAGAGCGATATTCCAGCGGATTCCCTTCAATATCCCGTTCAGGGTCAAACTGTACACGAATATCCGAAGTCTGTACCTGTTTCTGCCATTCCTCATAGGAAATCCCCAATTTTTCGGAATAAGACGAAACAACCGCACACTTCACAATTTCATCAAATGCTGTACGCTTCATATCAATTGCAAGAATTCGTTCCTGATTTTGTTTTGTTGCCCAGCCTGAACGGTACATCATCCAAAGAAAAGAGGGCTTAATCCATGTCATTCGTCTTAACTTGAAATGACTCCCGAATGTCCCAAGCCGTACCGCCTCTTCTGCAATGACTGGACAATATGCCTGATACACTCTGATGGTATCATCATCATAAATCGCCCTAATTGCCCGATATTCCATTAAGTCACATCCTTTTGATACAGTTTCAGGTCTTTTTTCATCATGGTAATGGTATTTCCCTTTTCGAATTTGTCCATGTATTTTTCATCAACATAAATAATGGTTTCTGCACCATCTCCATAACTCAATTGCACTCTGAAAGTATTATCATTATCTTTTGCAGTAACTGCTGTCACCTCAACCACAGTATATTCCATTTCAGTCCTTTGGTCCATGGTATAGCCAATACCGCCAACACCAGCACCAGCCGCAGCAATGACAATGCCAAGAATCAGCTTGCCAAATCCATTGCTATGCCTTGCAAATACCACACCCAACACAAAGATGAGAATACCCACCAGCATCACAGCCGTTCCAATTGTGAAATCCATACCAACTCCTCCTTTATTCTTTTTCTTAATTATATCATACCTTACATAAAAAATCAATACTTTGTTCAAAAAAAGTCTAAATTCATCCTGAAAGAAATTCTCCATACATTTCCAGTTGCAAAACGACTTTTTCTGCATAGAATATCAACAGCAGAAGAATGTGTTTGCCGGAAAAGGGTGACAGCTCCTGAAAAGGGTATGTCCGTTTGAATTGCCCTCTTCAAATCGGAAAGCACAGGACACTGCTTTCCGATAAAAAGGGGACTGCCGGAATGACAGTCCCTTTTTGATGTTTTCTCAGATTTTAGGAAATTCAGAAGAGCCGGAAGGTTTCATCCAACTTCCATCATCAAAGTCGTCACCGTCTTCGGAATCTGCCGGAGAAGTAGACGTTTTTTCCAGATTTGTGAAAGAAGAATCAGGGCTGACAGGTGTTTCACCCTTCATCAGCTTTTCAAAGCCTACAGCATCCACTTTTTCATGAGCAATCAAATACTGTGCAACAGTGTGCAATTGCTTCATGTGTTCGGTGAGAATTTCCTCCGCCTTGCTATAGCCATCTTCAATGAAAGTACGGATTTCGGTATCAATTTCCGCAGCCACTTCATTAGAGTAATTAGGAGTACTGCTGAAATCACGTCCGAGGAAAGGTTCACTTTCATTGTTGCCATACACAACAGGACCCAGCTTGTCGCTGAATCCATACCGTGTAATCATGCTTCTTGCGAGATTGGTAGCACGTTCAAGGTCATTAGAAGCCCCAGTGGAAATATCATCCATGATGAGCTTTTCTGCCACACGTCCACCAAGCAGAACAACAATTTCCTCACGCATTTCCATTAAACTGCTGTAAGACTTATCATGTTCAGGGAGTGACAGTGTATAACCGCCCGCCATTCCTCTGGGAACAATGGAAATTTCGTGTACTTTGTCCTGATGGGGACAATAATATGTGCAGATTGCATGACCAGCTTCATGATAAGCAGTGAGCTTGATTTCTCTTTCAGACTTCACTCTGGATTTCTTTTCAGGGCCAGCCACAACTTTAATAGTTGCCTCTGCAATATCCTTATTAGTGATAGCCTTTCTGTTTGCACGAGCTGCCAACAAAGCGGCTTCATTGGTGAGGTTTTCGAGGTCTGCACCTGTAAAACCTGCGGTAGTTCTTGCAATGTCAGTTAAATTGACATCAGGCGCAAGGGGTTTATTTTTGGTATGCACCTTGAGAATTTCTTCACGTCCCTTAATGTCCGGATAACCAACCACAATCTGACGGTCAAAACGTCCGGGTCTCAACAAAGCAGGGTCAAGAATATCACGGCGGTTGGTTGCAGCAATGACAATGACACTTTCATTTCCGGTGAAACCGTCCATTTCCACCAACAATTGGTTTAATGTCTGTTCACGTTCATCATGTCCACCGCCAAGACCTGCGCCACGGTGTCTTCCGACTGCGTCAATTTCATCAATGAAAATGATGGATGGAGCAGTTTTTTTCGCAGTTTCAAACAAATCACGAACTCTGGATGCACCAACACCGACAAACATTTCCACGAAATCTGAGCCGGAAATGGGATAAAACGGACAGCCTGCTTCTCCTGCCACTGCTCTTGCCAAGAGGGTCTTACCAGTTCCGGGAGGGCCCAGCAACAGGACACCTTTCGGAATTCTTGCACCAATTTCAGAGTACTTCTTTGGATTTTTCAGGAAGTCAACAATTTCAGCCATTTCAAACTTTTCTTCTTCTGCTCCGGCAACATCCGCAAATTTCGCCTTTTTGCCTTCAGATTGTGATTTGATATTTGCTTTGCCAAACGTGTTATATCTTCCTCCACCAGCCTGACGCATCATAAAGATGAAAAGCACCACACCCATGACAAGAATAATCAATGTCGGAATATAGGTAATAATCCATGAATTATCCGTAATTTTGAAATAGTCTTGGTCAAGCGGTTCTTTTGGGTTCGCCTTATTATAAGCGACACGATAGCCTTCTGTCTCTTCCTTAAAAATGCTGACATTCGGCACGCTATACAGAATTGTTTCCCCATCTTTCAGGGTCATTTCAAGTTCCCCTGTGCCAAGGTCAAGCGTATAAGCCTTTACATCAAGGTCGTCAAAATGCTTCATGATTTCTGCATAAGTGTACTCTTCCTTCTTTTCGTTGAGGCGGGGCAGCATATACGCAGCAAGAAAAATTAAAATTGCCGCTACCATCAAATATGCCACGATTCCCCTGTTTCTTCTCGGTGTCAAAACATCCACTCCTTTTTACAGTAAATTTCAATTAGCACTCACGGCATTCGACTGCTAAATTGATGATTTAGTATACATCAACTATGTGTAAATGTCGTGTGCATATTGTGTTAATTTCGTGACAGATACAGAAAGAGTATATGTTTTGTCGTATCTGTAATTCTGACACGTTCTGCAATGCCTAAACCTTCTACCCACAAAAGCCCCTCTTCATCAGAAAGAAAATGCACTCTTTGCCGGAATTCTGGAGCAACAGAAGCATTCAGCCACTTTTTGATTAAAATATGGTGTTTTGTTCCGGCTGGTTGGAATGAAAGCCCTGCTTTCCGTGCGTGAAGTTTTGCATACCCTTTTATTATATCATAATCCAGCGTAGAATCTGTGAACTTTTTGTGAACACTTGCAAATTTTTCAGAATTTCTTTTGTCAATGACTTCTGCATGAAGAATCACCCCTTCAAAAATGGAATTTTCTCCCAATTGCAATGGTTTCGCAGGACACGTTTCCCATTTTGGTTCTATCCAGAGGGTATCTCTTCCATAGCAAACCAGCATCCCACGCCTGTCAAGATCAATTTTTCCGCCTTCATGCAATAACTTTTCAACAGCGGAAATTTGCGCC
The DNA here is from genome assembly GCA_036373775.1 of Oscillospiraceae bacterium. Classification (GTDB taxonomy): domain Bacteria; phylum Bacillota; class Clostridia; order Oscillospirales; family Ruminococcaceae; genus UBA3855. Next base: position 63,137 of record JAZAUD010000009.1, on the reverse strand, counting down.
AAACTTGGAAAAATATGGTGTTCCTGTAAAAATCGTGCCACCATTCGTCTTTGTAAAGCTGGATGATATTGTAACAAATGTTTCAGGCAATCGCCTTCCGGCTGATAACATTCCCTATAAGCCTTTTGAGCGGACAGCTCCAGAAAATTGGTATCCTGTGAAAGCGTTTCGGTCATACGAAAACAATTCTGTTCACAAGAAGGATTCAATTTCTTCATCAATGGAGTGATTTCATGCCGGATAAAATTCCGGCTGTAATCGTCTGAAAGATTGCTGGAATCCGTCACAAATGCAATCTTTTTGGATTGCAGAAACGCTTCAATTTCATTCCGTGAGACATTCAACAAGGGACGAATATATTTTTCACGGATGGCAGGAATCCCACAAAGCCCATGCAATGCCGTTCCCCTTGCCACACGGAATAGAACCGTTTCGAGGTTATCGGAGGCAGTGTGCGCCGTTGCAATGTAATCACAATCGCACTTTGCAAAAGCGGAATATCGGCATTCCCTTGCAGCGGTTTCAATGGAAATTTTCTTTTCCTGTGAAAGTCCACTCACATCCACAGAAATCACCTGCAAAGGAATCCCCCAATTCTCACACAAATTCCGACAGAAATTTTCATCCCCTGCGCTTTCCTCTCCTCTCAGGTGATGCTGAATATGAATTGCAGATACTTGCAATCGAAATTTGCTTGCAAGTGCATTCAAACAGTACAGCAAACAAACACTATCCGCACCGCCTGAAAGCGCACATCCAACCGAAACACCATGAATTTTCTCTTTTGTAAGGAAATCGGCAACGGCTTTATTTGGGTTCATTCTGTCTCATCTCCAAAGTTGAAAATTCCGTGAATTGTCCATTCCAAGCCAAATTGACAGTACCCGTTTCACCGTGACGATTTTTTGCAATAATGCATTCTGCAACATTCGGGTTTTCGCTTGCCTTATTATAGTAAGCATCACGATACAGAAACATGACAATATCTGCATCCTGTTCGATTGAACCAGATTCACGCAAATCAGCCAAAATGGGTCTTTTATCAGTACGACTTTCAGGACCTCTGGAAAGCTGTGATAAGAGAACCACAGGCACATCCAATTCTTTCGCCATGATTTTCAATTGTCTTGTCATTTCACTGACAACCTGCACTCTGTTTTCTGTGCGGAGGGTCGAACTAATCAAACCCAGATAATCAATCACAACCAGCCCCAAATTTTTGACCCTGCGCAGTTTGGCTTTAATTTGCTGTACGCTGATACCACCAGTATCATCAATCAAAATCGGGAGCGAATTCAAATAACAAGCCCCTTCCGCCATCCTCACCCAATCATCACCACTTAACCGCCCTGTACGCAGTTTATGGGAATCTACCTTTGCAGCAGTGGAAAGCAGACGAGAAACTAACTGCTGTTTGGACATTTCCAAGGAGAAAATGCAGACGGTTTTGTCTTCATTATGGGTTGCAACATTCATGGCAATATTCAGCGCAAAAGCTGTTTTTCCCATTGCCGGACGTGCCGCAATCAGAATTAAGTCCGATTTGTTCAAACCTGAAATCACTGCATCCAGATAGGAAAATCCGGTATTGATACCAATGTATTTTTCTCTGTCAGGCCCTGCCATTTGTCCGATATGGCTGTAAGTTTCGGTGACAATTTCCCGAATGGGAGTCAAACCGGAAACATCACGCCCCTGACGAATATCGAAAATTTTCTGTTCGGCGGAATCCAGCAGTAAACTTGCATTGGTTTCCCCATTGGAAATATCAGACAAAATTCCCTTTGCGACTTCTGCCAATGTACGGATGTAATATTTATTGCTGACAATATTACAATAACTCTCAATATTGGAAACAGAGGGAACAATATCCACCAAATTAGCAAGATAATTTCTCCCCTCCTGTGCGGTTTCAAAGATATGGGTTGAAACTGCCTCATTGAGAACCGTCACAACGTCTGCTTTTTCGCCTGTTGTGAACATCTGCATCATAATCGTAAACAATGCCCGATGTTGTGGCACAAAAAAGTATTCTGACTTGACGTGTTCCAATACAGTGGAAAGCACGTCCTGATTGATAAGGACAGCCCCCAAAATGGTCTGTTCTGCTTCAAGGCTGTAAGGCATTTCGGAATCATCCAAAAAAAATTGTTTTTCCTGTGGCATAAAAAACCTCCCTCGAAAAATGAGGACGGCATTAAAACATACCGTCCCTTTTGGTGATTACGCTTCCTTCACTTCAATCGTAATTTCTGCAATGATTCCAGTATACAAGCGAATTTCTGCGGAGAACGTGCCGAAAGCTTTAATATCACTTTTCAAGCTGATTTTCTTCTTGTCAATTTTACAGCCATATTGTTCCTGAACTGCCTGTGCCACATTTGAAGAAGTCACCGACCCGAACAAACGCCCGCCTGTGCCAGCCTTTGCAAAGACATTGACAGTTTTTCCGTTGATAGTATCTTTGATTTGTTGTGCATTGGCTTTTTCCACATCAATTTTATGTTGAGCGGAAGCCTGTTGCCCTTTGAGGCGGTTCATATTTTCGGGAGTTGCTTCCACCGCAAGCCCTTTTTTCAGGAGCATATTACGAGCATACCCATCAGATACTTCTTTCATTTCGCCCTTTTTGCCAGAGCCTTTGACATCTTGAATAAAAATAACCTTCATTGGAAATCATCCTTTCTAATCTTCTTCTGTTTCTTCAATTGCCTTAAGTAATTGTTCTTTGGCTTCCATTTCGGAAATATTCATTATTTGTGTTGCCGCCATGGATTGATGCCCACCACCGCCAAGCTGTTCCATGATAACTTGCACATTGACAGCTCCAAACGAACGAGCCGAAATAGAAACCATATCCCCTGTCTTATAAATCACAAATGCGGCTTCCACACCAGTAATATTCAGCAATTCATCAGCCGCCTGTGGTGCAACAAGGCGCAATTCTGGTGTATCCTGCGGAGCAATGGCAATGGCATGATTGCCGTGAATTTCTGCCGAGCCGACAATTTCCGTTCGACTTCGGTAAGCTTCAATCGAACCTGAAAAAAGCCCTTTCACCTTGACAGTATCCGCTCCGATTTTCCGCAAATAAGCTGCTGCCTCAAATGTCCGTACGCCTGTACGCATAATGAAATTTTTGGTATCCAGCATAATCCCCGAAAGCAAGCAGTTTGCATAAACTGCATCCAGCGTTCCTTCAAACTTGAAATACTGTATGAGTTCGGTAATCATCTCACAAGCGGAAGAAGCATAAGGCTCATGATGGAATACCACCGCATTATCCACGAAATTGACATTTTTCCGATGATGGTCAATCACTACCACCTTTTTTGCAGCCTTGTATAAATCCATGCTTTCCAGAATGTCTTTGTTATGGGTGTCAGCAATAATCAGGAGGGTATCTTCCGTGATGGTATCAATTGCCTGTTCAGGTGTCAAGAATAAATCTCCGCCGACCTCTTCACTCACGAGGTCAATTAACTGGTGAGAAAGATTTTTCTCCGGATGCACCACAACATTCACCGGAACACCCATTAAACGAATCGCCCCAGCTAAGCCACAGCACCCCCCAATTGAATCCAAATCCCCGAACCGATGCCCCATTAAGAAGACATTATTACAATCTTGTATCAAGTCTTGAATTGCACCTGCAACAATCCTTGTTTTGGCACGGGATTTCTTTTCCACGCCCTTGGAAACACCACCAAAAAAGCGAAATCCTCCATCCATTTTCACAGCGGCTTGGTCTCCGCCACGTCCTAAAGCCATATCAAGGCATTGTTCTGCAAAAACTTCACTTTCCTGCAAATTTTTCGCCCCATGCCCCACACCAATGGAGAGAGTCAGGGAGCTTCTGTCATCAATTTGAATATTTCGTGCATCATCCAAAATCTTGAATTTTCCATTGATAAGCTTCTGCACGTGTTGTTCCTCTAATACAGCAACAAAGCGGTCATTTTTGAGCCTTCTCAAAATTCCATTTGTTTCAGCAATAAAGCTTTCAAGGAGCTTTTCAATGGCAACACTTGCCTCTAATTTGGTGCTTTCCCTTGCATTTTGAATTAAATCCTCGTAGCTGTCCACCACAATCAGCAAAACACAAGGGCGGGTATTTTCATACTCTTTTTGCAGGCTTTCCAGCTCCGTGATATCTGACCAGAGATAAGCCGTCAAGTTGCCGTTTTCCGTTTCGGTTGTAACAGAGGAAACATAATAATAACGATTCTGGAAAAATACCTCTTGTTCCACTGCGGTTGGGTCAAATGGAATGATATCACGTAAATTTCGCCCAATCATATCCGAACCGTCAAGAACCTGTTCACAAAAATAATCATTATGCCTGACAACAATATTTTTGCTATCCAATACACAAAGCCCAATAGGGAGCTGTTGAATGGACTGCAACTCGATTTCTTGACACTCTTTACTCATTTGTGCCACTTTCCGCATCTGACTGCGGTCTGCATAGAATAATACCATCGCCACAACGAGAGATATGCCAACCCCCGGAACACAATAGAAAAGCCCATATGGATTGCCACCTGCATACAATACCGCCGAGGGTAATACTACTGAAATTATCATCAATAATACCATTGCCACCACGGAAATATAATACTTTGGCTTCAACAGCTCACCTCCCTGCACCGCTATGATAACTTATACTTCCATAATAATGGGTAAAATCATAGGACTGCGTTTCGTTTTCTCAAAAATATAATCAGAAAGAGTATCTCTCAATTTCCCCTTGAGTGAAGTCCATTCCCTCAGTTCATAAACGGAACAATCCGCCAACGTGTGGCACATTCGTTGCCTTGCCTCCGTCATGAGTTCATCAGCTTCACGAACATATACAAAACCACGAGAAATAATATCAGGGCCAGACACAATTTCATTGAGTTCACGGTTAATTCCCACAACAATGATAATCAGTCCATCTTCTGCAAGGTGCTTTCTGTCACGCAGGACAATTGACCCCACATCACCAACACCCAGACCATCAACCAATACCCTTCCAGCCGGAACTTGTGAAACAATCTGCAATTTATTGCCGTCTGTCTCAATGACATTCCCGATAGAAGCCAACAAAACATTTTCTTTCGGCATTCCCATTTCAATGGCAAGCTGTCGATTTTTAATCAAATGCTTGTATTCGCCGTGCATGGGAATATAATACTTTGGCTTTGTCAAAGCAAGAATCAGCTTTAATTCTTCTTGACAAGCATGACCAGAAACATGCACCTCATACATGGATTCATAAATCACTTCTGCGCCAGATTTTAGCAACTCATTGACAACATTTGTCACATGCTTTTCATTTCCGGGGATAGGAGTGGCTGAAATAATGATGAAATCCAAGGGAGTAATATTGACCTTTTTATGGTCATGCATTGCCATTCTGGTAAGGGCTGACATAGGCTCACCCTGACTTCCGGTTGTAATTAAAACAATCTGTTCGGGTGGATATTGATTGACATTTTCAACATCAATAATGGTATTTTTTGGCACATCCAAATATCCCAATTCCAAAGCCGTGGCAATGACATTCACCATACTGCGCCCCAAAACGGCAACTTTACGATTAGTTTTTGCAGCCATATCGACAATTTGCTGAACTCTGTGGATATTTGACGAAAATGTCGCAATGATGATACGGCGATTTCCAGCCTTTGCAAATAAGCGTTCAAAAGAACCACCGACTTTTCGTTCTGAAGGGGTATATCCGGCACGCTCCGCATTGGTAGAATCTGCCATCAAGGCAAGTACCCCCCTGTTCCCCAATTCGCCGAATCTTGCGAGGTCAATAGGTCCCCCATCAATCGGAGAAAAATCGACTTTAAAGTCACCAGTATGCACCAGCACACCAGCAGGGGTATGAATTGCCATCCCATAAGACCCCGGAATGGAATGGTTCACCTTGATGAATTCCACCGCCATACAGCCCATACGAATGGTTTTTCTAGGTTCAACAACGTGCAAATCCACCTTGTTCAGCATATCATGTTCTTCTAATTTGTGCTTAATCAAGCCGATTGTCATTCCTGAACCATAGACAGGCGCATTCACTTTTTTCAGCAAATAAGCAAGCCCTCCAATATGGTCTTCATGTCCATGTGTAATCACGATTCCACGCAACTTATCTCTGTTACGCTCCACATAGGTGAAATCGGGAATGACAATATCCACCCCCGGCATATCCGCATCAGGAAACGCTAAACCGCAATCCAAAATAAACATATCGTTACTGCATTCGAAAACGGTCATATTTTTCCCGATTTCATTCAAACCACCAAGCGGAATAATCCTGACAGGTGTATGCTTTTGAGTATACCCTTGATTTTGTGGCTTTCCCTGTGTTGCAGTACTGTTCCCCTGATAATGTTTTTGTACAGGTCTGCTTTTAGGGGCAGAACGCTGGACAGTGTAGCGTTTTCTTCCTGCATCAACTCTGTGATTCTGTGGACTTTTGTTATGATTGTTTTGACTGTTCAATATAATACCTCACTTTTCTGGTAGTCAAATGATTTTTTCAGTTCTCCCCTTTAGCTATGATGTCTGAAAAAGATAGGGGCAATACGTCCGTTGATTATGATACCGCCATTACGTTTGCGGTATTCTCCGAACAAAGACGGACAGAGCAAGGGTGCATTGAAAAAAGTCATTTGCTCTTGATTTTCACCGGAATCATACCGGCACTTACATTAAGTAAGGAAGCGGCACACCGCTCCCGACATTTATTTCAAGGCATTCCGCCTAAAAATCTTGAATCCGCTCTTCTGAAACTTTCAGAAGCAGGTAATACATACTCTAATTATAAATGAAATTTCCCATTTTGTCAAGTATGGAAATGCATTCTATCCTTGAATTGTTCAGTTTTGCTAAATTTGTTGAATTTGTTGTCATACGTTGCATAATGTGATACAAATTGTTCAAAAATTTGTCTGTTCCGCTTGACGAACCTTTTTTTCCCAAATTCCGCAAATTTCGGAAGCCATTTCCATAGAATCCGCATGAATTCGCAGTTTCAGCAGTTTACCTTGTGGGGGTAATGTCATTTTGACAGCTGGTTCAGGGGTAGCATGGTGAAGCCGTTCCACAGCCTGTCTTGTCAAGGAAGTCTGCACTTCCTTCTGAATGGTGCAAATTTTCGGCAACATGGAAACCGCCTGTTTCAAGGTTAAATTCCGTTCCACCAGAGTCCGCAGAACATGCGCAAACAGAAAAGCTCCATCCATGCAGATTTTCTGATTCTGATACAATTCCATTGCAGTCGGGGACTTTTCATGAAAACGAATCACTCGGCAATGGTGACTGGATGCAAACTGCTCTGCAATGGGGTGAAAGTCTTCTGGTAATACAATCGGCTCACCCTTTTGACAAATTGATAACATGGCTAACAAAATCAACTGTTCTTTTCGAATCATTCCGGCACTCATGGAGAATACTGTTGCAGATGTGCCGTCCTCTGAAATGGTCAAAGTCATCGCTTCTCCGTCACCGTTTCCAAAAATTCGGCTTGCTCTTTCACGCAGAATGGAATTTGCACAACTGACACTGATTTCCGGCAAATGTTCGGGAACAATCCTTGACAGCTCCGCTTCCCACAAATCAGCGAACATTGTCCCATTGGAAACTTTTCCACACTGCCGGATTTTTTCAGCTGGTTGAGATTCCAAAGCCCTCCAAAGGCGGATGGTCTGTGCATTGGTGAGGGGGGAACCGTCCGCCCTGAATGGCAAAAGCTTGAAAGTGCTGTCACCTTCCACCCAGAGGATACTATCTGATTTTGTCCGGCTTGCGGTATCAATCAACTGTGAAAGCGTACAACTCCCACAATTCCAAACATGACAGCCCTGTGAAACTGCTCCTGAAATTACCGACATAGTAAGGTATTCGCCATTGGGATTGCTGTAACCCATCACGATATTTTTACCAAGCACCGCCATTCCAGCACCAGCCTGTAAAGCCGTTTCCGTGGTATTCCATTCCGGCATATGACAACAAATCCCATCTTCTGGCAAGACGAGAATTTGTCTGGATTTGGTCATTTTTGCACCATGTTCGAATACGGCATTTTCCGGAATGACAGCCCCTTTCAAATGGGAATTCTCCCCAATGAATGCATTCCGACAGATAACGCATTCTTCCAGAACCGCATTTTTTCCGACCTGAACCCCATCTCCTAAAATACATCCCTGAATTTTTGCACCTTCTGCAATGATGCAGTCATTTCCAATCACACTTGCATTATCTACATTGGAATCCGTTCCAAGATGAACATTTTCGCCAATACCGATTTTTCCTTTGAGCATTCGTTGTTGAATTTGTCGGTATTGAATGGGAGTTTCCGCATGATGAAAGAAGGAATTCTGTAAAATTGCCGTTTCTCTTGGTTCAAGGAGAGCTGAACCCGTGGGATGCACTTCTGCATAAGTGGGAGTACTGTCACTGTGATAAAGTTTCGCTGTACCTTTTCCGCAAATGCTGTACAATTCGCCCATATCCCATTCAGGGATACAAAGCCTTCTCAATAGCAATGTGGGAGTTTCGGCTTTCAGGGATGCCAAAGAAACGGCATGATAAATGGGAATCTCCAGCCGTAAACCGTCAAGCATTCGTTTGGTTTGTTCGTCCGCAGACAATAGCGTGACACTCTGGAAACCGCTTTTTTCGAGATATTTCAGCATATGTGCCAAAAATGGAACATTGCAGAATGGTAATAATGTTTCGGGATAATTCTGCATGGGGATGCATTCCGTAAATCGATTGCAAAATAAAATTGCTTGCATATTGATACCGCCTTTCAGTAATTTTGATTACAGTATTGGCGATTTTCAACAGAATTATTCATGATTATTGAATTTTTTTCGTTTTGTGACGGTAAAGGGATATAATAACAAAATCGCTGGAATATTGCAGTATGCCATACAAGCATTGGCAATATCTGCCAAAGTCCAGACGGTTTGCATTTTTGCAACAGCTCCCACAAAAACGGCAATACAGAAAATTGCCTGATAAATTTGAAGGTACTTCCCTTTTGTCAGGCTTCGGAATGCACAAGCTCCGCAAAAGCTCCATCCTATCAGCGTACACAATGCAAATAAGGCGATAATTGGCGGTAATATCCAATCCGCCATTTTCCCGATTCCGGCACGAAATGCCATCAAGACCAATTCCCCACCGTCCGCACCTGTTACCCCTGTACAGAGGATTGTCAATGCCGTAACGGTACAACAGATGAATGTATCTGCAATGACTTCCAGCATTCCGCAAACTCCCATAAATTCAGGGCTTTCATCGGTTTCGCTGTGTAAAATGCCACTGCTGCCGAGTCCGGCTTCATTGGAGAAAATGCCCCTTCTCACTCCGACGGAAACCGTATGTTTCACCGCATAACCGCTGATACCACCAGTAACGGCATATTTTCCAAATGCTTCGTGAAATATCTGCACGAATACAGCCCCTACATTTGCATGAAAGCGAACTATCACAATCATAGCTGTCAAAAGGTACACCCCCGACAATACCGGCACGATAACCCCCGAAAATTTCCCGATTCGTTCCGCACCGCCAAAAATGACAATTCCTGTCAAAATTGCCGTGAATGCTCCTGAAATGTACGGACTTATCCTGAAAGATGCTTGTAACGTCTCCGCCATAGCGTGACTTTGTGTCATGTTCCCCATTCCGAACGATGCCCCCACACAACAAACCGCAAATACTCCCGATAATACCGGACTTTTCAAGCCCTGCCGGATGTAGGCAATCGCTCCGGAATATTCCTCATCTTTCCAGATGCTGGAAAGTACATTTTCAGCATAAATCAACCCTATTCCCATCAAAGCAGATACCCACATCCAGAATATTGCTCCCGCACCGCCCAGCGTCAGAGCCGTTGCCACCCCGATAATATTCCCCGTTCCCATTGCAGCCCCTAAAGAGGTCATACAAGCCTGAAAAGGGGTATGTTTTCCGGCAGTCTGATTCTGATGATGGCTGAAATTTCGGATACTCCGGAATGGCGCAAAATTCCCCAGACTCAAACAAAATAACCCTGTCCCCAGTAACAGAATCACCAACCCATTCCCCCATAGTTGTTGATTCAATAAGTACAAAATCTCCTGCATATTGTCTCCTTTCATACAAATTTCACAAAATCCCCTGTTTCGCTTGCATTTTCATGCACTTTGTGATATAATGGTAACATAAGGGGGGGATTTTGTGAAAATATATCATGCTGATACTGGTGCATTACAATTACTGCAAATTCTGATTTGTACAGTTTCAGCGGTACTGGATGTACTAGTTGGAATTTTTTTGAATTCCTTTCCTATTATTATGTGGAGTATTACAGCAGTATTCACAATTGTCGCTGTTTTGCTGTCTTTTTTCATATTACCGCTATTTTTCAAAAATTTTTGCTTTATTGTGACAGATTCCAAGATAATGGTTTCAATGGGGATTTTCTTTAAGAGGAAGCAATCTGTCAGACTTGACCGTGTCCAATTTGTGCAAGTTATCACAGGAGCATTTGACGGAATACTTGGATTGAATTTCATCATCCTGCACGTTTACGGCGGTCGATTGATGATGATGTTCCTCAATAAAAATGACCGTAACGAAATTACAGCCCTATTACAACAAAAGGGGGTATTCTATGCGCCGTGAACACCCTCTCCGGATTGTCCGCTACAGCACAAAAAATTTATGGCTCTTGATTTTCCCTATTCTGCGTGGAGCATACCATTTCACCTCACAAGAAGATGTCATTGAATGGCTACAGGGTACATGGATGGATTTATTGGTATTATTAGTGATTTTTGGGTATGGGTATTTAGACTGGTACTTTCGAACATTCACCATCGTAGAACAGAATTTATTTGTACAAGAGGGCTTTTTCTACACCCGAAAACGCTGTATGCCGATTCGGAATATTTCAGCCATGACCATTGAGCATCCGTTTTGGCTTCGGGCAGTTGGGGGAGCGTATCTTTATTTGGATACCGCCGCCGGAAGAATGGATTCCACCGACATCAAGTTAATGATACGAGTGAGGGACGAAACCATTTTTCTTGCACAATTCCCCAAAATCCGCAAAAATGAAACACACCATTATGAACATCGTGTTGGACTGAAACGAATGCTTTTATTTTCTGTGCTATTTTCGAGTAGTTTTTCAGGGGCGGTTTATATGTCGGTATTCTGGTTTCAGGGCGGAAAAATTGCAAGGGACTTAATCAATCAATTTCACCTTGCAGAATATCTTTCGAATTTTTCGGCAGAAGTGGCGGATAAATTGACAGGCATTCCACCAGCAGCGGTGACAGTAGGAATTTTGATTCTGGCATTGTGGATAATTTCATTTGTGAAAAATATTTTCCGCTATGGTAATTTCAATATGGAAAGTGACAGTCATTTACTGAAAGTCAGGAGCGGACTCCTCACAAGGAGACGTTTTTTCATTGTCAATCAAAAAATCAATTTTGTTGACATTCAGCAGAATCTATTGACGAAATTTTCACGGATTTATACCCTTGCCGTCAACTGCCCAGGGTATGGCAATGACAAAGGCAGTATTCCCATTTGTATGCCAATTCTGACCAAAAAGGAATTGGATACCACATTACCTATGATTTTCCCTGATATTCGCATCACCAAAAATCAGCTTCATGCACCCTATACAGCATGGTGGGGGTACACTTACAAGCAATTGATTTTATTTGTGGCAATGATTCCAGCTGTAAAAATTGGCTGTCGGTTGCTTCCACAAATTGAAGATGTGATTTCATTTTTTGGTATCATGGTAGAGATACCCATTTTATGGAAATTGGTAATCCAAGTTGCCGGACTTCTCACAACAGGGGTCAGTATCACAGATGGACGAATTTGTGTTCGTTATTCCAAAGGAATGGAATTTCATACCATCATTACAGATACAGATTGTTTGGTGAAAGTTGAGATTCAACAGCATATTTGGCAGAAATGGTTTGGAACTTGTCATGTTATCTTATATTTTCAGGCGGAAATCACGAAAAAATGCAAGCTCCTGACGTTGAATTATCAGGACGTGCAGAAATTATTCTCGGAATTTCTACCAGACGAAACAAAAGCAGAGATTTGAAAAAGTCTCTGCTTTTGTTCTGTAAAGGAACACAAAAACTATTGACAAATTCCGGATAAAATGATACAATATCAATAGTAATATTTTTTTGATGGAGGCTATTATCATGTTGAAAAAAATAACGGCATTTTGTACCGCTTTCTTGACGGTATGTGCAAGTATGCCCCTCTTCAACGTATCTGCGGAGGAATCGCAAAAATTAGATGCTTCTGCATTCCATGTTTATGAAGAAAATCTGGTTTATGCGGGTGCAGATTACCTCAATCCAGCAACGGTTTTATTTGACCAGCAGGATTATGCACCACAATCCCCCGACAATACCAACGTTGATGCGGATATATGGGAAAAAACCACAAAAAATGTCAACTGGAAACCCAACTGGCAAGCGGATTATGGAATTGATGCCTTTTATGTGGATTTAGGGGCGAATTATGTGGTAACTGGAATTTGTTTCCTTGATACGAACGGTGTTCAGACTTGGACAATCGAAACAGGCGAACCCTTCAACTGGAAAACATTGACAACATTTGACACAGACTGGTATAATTCATGGCGAGGGTTGTCATTTGACCCCCCCACAGAAACACGCTATCTTCGTTTCACAGCTCCCACAGGTGACAGCGGTGTCAGTGAATTGGCAATATATGGCTACAAAGTCTCGGAACTCTCCGACGAACAGAAGGCAATCACAGCCCCTTCCCCCATTACCATCCCCAAAACGGACTTGACAGCCGGTCAGAAAATCGGCTTCAATGCGTTCATTGATGACCCTATGACAGCGATTATGGCAGGCGGAAACGTCCGTGAATATCATAATTTCAATTGGCTGTATGATGACAATGGAAAAGTCAAATTCACGCAAGGCACATGGGGAGATATGGACAGCTATTATTCCGCCATGAAGAAACAAGGGATTTCAATTATTCCCTGCTTTCAGGGTGGCAGTGCCTACGTTTCGGGCGAAAAATTCAATGAAATTCCTGTTCCGTCTGGAGCTGATACCACAGACCCGAAAAGCTATGCCCTCCATGCACAGGCATTCTATCAAGTCGCTGCAAGATACGGCAGTAATGCAGACATTGACCCCTCAACTTTGAATGTGTCTGAAAATTCCGAACCCAAAACCGGAATGAATTTACTGAATACCCTCGAAAATTCCAACGAACCCAATAAAACTTGGAGCGGTAAAGCCAACTTTTTCGCCCCCAATGAAATGGCGGCGATGTGTTCCGCCGACTATGACGGACATCAAGGCACAATCCCCAATGCAGGGGTAAAAACCGCTGACCCTAATTTCAAGCTTGCCATTGGCGGAATGCTGACAACCGAATCACTGATTGACTATTTGAATCAAATGAAATTGTGGTTTGCCTACCACCGGACAGATGGGAAATTCTGCGTTGACGTTCTCAATGTGCATATGGGCGCAGATACCCTCAATCCGGAAGATTCCGTGAATTTCAAGAACAAAGTCAAGGAGTTGCAAACTTGGATTGATGAAAACGCTCCCAACATGGAACTCTGGATTTCAGAATTTGAAATTCCCATGAGCGACTGCGAAACAGAAGGCATTGACAATCACAACAATGAATTATATCAGCTCCGTTATGCGCAGAGAGTGGCTCGTACTTACCTTTTAGCAATCGGAACAGGTGTTGACCGTATGACAAAATTCCAGCTCCGTGACGAGGGCGAAGGGGTTTATTATAATTCCGGCTTGACTACCGGAAAGGGCGAATGGAGTAAAAAATTGGCTTGGTATTACACCGCCGGAATGACGCACATGTTGAAAAATGCCGATTTCGTCAAGGATAATTCCAATGATTCTGTTTGTGACTACATTTTCAAAGACAGAACCACAGGTGATGAGATTCATTGTCTCTGGTCTCCTACCAATGAAGACAAGGTTATCAAAGATTATGCTTTAAGTGCTGGAAAGCATCAATATGCCTATCTGACCGAACTCGGCACATATGCGGAAGGTGTCACCTCTGAACTGAATATTGACAGTGATTCCGTTTCGGTGGACGTATCAGAAAGCCCCGTATTTGTGACATTTTCCGGTACAAAGCAGACCATTGTCAACGGCAGAGGGAAATACATTGCCCCCAAATCTTGGGAAACCAACAATGACGGACAATTTGAAAGAATGTTTGATGAACCCGACTCTATGCCGGAATATATTTACAGTGATACCGGCGCACTGAAAATCCCTGAAACCAATGTCAATGCCAGCAACATCACCGGACTGATTCATTTCGACAAAGAATATGTTTTCACAGGGTTCGGAGTATACGATACTTACGGAACAGGCAGTTTTGAAATTTATGACGGTCACACCGACAAATTATTATGGTCTTCCGACATGGGAAGCTATATGTCAAGAAATATTGATATGATTGCAGATAGCGCACCAACAGACCTGTTAAAAATTGTCAAAGGTGGAGGAGATTTAAACGAAGTCGCATTTTATGGCTATCCTGCGCCGGAAACAAGCACCATTGCAATGGATTTGAACAATGACGGAATTTTCAGTGTATTGGATATTATCACCTTGCAAAAATGGCTGAACTCCGGCGAACACATCCCTAATTCAGCACTTGCCGACATCAACAAGGATAACAAGGTGAATGTCATTGACCTTGCGTTAATCAAGCAAGCCCTCTTGAAACAGTAATAGCAATTTGCACAAATCTGATACGGTTTTTTTGACATTGACAGAAAAAGTTTTTCGACTCAAATCTATTTACAATCAACTAAAATCATGCTATAATGAATATAGCTGAATGTTTTGGTTGGTTATCTCAAAATCAAAGGAGGCGTATCATGATGAAAAAATATGTTGCTGAGTGTATCGGTACAATGGTACTGGTAGTACTTGGTTGTGGTACAGCAATGCTTGTGGGGTGTGATGCCGTGAATGGCGGAGGGTACATTTTGACAGCGTTCGCATTTGGTTTGGTGATTGTAGGTATGGCTTACTGTATCGGCAATATTTCAGGCTGTCACATCAACCCAGCCGTTTCATTGGGGGTATTGATGAGCGGAGGAATGACCGGAAAGGATTTCGGTGGCTATGTGGTTTCACAGTGCATAGGTTCAATCATTGGCTCATGCATTTTGGCTGCGATTTTCGGACTTGGCGGAGTGACAGACCAAACAGGCGGATTTGGTGCGAATGGTCTTGCCGGAGTCAATGGCAATCCGATTGCCGGCTTGCTGGTTGAAATTTTCCTGACGTTTGTCTTTGTACTGACAATTTTAGGTGTCACATCCAAAAAAGCCGGACACGGTTCATTTGGTGGTCTGATTATCGGCTTTACTCTGGTACTGGTTCACATTTTAGGAATTGGCTTGACTGGTACATCTGTCAATCCAGCGAGAAGCCTTGGTCCTGCAATTTTTGCGGCAGTTTATGGCAATATTGACCCCATTGTACAGCTTTGGGTATTCATTGTAGGGCCACTTGCAGGCGCAGCATTAGCGGCTGTCTGCTACAAGTGGATGGAAAGCGAAAAATAATTCATTTAAACCAATCAAAACTTTTTGTAAGAAAATAGGAGAACCTTTTTTCAAGGGTTCTCCTGTTTTTCAATAAAAGCATTTGAGCAGCTGAAAAAATCCGTTCTCTTTCCTAAATCGCCCCAAAATGTAACGCCAGCCCCACCAACAGCACAATAAATACACATATCCATGTGAAAAAGATGCTCATATTGCTACCACTTTTAATTTTTGCAAGCCGTAAATGCTTGAACCCTAACAAAAATGGAATCCCTGCCGGATTGAACATATCTAGGAACAAATGCGAGATGCACCCCACAAAAAAGCCCACTAAAGAAGGACAACAAGCATAAGCCCATCCCAACCCTAACAAATACACAATAGGGTCATGTAAAATTCCCCTGTGATGTGAACCAGTTTTCCCGAACAGTTCCCCTACTCCGCCAATCCATGTACTGACAGGGGCAGAAAGCTGTCCCATGTGACTGGTAGGGTTATCAATATCAGGGAAAATCCCCCCCATTAAACCGCCTAAAATAAATAGCGTCATTGCCTCAGAATCGTTCCGGATATGCGGAAGCGCAGGAGCAATTTTATCCAGATTCAGGGCAATGGCTGTGCCTAATGATGCCCCAAATACAAAATGACAATTTCCGTTCATGGTATCACCTCAAAAGTTAATATATTTATTTATAACATATTTTCCGGCATTTGTCAAGCGATTTCGACAAATATTAGTAGCATATGAAATCAACTTACTTGACAAAATTAAAAATATGTGTTACACTGTAGAAGGCGCAATTATCATGGCTTTATTTTGACATCATCAGGGCTGTGGTACGGATTAAAAATAGCAAATACATGAATAGAAAGGAAACTATTGTTATGAAACACATTGACATTAAGGACATCTTCACAGAAAAGTCCTATTTAGGTCAGGACGTGACCGTCTGCGGATGGGTGCGCACGTCCAGAAACTCCAAAACAATGGCATTCATTGCCCTGAATGATGGTACATCCTTACCACATTTACAGATTGTCATTGACAAGGCTTCTGATGTAGCCTTTGAAGATGCCATGCCGTTGGGAACATCTCTCAAAGTGGTTGGTACAGTCGTAGAGGGTCAGAATGGCACGGTTGAAATCAATGCAAAGGAAATTACTGTTTTAGGCAAATGCCCTGCGGAATACCCCTTGCAGAAAAAGCGTCACACATTGGAATTCCTGCGTACAATGCCCCATCTGCGTGGACGTACCAACACATTCAATGCGGTCATGCGTGTGCGTTCGGTATTGGCAGAAGCAATTCACGAATTTTTCCAGTCAAGAAATTATGTCTATGTCAATACTCCCCTGATTACTGGTTCTGACTGCGAAGGTGCAGGCGAAATGTTCCAAGTAACCACAATCGGCTATCCAGAGGACGGCAAATTCAAGAACGCTGATGAATATTATGCAAATGACTTTTTCGGCAGACGTGCCGGATTGTCCGTATCTGGACAGTTGGAAGGTGAAATGGCAGCCATGGCAATGGGGAAAATCTATACTTTTGGGCCCTCATTCCGTGCCGAAAACAGCAACACTCCCAAGCATCTGGCTGAATTTTGGCATATTGAACCAGAAGTAGCATTTATGGAACTGCCTGACGTTATCGAACTCGCAGAAGACATGGTGAAACACGTCATCCGCAAAGTGCTTGACACTTGCACTGATGAAATGCAGTTCTTTGACCAGCATTTTGAAAAGGGCTTAATCGCACGTCTGGAAGAATTGATTTCCCACGATTTCGCTGTGTGCGAATATACGGAAGCAATTAAATTATTGCAGGAATCCGGCGAAAAATTCCAGTACCCTGTAGAATGGGGCTGTGACCTCCAGACCGAACACGAGCGTTATATCTCCGAAAAGGTATTCAAGAAAGCGACATTCGTCACCAATTACCCCAAGGAAATCAAGTCTTTCTACATGAAACAGAATCCAGACGGAAAGACCGTTGCCGCAGTGGATTTGCTTGTTCCGGGGGTTGGCGAAATTATCGGCGGTTCTGAGCGTGAATATGATTATGATAAGCTCATCAAGGCAATGCAGGAAAGAAACATGAATCTTGACTTGTATTCTGACTATCTGGATTTGAGAAAGTTCGGTTCAGTACCTCACGGCGGATTTGGTCTGGGATTTGAAAGACTGATTATGTATGTCACAGGGGTGCAGAATATCCGTGATGTCATCATGTTCCCCCGCACGGTTGGAAATATCAGATAAGAGGTTATTTTCATGGAATTTTTCGATAAACTCAAAACATTTTATCAGGCACATGAGCTTATTTCCATCTATGCAGACGATAGCGACCCCAGCTATGCATATTATGGCTATATTCAGGGCATGGATGAAACGCATCTGTTATTATCTGCAATTCATCCAGAAGGCAGAAATTTCGGGCTTGTCCTGTTCAAAACTGACGATATTCTGAATTTTGAAACAGATAACCGTGAAATCCAGCGCATCCGGAAATTGACGGAACTGTACCATATCACCACAACTGAAATCACTCTGCCAAAGGGGAAAAATGTTTTGCTTTCCACGCTCCAATATGTCGCAGAAAAAAACATGGTCTGCGCTCTGGAGTCCATTCCCGACCAGCTTGTAACAGGATTTATCAAGTTAGAGGGGAATCTCGTAGAAATGACAGAGCTTGACAGATTCGGCAAAGTGTATGGGAAATGCTACTATGACATTGACAACATTTGGCGAATCTGGATTGAAAGCCCTGAAGAATTTGCAAGAAAATTACTTTATGAAAACCAATAACTCATTTTCGAAAGCATACCGCACGAAAAACTTTCGAAATCAAAGAAAGTCCATCATATTCTTGACAAATCGTCCGGATGGATGTATAATAAACGTGTAATAAATGGAACAAAGGTGTTCCGACTGCACGGTATTACTGTCGCAGTCGGAACATTTTTATTGATGGAAAGGATTGATAATTATGTCAAAATCTTTATATCTGCCGGAGGGCTATTCTTCCGCCCTGACTTTGAGAGAAACTCAGCACGCTATCAAATATATCAAGGACTTATTTCAGCAGACTTTGAGTTTCGCTTTGACCCTTGACCGTGTAACAGCTCCCCTGATTGTCGAGCAAGGTAGCGGAATCAATGACGACCTCAACGGCGTAGAAAGAAAGGTAGACTTCACCATTAAGGAAATCGACAACAAAAAAGCCGAAGTGGTTCAGTCCCTTGCAAAGTGGAAGAGAATGGCTCTTTACCGTTACGGCTACCGTGCAGGAGAGGGCATTTATACCGATATGAACGCTATCCGCCGTGATGACGATACCGACAATTTACATTCCATTTTCGTTGACCAGTGGGATTGGGAAAAGGTCATCACCCGTGAACAGCGTAACGAGGAATTTTTGAAAGAGACTGTCAAGTCTATCGTGAAGGCAATTGTTTATACCAAGAGAAAAGTAAGTCTGCGTTATCCGGTTTTAGCAAACCCCATGAATGAAAATGTGACATTCGTCACCACACAGGAGCTTGAAAACCGTTATCCCGACAAGACCCCCAAGGAACGTGAAAACCTCGTTGCAAAAGAGTATGGTACTGTATTCATTCAGCAGATTGGCGGTAAACTGGCAAGCGGTCAGAAACATGACGGACGTGCGCCCGACTATGACGACTGGTCTTTGAATGGTGACTTGTTCTTCTGGAATGAGACGTTACAGAGTGCAATTGAAATCAGCTCCATGGGTATCCGTGTCGATGCGAATTCTCTGAAAAAGCAGTTGGAAGAGGCAAACGCTACCGACCGTATGCAGTACCAATTCCATCAGATGATTGCAAATGATACATTGCCCCTGTCGATTGGTGGCGGTATTGGACAGAGCCGACTCTGTATGCTGTTGCTGGAAAAAGCGCACATTGGCGAAGTACAGGCTTCTATCTGGTCACAAGAGATGATTGAACAGTGCAAGAATGCTGGAATCATCCTGCTTTAATCAAGAAGGCTTCATTCTTATTTCTTTCCTATTCTATTCACATAACGGCAAAACCCCCGAATTTTCGGGGGTTTCGTCTTTTATGTTATTTGGAGATGATAGAAGCTTGCTTATTGGTAAACATACACACGGATTTCCTGTCCAATGATACCATCATGATTCTGCTTGTGAAGGAATTTACCCATTGCAATAATATCAGCCACGTTGACAGCTCCGTCACCGTTGCAATCTGCCGTCATCACGTCATAGGTATCATTGAGGACAGCTCTTTTCAGCAGAGCCAAGTCAATGACATTGATTTTAGCATCATTATTCATATCGCCAATCCATCTTGTAATGTCAATAATCTGTGGGTCTTCCGTGGGAGTGTGGGATTCAGTAGCCTTACCCCATTCACTTTCAGGGACAGCGTTTTTCACTTCATAATATGCACCCTTCGGGGAGTAATCGCCATTCAGGAGAAGCGGATAACCGCTGGCTCTCCAGCTGGTTGCATCGGTGATACCCCAGAAGACGAGGGCAGTAATATTTGCGCCGGATTTCTTCGCATCAACAATAGTATTCACAATATCATGATAAGCCTTTGTGACCTTGTCGGAATCGCCATTAGCGTTATAGTCAGTAATATCAAGTTCTGTAATCTGCACTTCCAGACCTAAAGAATCGTACTTGTCAATCGCTTGACGGAACAAGTTTGCATCCGGATAACCAACATCCAAATGCGCCTGCATTCCGATACCGTCAATTAAGCCCTTATCAGAGAGATTTTTCGCCATGTTGTAAATTGCATCACGCTTTGCAGGAATGTACTCATTGAAATCGTTATAGAACAATTTCGTACCAGCAGGAACATATTTTCTGGCATAAGTGAAAGCCTGTTCAATGTAGGAATTATCACCGTAAATCAATGACCAATAGGATTCCTGATTATTGGGGTCTGTGCCGCCTGCACGGAGTGAGCCATCATCCAGATAGCATTCATTGACAACATCCCAGCAGTAAACATTGAGTTTCGGGTATTCAATAGCAATCTGTTCTGTTAAAGCCTTGATGTAATTTTCAAGACGCTGATTCATGACCTCTTTGGAAACGATTGCACCATCATCCTTGAAGCCCTCACGGAAGAACCATGCCGGAGTCTGACTGTACCAGCAGAACACATGACCACGAATCGGAATGTTATTTTGTTCACAGAAAGCCAACTGTTCCGCCGCTGCACCTAAGGAAATCACTGGTACAGTATTACTTCCTGATGCTTGGGTAGCCCATTTGTCAAGAACGGCATCCGGCTTTAATTCGTTGCCTAATGTCATACTGTTGAAATGATGCTTAACAACATCCTGTGAAATCGTCGTTGACAATTCAGAAGCCGCAGCCGCACAACCCAGACGGAAATAATTTGCATAAATATCCTTCAACGGTGTTTCGTCCAGAATGGCAGTACTCCAATTTGCCTCGCCTGTGATAGTGACATCATCAATCATGAAGTCATTTGTCCCCTCGCCTGTCTGGAAGTACACCAGAACACCAGTAGCATCCGCAGGAATCGTATAACTTCCGGAAATCTGCAACCAACCGTCATTAGTAGCATCTCCGCCACAAACATATTTGTACTGGTCGCCTGAACCGTCAGTATATTTCAAAGTCATCTGAATGTTATCTTTTGAAGATGAGAGAACCCATGCGGAAAATTGATATGTCTTTCCAGCAGATACCAAATTGTCAAGGCTTAAAGACGTACCATTCCAGTTGGCAGTTCTCCCCGAAACATAGAGGGAATTACTTCCACTATGAGCAGTACTGCTTGTGGTAGAAATGGTAGTTCCCCCGAAACTTCCCCAACCGCCTGAACCACTTTCAAAGTCGGCACTGTGTAAAGTGACATCATCTGCATTGGCAGGCAATGCGGAAAATGTACCGGATACAATGGAAATTGCAGCCATTAAGCAAGCCATTTTTGTTGCATGATTCATGATAATCAAACCCCTTTGCAATTAAATTTAATCGTTTTCGTTTTTGCAGCAATGCAAAACCCCGAAAATCTTTGTCTTATTATAACATAAATTAGTCATTTTGACAAGGGGTAAAATCATTAAAATTTGTAAAATTTTTGTTAATTTTTTCTATGCTTTACCGAAAAAACGAAAAAAAGAGTATAATTTGCAATTTTCGAGGTACAATTTGCAATATTTCAGTTTGACAAAACTCGACAAGTATGTTATAATAGAAATACCAGAAAATCAGAAAAGGCGGTGACTTCATGAAAAAATTGACTGCGTGTGTGATTTCGGTCTGTATGGGAATGGGGCTGAGTGGTTGCTACTCCACTTATGAAGCCATGAAGACTGTTTCTTCTGCTCCTGAAAATGAGCTTGTCATTTTCACAGAGGAAGAGCCGGAAACAATACCCGAAATTTCCGATAATTCCCCTGAAATCGTCTCATTTGAGGAAGAAACTCCCGAACCCGAAAACCTCCCCGAATTGGAAGGGGAAACAGCCGAAATCGAAATTGATACCGAACCCCAAACAGAAGCAGAAACCGAAATTCTCTCTTCTGTGGAATGGGGTGAGTCTTACACCACCCCCGAAGATGTGGCGGAGTACATTCACATTTACAGCGAACTCCCCCCGAACTTCATCACGAAAAATGAAGCCAAAAAATTGGGCTGGGACAGCTCCAAAGGAAATTTATGGGATGTTGCCCCCAATAAGAGCATTGGCGGTGATACGTTCGGCAATCGTGAAGGCTTGCTGCCGGATGGGAAATATTATGAATGTGATGTTAATTATAATGGCGGTTATCGTGGCGCAGAACGTCTGATTTTCAGTGATGCTGGAGCAATCTACTATACCAATGACCATTACCAGACCTTTGAACAGCTTTACTAATGGAGGAATATCATGACAAATGCCTATCTTCTCGACGGTTCACAAATGCAGGATTTACCCTCTGCACACCGTTACTTGAAAGAAATGCTGAATTTTCCGGAATATTACGGAAATAATCTGGATGCGCTTTTTGACTGCCTGACGGAATTTTCAGATGAAACGTTAATTTGGATTGAAAATGAAAATCAGATGCACCCCAAGTTAGAAAAAGTATTTTTGGATGCAATGGACGAAAATTCCAGTTTGATGGTCATTTTGGAATCTGGTGAATCATTGTGATGGCTTGTGAAAATTGCATAAATCCAGCACACAATATTCAGAATAATTTTTTCCCTCATCTCTGAAATTGGGCTTGACTTTTTGGGAAAAAAAGAGTATCATAGTAATAATATCTCAAATGATTATTAAAAAATGCGGAAAGGATGAGTGTATAATGATGAATGAAAGCACTAAATTTTTAAAGGAAGGGTTGACTTTTGACGATGTTCTGTTAATTCCGGCACGTTCAGAAGTTACCCCGAATATGGTTTCCCTGAATACCAGACTGACAGCAAATATCCGCCTGAATACCCCAATTCTGACAGCTGCCATGGATACTGTCACTGATTCCCGTATGGCTATTGCAATCGCAAGAGAGGGCGGAATTGGTATCATCCACAAGAATATGAGCATTGAGCAACAGGCTGATGAAGTTGACAAAGTGAAACGTTCCGAAAATGGGGTTATTGTTGACCCCTTTTCCCTGACAGAAGACAAACTCGTCAAGGATGCAGACGCTTTAATGAACAAGTTCCATATTTCCGGTGTTCCGATTGTGGACGGTGACGGAAAGCTTGTCGGCATTATTACCAACCGTGATATGCGGTTTCTGACCGATTTCAATGCAAAAGTCGGCGACGTGATGACAAAAAATCCGCTGATTACTGCACCAGTCGGAACAACTTTGGCAGAAGCACAGGAAATTTTACGTTCTCACAAAATTGAAAAACTCCCGATTGTTGACGATAATGGTTATTTGAAGGGCTTAATCACCATCAAGGACATTGAAAAATCTGTCAAGTATCCGAATTCCGCAAGAGATTCACAGGGTAGACTGCTTTGTGGTGCTGGAATTGGTGTGACTGCGAATATGTTGGAACGTGCAGAAGCGTTAATCAATGCACAAGTTGACGTTCTCGTATTGGATTCCGCACATGGACACAGTGCCAATATCATCAAGGCACTGAAAGCCCTGAAAGAAAAGTTCCCTGATACCCCTGTCATTGCCGGAAATATTGCTACCGCAGAAGCCGCAGAAGAACTCATTCAGGCTGGTGCAGACTGCTTGAAAGTGGGAATTGGACCCGGTTCTATTTGTACAACAAGAGTGGTGGCTGGTATTGGTGTACCGCAGATTACAGCCGTTTTTGATGTGGCAACAGTTGCAAAGAAGCACAATATTCCGGTGATTGCTGATGGCGGTATCAAGTATTCTGGTGATATTGTCAAGGCATTGGCAGCCGGTGCAGATGTCGTCATGTTGGGTTCTCTGTTAGCAGGGTGTGAAGAAGCCCCTGGAGATACTGAAATTTATCAGGGCAGACAGTTCAAGGTATATCGTGGTATGGGAAGCTTAGGCGCAATGGCGAACGGCTCAACAGACAGATATTTCCAAGAAGGCGCAAAGAAACTCGTTCCCGAAGGCGTAGAAGGGCGTGTACCTTATAAGGGTGCATTGGCTGATACAGTATTCCAGTTAATTGGTGGAATCCGTGCAGGTATGGGCTATTGTGGATGTGCAACCATTCCCGAGCTTTGGGAGAAAGCGCAGTTTGTCCGCATTACTGGCGCAGGCTTGAAGGAAAGCCATCCGCATGATATTTATATCACTAAGGAAGCACCGAACTATTCCGCACAAATTTAAGCTGAATACCAGCATACAACAAGGGGAAACTCATTGTTTTCCCTTGTCATATTTCAAGGAGGTTATTTATGTATTGCACAAAATGTGGGAAACAGATTCCAGATACTGCCGCCTTCTGTACAGAATGCGGAAGCCCTGTTACAAGAACACCACAGGGAAATTTTACGCAGTCCGAACCACAGCAGACCCAATATTACCCCAATGATGCTGCAGATGTAATGCCAGCTCCAAAGCGTTCCTTTGCTCCGGCGGTTGCCTTTGCGATTGGTGGGGCTGCAATCGTAACAGCTGCGGTTGCAGTCATCATCGCCATTGGTGGACAGACCCGAACACCAATAGCCTCTTTTTATTATGCAAGTCAAAACCTGACAGAAGATGTATTAGATATTCAGAGTGGAAGTTTTTCCCTTGGTGTAGGTGGTGAAAGTATTACCGGCAATGCTGCATTAAGCATTGATGATGAAAGCTTTGAGGTATATTGCAACTATCAGGGCGCAGATGTAGCAATCTATTTTGAAAATGGCGATGGTGCTTATTACATGAGCTATCCCAGTTATGGCATTTCTAATTCTCAAAAGCTGGATGGTGATACCATTGAACAAATCAGAGAGTATTTCGAAAACCTGAAAACGGGAAAAGATACCGGCAAAGTAGAAGAGCTTGACTGGAAATCCATCATTGAAAACAGTGAATTGAATGAAGTTATTGACCCTGAGGGTGTTCCCTCTTCCCTGAAAAATCTGCAAAAACGAATTCGCTCTTCCAAAACCAGAAAAGAACTCGAAAAAGCCATGCAGATTGCAAAAGATGGTTCTACTTATTCCGTTCCAATCAACAGTGAAACAATCTGTGATACCCTTGAAATTGTCCTCGAAATCCTTCAAGATGAGTGTCAACCCATGTTTATTGGTTCAACGCTGGATGATTTATCCAATGAATACCAAAGTAATGCAGAGGAATTGCGCAACAGTAACATCAATTTGGGTTCATTTGATTGGGAGCTGGATGGAAAACGCTTTACCAATATCAGCATGAATTTCAACAATGATGGAGAAAATATGAATTTTGATTTTGATTTCAAGTATAAAGGGAACAGCTTGGATGATATTTCCGCTAATATCTATGCAGATGGTGAGAGCATGAATTTCTCCATGAGTGACATCAATAATGTTAAGGAAGTCATTCCAGAATCTATTCGTAGTGAGATGGAATAATCGCTAAATGCAACTTCTTTCGAGGGGTTGCATTTTTCTTTTTTAAGGATACTACTTGACAAAGATATGACAAATTGATATAATAGTATCACAGGGAAAATATTTTCCCTGATGATATGCTACAGCAAACCAAAAGAAAGGAGTATTTCATGCTGCAAATCAAAAATATCAGAAAGCAGTACATTACAGGCGATTTGGTACAAACTGCGCTGGATGATGTATCACTGAATTTTCGTGATAATGAATTTGTTGCGATTTTAGGTCCTTCGGGGTCAGGAAAAACAACCATGTTGAACATTATCGGCGGTCTTGACAGGTACGATTCCGGCGACCTCATCATCAATGGGATTTCGACAAAGCAATACAAAGACCGTGATTGGGATTCTTACCGCAATCATACTATCGGTTTTGTATTTCAGAGTTACAACCTGATACCACATCAGACCGTCTTAGCCAACGTGGAACTTGCCTTGACGATTTCCGGCATTTCAAAAGCCGAACGGCGGAAACGTGCCAAAGCTGCACTGGAAAAAGTAGGGCTTGGAAAACAAACCCACAAAAAGCCAAACCAAATGTCCGGCGGACAAATGCAGCGTGTCGCCATTGCCCGTGCCTTGGTCAATGACCCTGCTATCTTATTGGCAGATGAACCGACAGGTGCGCTGGATAGTGAAACCAGCGTTCAGGTCATGGATATGCTGAAAGAAGTTGCCAAAGACCGCCTTGTCGTCATGGTAACACATAACCCCGAATTGGCTTATGAATATGCCACACGAATTGTCAAAGTCAAAGACGGCAAAATTCAAGAAGACTCCATGCCCTTTGATGCAAAGGACGAATCACAGGAAGCCCGACACGAAAATATGGGTAAATCATCCATGTCGCTTTCCACCGCATTAGGATTGAGTTTCAATAACCTGCGTACCAAATTGGGACGAACGTTATTAACCTCTTTCGCTGGTTCAATTGGTATTATTGGTATTGCCCTGATTTTATCCCTGTCAAATGGTGTCAGTACCTACATTGACGACCTGCAAAAAGATACCATGACTTCTTATCCGATTTCGATTGAATCGCAGTCCATGGATTTAACCAGCCTCATGCAGGCAAGAAAACAGCAAATTGAAGATATGGACGAACCACCAGACCATGATATGGAAAGTGTGTATTCTGATAGCACTAACTTTGAAATTGCTTCCAGCGTTTCCGTGAATATCAAGGAAAATAATCTGACAGGTTTCAAGCAATATCTGGATAATTCCAAAAGTGAAATCCATGACTACATTGGTGAAAATGGGATTGTCTATAATTATGATACCAAATTTGCCGTTTATACCTATGATAATAACGAAACACTCATCAATACCGACGGAAGCAACCTTGAAGAACGTCAGGATTCCCCCATGACAATGATGTCCATGATGTCGGGAGTCTATTCCATGATGGGACAGACAAACAATAACTTTCAGGAATTGATGCCGGGGGTAGATGGCGAACTCATCAGCAAAACTGTTACTGATAATTATGACATTGTCTATGGTTCACTTCCACGAAACTATGATGAAGTGGTCTTGATTCTGGATTTCAAGAACGAAATCCCACAGACGGCATTATATCAGCTTGGTTTCCTCCCTGCAAAGGAATACAGGGAAATCATGAAACAAATTGAAAAAGGTGAAGAAGTTCACCCCAATTCTACCAAATGGAGTTACGCAAGTATGTGCAATAAAACATTCTATCTCGTGCCGGAATGTGATATGTACATCAAAAATGATGATGGATTATATGAGCGCATTTCACAAGATGACCCCAAAATGGATGATGTTCTGAAAAAAGCAATCCGCCTGAAAATTACCGGAATTCTCCGCCCGAAAGAAAGTTCTGAAGCTTCCCTGATTGTTTACCCTGTCGGCTATACCAACGCATTGACACAGCATTTAATTGACTACACTAATCAAAGTGAAGTTGTCAAGGAACAGGAAAACCAACCGGAAGTCAATATTCTCAACGGAATGCATTTTGACGTGCTTAGCGATAATCAGAAAGTCAAAGATACTAAAGATTACATTGCTGACCTCAATATCTCCGGAAAAGCGCAGATGTACCAGAGTATTATGATGATTGAACAAATGCTCGGAAAATCCCATGATTCCGAAGAAGAGGAAGACGATACTACAGAAAATCCCGACCCCACAACAGGCTTCAAATCGCTTTCTCTCCCCTCTTTCAATGATGCCAATTTCATGGAAGAATTTACCATGAATTATTTTCCTGATGAAGTAGGCGACATGATGGAAGAATCCATTTGGGAAACAGAATCAGAAATTTGGACAGAACCCGAAACAGAAGAAATTACCGAATCCCTTCAGGAAGAACCCACAGAAGAACCCACTCAACCACCTGAAGAAGTCACCGAACCCCCTCAGGAAGAACCCACAGAACCGCCCACAGAACCCACTGAACCCCCTACAGAAGAAATTCAGCCCACACAGCCCATTGACCCCACTGAACCACCCTCTGAAACGCTACCTGATTTCACATTACCGGAAATTCCGGATGAAGTGAAACAGGCAGTGCAAGAGCGTATTGAATCTTTGCAAAGAATTGCAGAAGCACAGGAAGAACAACGTCAAGAAAATCTGAAAAAATTACAGCGTTATCTGGAGCAATCCGCAGGAAAAGCCTTAGATAGAGTGGTTGACAGACTGAATCCATTCAGCGGAATGTCACAAGAAGAAATCATAAAGCTGTTCATGTCTCAAATGGCTGGTCAAACCGGTGATATGTCCGGTATGGGCTTTGATATGTCTTCCCTCATGAGTGGATTGAATACAGAAGACATCATGAAAGCATTCATGTCACAAATGGGCGAAAGTGGCTCAACTCCATTTGATATGTCCTCATTGATGAGCGGATTTTCCCAATCTGACCTGATGAATATGCTCACAGGTGCTGCAACTTCTTCCACTCCGAATCTTTCCGCATTGAGTTCCTTATTAGGTGGCGCATCTGGAACACCTGACCTTTCCTCATTGATGGGCAGTGCCGGCAACAATTCCGACCTGATGTCGAAATATATGCAGGCTATGGGCGGAGCTTCCGGAATGCCTGACCTTTCCAATATGTCCCAAGAAGACATGATGAGCATGTACACCAACATGATGGACGGTATGTCACAGGAAGATATGATGAAGATGTACAGCAACATGACCGGAATGTCAGAAGAAGATATGGAAAAATTGATGGCAATGTCTCAGATGTCCGAAAATGAACTTGCTGTCAAGTTGGATGAATACATGAAAGACCCTGATGAAGATGTACTGCTTGAAGTGTATGACCGTTTCATTTCCTCTGGTAACTATGATAGCAATATGGATTCATTTGGGGTTATCAGCCTTGAAGCCCCCAGCAGTATCAATATTTACGTTGACAGCTTTGAAGCCAAAGAAAAAGTGGAAGATTGCATTAAGGCATACAATGAAACTGTTCCGGAAGAAGACCAAATTAGTTATACGGATTATGTCGGCTTGCTGATGTCTTCTGTGACAACCATTGTTGATGTCATTTCCTATATTTTGATAGCGTTCGTAGCCGTTTCGTTGGTGGTATCCAGTATCATGATAGGCATTATCACCTATATTTCCGTATTGGAGCGAACCAAAGAAATTGGTATTCTCCGTGCGATTGGAGCAAGCAAGCACAATATTTCACAGGTATTCAATGCAGAAACATTTATCATTGGACTTTGTTCGGGAGTCATTGGTGTAGGGCTTTCGGAATTGATTCTGATACCTGCTAATATTCTGATTCATTATCTTGCAGATTCTGACGCAGTGAGTGCAGCATTGCCAATTGTAGCAGCGTTTGTATTGGTAGTGATTAGTGTAGGATTGACCTTGATAGGCGGATTCATTCCAGCCAAAAAGGCAGCTACCAAAGACCCCGTTACAGCATTACGCTCTGAATAATCACAAAAAGAAAATCCCCCTCAAATGGGGGATTTTTTTTATAATAGGGGGGATGGGGGAAAAATGCGCCCTCAGTGCGTTTTGCATCAGCTTTTTGCGAAACGTGCTGAGACTTCACGGCGCAATGTCCCCCATTATAATAGGGGGTATGGGGGAAATAATTTATTTCGTCCCAAAAATTCTGTCACCAGCATCACCAAGCCCCGGAATAATATATTTTTCCTCATTCAAGCCCTCATCCATAGTCCCACAATAAATATCTACATCTGGATGATTTCGGATGATGGTGGAAGCCCCTTCCGGAGAACACAGAATGCACATGAATTTGATATGCTTGACACCTGTCTTTTTCAGCTCCGAAATGGCGGCACTTGCTGTATTTCCAGTTGCTAACATAGGGTCAACCACAATGCAGTCACGCTCTGCAATATCATCAGGGAGCTTGCAATAATACTTGACAGATTCCTTTGTGTCAGGGTCACGGAATAAGCCAATATGCCCGATTTTGGCAGCCGGTACTAATGAAGTCACGCCCTCAATCATGCCCAATCCAGCACGGAGAATGGGAATAAATGCCAATTTGTGACCGGATACAATTTTTGTTTTCGCCATGCAGAGAGGTGTCTCAATTTCGACTTCTTTCAGGGGTAAATCTCTGGTAGCCTCGTAACAGATTAACATAGCAGTTTCAGAAACTAACTCACGAAATTCCTTTGTTCCGGTATTCTTGTCACGCATCAAAGAAATTTTGTGCTGAATTAACGGATGGTCAATAATGTGCAAATTTGCCATAAAAAATATCACTCCTTAGTTTGATTGTTTTCAATATCTGAAATTATGTCAAGCCGTCTCTGGTGACGACCGCCTTCATAGTCTGTTTCAAGAAAAATGTCAACCAATTCCAATGCAAGCCCCTGCCCGATAACTCTTTCACCCATGCAGAGAACATTTGCATTATTGTGCAGTCTGGTATACCGTGCCGAAAAGCAGTCATTGCAGACCGCCGCACGAATGCCCTTGAATTTGTTAGCGGCAATACTCATGCCAATACCTGTCCCACAAAGAAGAATTCCTCGTTCCGCCTTTCCGGAAAGAACCGTTTCACATACTGCCTTTGCAATGACAGGATAATCACAAGATGTGCCGTCCGTGCCTAAATCCACATAGGGGATTTGTTTTTCGTCAAGATGTGCCATAATCGCCTTTTTGAGGTTCACAGCCGCATGGTCACAGCCAATCGCAATCATTTTGATTTGCTCCTTTCTCATTTTTGTAATTAGGAATCATCAGAAGTTACACTTACTGTATATTTCATATTTGTATCTTTTGAAAGTATGGCTTCCAAAAGGTCAATGATTCTACTGCATAACAATTTTTCATTGACAGCAGAAAACCAATAAATCTCATTATCTTCCATATCATTAAGATTATCGGTTGCTTCTAATCGAAGTTCTGGTAATTGACGGATGAGAAAATCATCAACACCTTCAGACAACATCAATTCATGTTCAACATTCAATGAACCACAACCATAATCAAAAAAATGTACTTTTATCACTTGATTTCTCCTAAAAATTCCAATCATTCTTGTTTACAGTTTCCAACTTTTTAGTTAAAATAAATCACAAGCCAACCTTTTCCAAAAAAGTTTTGAATATCTGAACAATCTGGTCAGGTATTTTAGTATACATCATATGTCCCTCATTGATTAGATGTATCTCTGCATGACATTGTTCTGCATAATCCTTTGCAGCCTGTTGCCACGAAAGAGCTTTGACAGGTGTTTTCATGTTGCTTACAATGAAACACGCTGAACAGCTCAAATATCCTGTACTATCCGCTTTTTCAGCATTTGTTTCCGCCAATAGCGATTCTTCAAATACCGCTTCACTGGTAATATTTTGATAATAAACTTCTTCATAGGTCTGTTTTTCCTCTGCCGAAAGCTCATGATTGCTTAATAATCCAGAAGCATTCACTGTTCTATTTCTAAGAAGTTTATCCAGTATCCCCCGTTTGGCGATTTTCTGCATTAACGCTCTTGAATTTTCGACCATTGCTTTTTTCTTTTCGTGGGGAATTTCCCTAGCCTGTGCCTTCATCATATTTGGAAATCCCATATCCAAACCAAGTACGGCTTTTACTTCTTCTGGGTAGGTGTTCGCCCACCAGATGGCTTCAAATCCCGAATAAGAGTGCGGAGCGAGTATATAGGGCGGTTCAATATGCAGGATTCTTAATGCAGTTCTGCTTTCTTCAACGAGATTTTCAACAGTCCTTTCTGTTGTGGCTTTACCACTTAATCCATAGCCAGCCTTTTCAACCACTGCAATACGATACTTGTCAGACATTCTTCTGTAAATAGGCTTATATTCAAGTGTTGGACATCCCACACCCGAACCAGCCATAAAAATGATTGTAATATTGCCACTGCCCTCAATGTAAACATTGATTTCAGTATCTCCAACCTTTGCAATCGTCCCATATTTTTGCATACTATCACCACCTAATTCCAATTGATTCCCCTTGTTCAAGGCTTATAATTTTTGGTTTTCTGTTTCGCCTTTCCGATTTCCACGTCTTCAATCGTCACGAACCCGACACGGATTTTCCCGATTTTGATGGAAGATGCATCCTGTTCGGTAGTATTGGAATACGTCTGTTTATCTTGCTGTTGCATTTTCCCACGTTTATCGACAGCCATTTCAGCGACAGCATCCACTTTTTTGAGCGTACCGCCTGACGTTTTGGGAGCTGATTTTGTGGAAGATTTTGCAGAGGGTTTTATTTCGGTTTTGGTGGGAGATTTGACAGGAGTTTTCGAGGTCATTTTTTCGGGTTCACGTTTGACAGGTGGGGAGGTTGTTTTTTTGGCAGGAGTTGTGGAAGTTTTTGCAGTAGTCTTTTTTGTTTCGGTCTTAGAGGGGGAAGCAGTTTCTTTTTTCGGCATAAAATCACTCCTTTTAGGTTACAAATCGCCCTTTTTCTTTTGAATCTGAACAGCTTGCAGATAACTTGCAGTCAAATCAGATGCAGAGGGTAATTCCTTGTGAGAATTGCAATATTCTGCCGCACTATGACAAACCCCAACAGCCGACTGCAACCGCAGAAACGGCGGTGCAACCCGCAACAATGCGCCTACCTTGTCATGTGTCGCCTCATATTGCTTGATGAATTCTTCCGCACCGTCTCCAACGACAATAATCTGACCGGAATGGGAATCAATACGTTCCACGACTTTTGCGATTTCATCAAACGTCTGCAATTCGTCCGGTGTGGCTCTGTCAATGAAATCAGGGTCATAGTGCATATAAATCTGATACGAGAACCACGCACAATAGAACAAATTCCCTCTTGCATGGATGACGGATAAAATATGTTCAGCTCCAAACACACGGTTTGCCATGGCTTCCAGCGTCGAAACTCCGATACATGGGGTATTGTTCACCATTGCCATCCCCTGTACCGCAGCAATTCCGATTCTTAAACCAGTATAAGACCCCGGACCCACTGCAACAGCAAAACAATCCACATCTTTCACGCTCAATTTGCAATCTTCCAGTAAATTCTTGCAAAGGGGCATAATCACCTGAGAATGGGAACGGCTTGTATAAATGGTATGTTCTCCGAGGAGCTTTTTCTGTTCCGTGTCGAGGATTGCCACAGATGCCACCGCTCCGGAAGTGTCAAGTCCTAATATCCGCAAAGCGTTCATCTCCTTCTAAAATAATCCGGCGGTCATTGTCTCCGAGTTGCTGGAATGTGATGTGAATGGTATTTTCTGGTAAAGCAATTTCGATATTCTCCGCCCATTCAATGGCGAAAACGCTTTCTTCAGGAGCGTAGTCATAGAAACCAGTGGTTTCGAGTTCTTCTTCTCCGCTGATGCGGTACATATCGAAATGCACCAACTGCAATGGGGGCATTCCGTAGGCATGAACCAAATTGAACGTGGGAGAAGTCACCCTGTCGGGCAACCCCATTCCCACAGCAAGCCCTCTTGTGAAAGTGGTCTTACCTGCGCCCAAATCGCCGAAATATGCCAGAATATCCCCTGCATGGAGTTTCCGCCCGATTTTCTCAGCCAGAGAAATCGTTTCCTCCGGCGAATGTGTCACCCATTCCATCAAAACAGCCCCTTGATATGCCCTTCATTGTCACAGTCGATATTGAAGGCAGCTGGTTTCTTTGGCAATCCGGGCATAGTCATAATGTCACCCGTCAGCACAACCACAAACCCAGCACCAGCCGACAAGCGCACGTCACGGACAGTCACAGTAAATCCCTCCGGCTTGCCCAATAAAGTGGGGTCATCCGACAAGGAATACTGTGTCTTTGCAATGCAGACAGGCAAGTTTCCAGCTCCTAAGCGTTCAATTTCCTGCAAAGCCTTTGCCGCAGAAGGAAGGAATTTCACACCATCCGCACGGTAAATTTCTTTTGCAATCTTTTCGACTTTCTTAGCAATGGACAATTCAGTAGAATAAAGCGGTGCAAATTCATTATCATTGCACATTTCGATAGTATCACAGACCTTTTGTGCCAAATCCATACCGCCTGCGCCACCTTTTGCGAATACTTCACACATAGAAGTCTGAACGCCCATTTTTTGACAATATTCAGCAATATAATTCAATTCCTCGTCACTGTCAGTATGGAATCTGTTGATTGCAACCACAACAGGCAGATGATACTTGAACATATTTTCAATATGCGTACGCAGGTTAATAATCCCACGCTTCAAAGCGGTCAAATCAGGGGTAGAGAGTTCGGAACGCTCCATACCGCCGTTATATTTCAAGGCTCTGACCGTCGCAACCAGTACCACACAAGAGGGCTTCAAATTGCCGTAACGGCATTTAATGTCAAAGAATTTTTCTGCGCCCAAATCCGAACCAAATCCGGCTTCTGTAATGCAGTAATCGCCTAATTTCAGGGCTAACTTAGTAGCTCGAATCGAATTACATCCATGTGCGATATTAGCGAAAGGGCCACCATGAATCAATACAGGAGTATGCTCCAAAGTCTGCACGAGATTCGGCTTCAAGGCATCTTTCAATAAAGCCGTCATTGCGCCTTCTGCGTGTAAATCCCGTGCATAGACAGGCTCACCAGCTGTATTATAAGCAACCAGAATTCTACCAAGTCTCGCCTTCAAATCGGCTAAATCAGTGGCAAGGCACAAAATTGCCATGACTTCAGAAGCTACGGTAATCTGAAAACCATCCTCACGAGGGACACCGTTAATTCTTCCACCAAGCCCAACAATCACATTTCTTAATGCTCTGTCGTTCATATCCATGCAACGCTTGAATAAAATCCGTCTGGTGTCAATTTGGAGTTCATTCCCCTGCTGTAAATGATTATCAAGCAATGCACAAAGCAAATTATTGGCTGCGGTCATAGCGTGAATATCACCAGTGAAATGCAGGTTAATATCTTCCATGGGGATAACCTGAGAATAACCACCTCCGGCAGCTCCGCCCTTGATACCAAATACAGGGCCAAGAGACGGCTCACGCAATGCCAAAACTGCATTTTTTCCAATTTTCGCCATTGCCTGACCTAATCCAACGCTAACGGTTGTTTTTCCCTCTCCGGCTGGAGTGGGGTTGATAGCAGTCACAAGGATGAGTTTTCCATCTGGACGGTTTGCGGTTTTGCTGTAAAGCTGTTCAGAAAGCTTTGCTTTGTAGTGTCCATAGGGTTCTAAGTCCTCATTGTCAATTCCCAATTTTGCAGCAATCCGGCTGATTGGTAACATTTCCGCCTGCTGAGCGATTTCAATATCTGTCAACATCAATTTTATCCTCCTTGATAAATTTAAAGGGGTGTATAATAGGGGTATGGGGAAAAGCAATGCCCTTGACACAAATTCAGGCAAAAATCCCATTTTTGACAGAATGTGTCAAGATTTCCTGCATTGCGTTCCCCATTATAAATATGGGTATAGTATTAGTATACCACATAATTAAAAAAAAAGCAACCCGCAAAGGAAAAATTTACAAACTATCCAACAAATAGGATTGAATATAATTTTGCAGTTGAAAGAACGTCCCCTTTTCGAATTCATCCTGCAACTGTTCGGGATGTTCCGCCACGGTATCCATATCAATATTCATCGCTTTATGAAACTCATAGGCTTCATTTTTGCACCAAATATTGAAATATTCCTCATAATGGGGAACATCCCCACGCATAACTACTTTAGTGTATATTCTGGTGACTTCCATTTTTTCAATATCGCTGTATGGAATGGTAATCGTCTGGTATAATAACTTGAATGTCACAGATGTTTCGTCCGCTTCAAAGGATGCAGGCATATACTCCAATAAAAACACAGAGACAATCATTGAAATAAACCACAGCCCCCAGATAACAAATATTGCTGTTGCTGATTCAGCATCACTCACCCCAAAACCTAACAACATCATAAAAAATGCACTTGCCATCCATCCAAAACCTACCAGATAAATCCATTCACTTTTGTAGGAATATTTCTCTTTCATGTCCCCACCTCCTACGAATATGATAGCATATTTTCACAGGAATGTCAATGTATAATTTCCATGAAAAGGGGTACTATTTTCATGAGGTGATTTTTCATGCCATACCAGAATAAACCCATTCCGCCGGAATTGCAAGACCAGATTGCAAACCTGAAATATTTAGCGGAATACAGCGCAGATTTACTGATAAATCCCGTCATGATTGGAGGGATTTCATGTGCCCTGATTGGATGTGAGGGAATGCTCTCAACAACAATTCTGACGGAATTAGTGTTACAGCCGTTAATGTCGATACCCCCACAGCAAAACAGTCAGGCATTATTTACGCATATTCAGCAAGAAATGCTCCTGTCAATGGACAGACCAACGGTCTGGAATTATGACGATTTATTCAGATTATTGCATTCAGGCTTTGCTGTGTTGCTGGCAGAGGGGGAAACAAAAGCCCTTGCATTCGGGGTACAAGGTTATGAAAAGCGGAGTATCAATGAACCATCTGGAGAAGCCAATTTATTGGGTTCACATGAAGGCTTTACAGAAGCCATCCGGACAAATATGTCCATGTTGCGCAGACGAATGAAAACGCCCCTGTTAAAATTTGAATTGTCGTCAATGGGTTCATTGAGCAAGACGGATATTTGCTTATGTTGGCTCACGGACAGAGTACCGCCGAAATTATTGCAGGACATCCGGAATTCATTGGAATCGGCACAATTAGAAACGGTATTAAGTGCCGGATATATTCAGCCCTTTTTAGAACAGAAGCGAAATTTTTTCGATACGGTCAGCACCACAGAACGACCAGACGTATTAGCTGCGAAATTGTTAGAGGGGCGAGTCGCCATTTTAATTGATGGCAACCCCTTTGCATTGGTTGTACCAAAATTATTTGTAGAAAGTTTTCAGACACTGGACGACTACAATTTCAAGCCATGGTATGCCTGTTTTCTGCGGTGGGTGAAATATGGGGCATTTTTATTAGCGATATTATTACCAGCATTATATGTGGCAATCAGTGTGCATCATCCTGAAATGTTAAACCGGACGTTATTGTTATTATTATCACACGCAGAAGCAGACGAGCCGTTATCGTTACCCATGGAAGCAATCGAAGTGCTATTGATGTATGAAGTAATTCGTGAAGCAGGTTTACGGTTGCCGAAAGCTGTCGGGGGTGCAGTGGGCTTGATAGGGGGCTTGATTATCGGAGATGCAGCGGTTGCCTCTGGTTTGATTAGCACGCCCATGCTGACAATGGCGGCAATTTCCGTGACAGCCGGATTTATTATCCCCGACTTGAATTCAATTATCACAGTTTTGCGGATAGCGTTCATATTAGCTGGAGGATTTTGGGGCTTGTTCGGAATTGGGTTATTGGGGATGATAGTATTATTACGGGTATGTTCAGCGGAAGATTATGGATTTCCCATCACTGCGCCCCTGTCGCCATTTTACCGAAAAGGTATGCGGGATGTGATGACGAGGGTCAATTTCAGGCAGATGCAGAGCGGTAATTTCACAGTGGAGGAATATCATGAGCAGGATTGACAGCCGGCAATTATTTGCATTATTATTTCTTTCGTCTGCGTGGAATGTTATTGGTATTTCTGGGATATATGGAACTGGTCAGATATTAGGCGCATTATTGGCGTGTATATTGGGATTATTGTTGAGCATACCGCTTTTGATGTTGCCTGAATATGGTACAGAGCGAATTTACCACCGAAAATTATTATGTTTATTGTATGTACTATTTTTTGTATTATGGGGTGCAAACAGTTTAAGGGAACTGAACCATTCCGCCCCCATCCAGCTTTTGAACGTTTCGGGACATTGGAAAGGATTGGTATTGATATTCATTACCTGCTTACTCACCAGCACCAACGGCATCAAAGCCACGGCAAGGAGTGCGCCCATCATCCTGACGGTCATGACCTGTTCAGCATTGATACTCATTGTAGGCGCATGGAAGCGCATTGACCTTGACACGCTCCTCATGGAAAGCAACGGATTCAAAGAAGGCTTTACCTCTTGCATGACAGGAGAATTAGCAGTTGCAGTTGTTTTGGGACACAAAGGGAATCTGAAAAAAGCCCTCATCCAATATTTCACAGCGAAATGGATTTTATACAGTGTCATTGTCTTTTTATGTCTGACCGTTGGCGGACGATTATTACAGAATCAACCATACCCATTTTTCATACTCACGTCATTATCACAGCCACTGCAAGGGCAAAGGGCAGATGCATTCTATATACTGGTATTTGTCATGCTGACCATTTTACACATCACCTTACAAACGAGCCTGACAGCGCATTTATTAGAAACCATTTTCCCGAAACTGAAAGGCACAGCACCCATTTCATTGATGGTGATGTTATTATTGGCATGGGCAATCCCTGAAAGGGTTCTGCAATTTTCGGAACATTGCATGATACCAATATTAGTATTTGCCGTACCAATGGGAATCAGGCTTTTCCAGACCAGAAAAAAGGTGGTGACTTCATGAAACCAATTGCATTGATGATACTTTCATTGTTCTTGATAACATTGACCGCCTGTGGAAATGATTCTCTTGACAATCGTGTCTATACACAAGGGCTAGGCATTTCGGGAGGGGAAAATTTCACCCTCACATTCCAGCGGTTCGAAGATGTCAATTCCCACACCATCCACGCTGAAACGCTGTCCGAGGCAATGCAAAAGCAGGAAGCCAACAACGGCGGAGAAATTTTCACAGGTCATACAGAATTACTTTGCATTGACAAAAGTCATACTTTGCCCTATGTCAAAGAATTATTCTATCAGCAATGGATTTCCCCCAGTTGCAAAGTCATTTTCACCAATCCGGAAGAATTTTTACAAAATTACGATTGTACCCAAATGGTGCATACCATCCGCATGGCGGAAGAAAACAGCATTTTACCCATCACCGACCTTTCCACCGTCCTCAATGAATGGCTGGGCATGGGAGAAACCGCCCTCTTACCTGTACCGGCTGGAAAACTCCCTGCATTGGTACTCATGCGCCAAAATGGCGATGTATTGCGCCTTTCAGAGGAAGCTATCAGAGGAATGTATTGGCTCAGAGAAACCGGAACGAAAGAAATCAGTTATCAGGGGGAAAATATTTCCGTGAAAATTATCCGCCTTGAAAAACAATATGAAAATGAAACTCTATGTTACCATTTGGCGGTCAACATTTCGGATAATCCGTCAGAGGTGCAAAAGCTCATTCGTTCGGACTGTGAAAAAGCCATTGCAGAAATGCGCTCATTTGGTGCGGATGTGATAGGCATTCAAGAAGCCATGCAACAACAAAATTTGGACACCATTCCAGAAATTTCCGTCAAAGTCCATGCATTCACATGAAAGGAAGGGAATTATCATGAATTTATTGAAAGCGTTTGTCATTGGTGGGATTATCTGTGCCATTGGACAAATTCTCATTGACAAGACGAAATTAACACCAGCCCGAATTTTAACCGCCTTTGTGGTGACAGGGGTTATCTTGTCGGCAATCGGCTTATATGAACCATTGGTCAATTTTGCCGGAGCTGGTGCAACCGTTCCCCTGACAGGGTTCGGGCATTTGCTTGCAAAGGGAGTGAAAGAAGCCATTCAGGAAAAGGGCTTGCTTGGCATTTTATCTGGTGGAATGACAGCAGCATCAGCCGGAATTACCGCCTCTTTGGTAGCTGGATTGATGGCATCCATTCTCTTTAAAAATCGTATCAAAGAATAATACCAGAAATTGAAAAAAGCCTGTTGATATGACAGGCTTTTTCACTTGATTTTGACATATTCTGCATGGATTTCATGTTATAATCATGATAGCAATTAGAAAGGAGTATCAAGCAAATGTTTTCACTGTTTTCATTATTTCCGAAATTCCGCAAACCCCAAAAGCCGGAATATACCATTTTTCTGGAATTGCACAATATGTCAGGCTATACCTACCGCCTGAAAGGTCACGGCTCACCACTAATATTCACCCTTGAAATTGACGGCATGACAAAAGCAGTGCTAAGCGACTTCACCAAAGATTATTACGCTGCGGATGCTTTCACAAGGTATTTACTCAATCATAGCGTGAAGCCGGAACAACTCCCACAAGCAGCAGCAGCATTTTCCATGCAGAAAATCCCCTAAAAAAGTACCCCGAATCATCGGGGTACTAAGCCATATTTCATTTAATCACTTACGCATCTGATACTTAATATGTTCAATTGCTGCTTCTGCGTACTCTGTAACCTTCTGGGAAGGTTCTTCGCTTGCCTTATTGGAATCCAGAGCCTTTTCATACCATGTGAGAGCCTTCTCAGGTTGCGGACGCAAACCACCACTGCCCTTAAGGTAAATATCGCCTACTGCCAATTGGCTCAGAATCAAACCTCTGTTAGAAGCTTCTGTATGCCAATCAATCGCTCTTGCAGGGTCTTGCGGGAAAGGATAAGTCCCCTTCTCATAGCTGTCAGCCACTTGGAACATCACATGAAGAAGAACGTCACGTTCTTTCTGTTCCAAAGTTGGGAGCTGGTCTTTGATGTCACGCAGGAAGCTAAACATAGAAATCATGTAGTTCTTGCTTCTTGGCTTGCCGAGGAAAGTCCAGCTACCATTCTCATTCATTTCAGAAACGGTGAAAATCGCATAGTCAACCAATTCATCCAACTTAGTGGGAACAGCCGGAGCAGGTGCAGGAGCTTCCTGCTTTTTGGGAGCGATACCGGAAGCATTGGCAACCGGTTCAGTTGTTTCGGCTGGAGCTTCTGTCGCCTTTGGAGCAGTATCAGCCTTAGTTTCCTCCGGTGCAGGAGCTTGTTCTGCCTTCTTAGCTTCTTGTGCCTTTTGGCGGTTCTTTTCGAGTTGCTCATAAACGAGGTTGTCTCTCATATTGCCGAGGCGTTCCATCATATCACGATAACGAGCCTGTCTTCTTTCGTCTGCGTGGTATTCTGCACGGCGTTCCTGAAGGATGATGTATTCCAGAATACGGATACAGCGTTCCATTGGCTCAACATCTTCCAACTTAGGAATCATGTAGTTAATCTTTTCACCGATAAGGGAATAGAGGAACATTGACTTTTCCATTGCAATGTCACGGGCTTCACCCTTACCAATTTTTGCCTGACGGAATTCTTCATCAGCCGCTTCTTTCAGCTGGTCAACCGTCATTTTCTCCGTGCCTCTTCTCCACTGATGCGCACCACAGTGAGGGCAATTGGGACTTTCACCACGCAGTTTTCCACCGCAATTATAACAAATTTTTGCTGCCATATCTTTACTCCTTTACTGACGGTACAGATGATTACGTCTCTGTGACCGAAATTTTTTATATTCTAATTATAGCACAAATATACAAAAACTGCAAGGGGTTACAGCTTTTTTGTGAATTGTGTACAATGTTAGACATATGATTCATACAATTTCCACAAAAAAGCCGTCCCCAAAGTGGAGACGGCTTTCAATTTCGGAAAAATTAAGCGTTCAAACGTGCTTCAATCTTATCAAGAGTATCACGCAGAGCCTGCGGAACTCTTGCACCGCCTTCAGCCAATTCATCATAGTATGCACGCATACCAGCAATTTCCTTCTTCCAAAGGTCATTGTCAACATCAAGGAGCTTATCCATAATTTCAGGAGTTACTTCATCCTCAATGCCTTCTACGTTGATGTCGCCAGCCTTAGGCAGGAAACCGATAGGAGTTTCCACAGCATCAACAGTACCTTCACAACGCTTGATAATCCAGTCAAGAACTCTCATGTTGTCGCCGAATCCGGGCCAGATGAATTCGCCGTTTTCGTCCTGCTTGAACCAGTTGACATTGAAAATCTTAGGAGCTTTATCGCCCAGAACTTCACCCATTTCAAGCCAGTGAGCCCAGTAGTCACCAACATTATAGCCAATGAATGGCTTCATAGCCATAGGGTCATGGCGGAGAACACCAACTGCACCAGTAGCAGCAGCTGTAGTTTCAGAGGATACAGCAGAACCCATATAAGTGCCATGTGTCCAGTCAAAGCTCTGATATACCAGCGGAGTGGTAGAAGCACGACGACCACCGAAAATCATAGCGGAAATCGGAACACCGTCAGGATTGTTGAATTCCGGAGACAAGCAAGGGCAATTTTCAGCCGGAGCTGTAAATCTGGAGTTCGGATGCGCCAGAGTCTTCTTCTTGCCGGTCTTCTCGTCAACTTCCTGAGTATATTCAACACCGTTTACCTTGTGACCAGTCCATTCTGTAGCATCAACGGGCGGTTCTTTGGTAAGCTTTTCCCACCAAACTGTATTGTCGCTGTTATCCAGTGCAACATTGGTGAAGATAGCGTTCTTCTTGGTAGCAGCCAGAGCGTTATAGTTAGACTTCTCATTCGTTCCGGGAGCAACACCGAAGAAACCATTTTCAGGGTTGATAGCGTACAGTCTGCCATCCTTACCGGGTTTCAGCCATGCGATATCGTCGCCGACAGTGAATACCTTATAACCATTCTTACGATAGCCTTCCGGAGGAATCAGCATAGCGAGATTGGTTTTACCACAAGCAGACGGGACAGCAGCTGTGATATAAGTGGTTGTGCCGTCCGGCTTTTCAATACCCAAAATGAGCATATGTTCAGCCATCCAGCCTTCATTTTTGCCTTGGAAAGATGCAATACGCAGAGCAAAGCACTTCTTAGACAAGATAACATTACCGCCGTATGCGGAATTGATAGACCAAATTGTATTATCCTCAGGGAATTGTACAATGTAACGCTTTTCGGGGTCAACATCAGCCTTGGAGTGCAGACCTCTTACAAAGTCGTTGGAATCGCCCAGCTTTTCAAATGCAGCCTTGCCCATTCTGGTCATGATGTTCATATTCAGAACAACATAAATGGAGTCAGTCAGTTCCACACCGACCTTGGAGATGGGAGAAGTCACAGGACCCATGCTGTAAGGAATGACATACATTGTCTGCCCCTTCATAGAGCCATCAAACATGGGGGTGAGCTTTGCATACATTTCCTTAGGGTCGAGCCAGTTGTTAGTTGGGCCTGCATCCTGCTTTGTTCTGGTGCAGATGAAAGTTCTGTCCTCTACACGAGCAACGTCATTTACTGCGGTTCTGTGATACAAACAACCAGGGAGCTTTTCTTCATTGAGCTTCCACATCTTGTTGGGGTCTCCATCCGGAAGGGATGTTACTTCCTCAATCAGCTTATCAAGCTGTTCCTGAGAGCCGTCAATCCATACCACCTTATCAGGCTTACACAGATTGACACATTCCTGAACCCAATCCAATACTTTCTGATTGGTTGTCAGTGCGCCTTCTAATGCCATAGGTAATTACCTCCTTAAATTTCCGGCTTATCGCCGGTATGTAAAAACTGGATTGTGCAGAATCGGAAGTCTGCACAGTTTCCATTTTTATTATACATGATTTTTCAGAGATTGTCAATAGTTTGTCACATGGTCTTACAAAAAAACTCTGATTTT
Organism: Oscillospiraceae bacterium; assembly: GCA_036373775.1. Taxonomy (GTDB): domain Bacteria; phylum Bacillota; class Clostridia; order Oscillospirales; family Ruminococcaceae; genus UBA3855. The sequence goes on along the minus strand of JAZAUD010000009.1, from coordinate 19,542 downwards.
TTTTTGATAAGCACTTGTATATTTCGAAAAAATCTGTTATAATGAAAGAAAGTAAATCAGAAAGGAAGTAACCCTTATGAGTAAATTGTTAATTGTAGATGATGAAATCAACATCCGTGCTGTCGTCAGGGAGTATGCAGAATTTGAAGAATATGAAGTTGACGAGGCAGCCAATGGCATGGAAGCCGTTGACAAGTGCAAAAACAACAACTATGATTTGATTATCATGGATGTCATGATGCCCAAATTGGATGGCTATTCCGCCAGCAAAGAAATCAAGAAGCACAAAAACATTCCTATTATCATGCTTTCCGCTCGTGGTGAAGAATATGATAAGCTCTTTGGCTTTGAAATCGGTGTGGATGATTATGTTGTTAAGCCCTTCTCACCAAAAGAATTGATGGCAAGAGTGAAAGCCGTTCTCCTCCGCAGTCAATCCGTCCAAAGACCCGAACCACCCAAAAATGAGCGTCTGAAATTCGGTGGTCTGGAAATTGACATTGCTGGTCGTGAAGTCTATGTGGATGGCGAAAAAGCCACCATGACCCCCAAAGAATATGACTTGCTTTTCTACCTTGTCAGAAATAAGGGGCTTGCTTTGACCCGTGAACAGCTCCTTGAAGCCGTATGGGGTTATGACTTCTATGGAGATGACAGAACCGTTGATACACACATTAAAATGCTCCGTGGCAGTCTGAAACAGTACCGTGCTTATATCGTGACACTTAGAGGAATGGGATATAAATTTGAAGCAGATGCAACTTAATGAAACAATGGAATCCAAAGAACCAGACCCCAAAAAGCCCCCTCACAAAAAAGTGAGAATGACACTGCGCTTTAAAATTGGGGCGTGGTTTGTATTGTTCATTGCAATTATTGCAGGGGTACTCTGGTTTCTGGAAACGGAAGTTTTGGCAAGAATTTATTATAATTCCAAAATCAAGGAAACGGAACAAGTCGCCTTGATGATAGCTGAAAAATGTCAGACAGAATCCGTTGATGAATTCCGCATGACCCTTAACCAAACATCCTATGAATATCAGGTCTGTATATCCGTATTTGATGGGAAAGAGCGCAGAGCGTGGGAACGTGATATTTTATATGATAATTGCCTTTTACATGGCTATGGGAATCATGCATACCGCTATGTAACAGAACTTTCCAGCAGTGAAACAGGCACAATCTGTTTAACGGAATATGACGAAAAAATCAACATGGATACTGTAGTCGTTGGCGCAGTAATTGGAGATGGTGACGGCTGTGTCTTATTGAATGCCGTGCTTGAACCAGTGGGGTCAACTGTCCGTTTCCAGAAGCGAATTATTTTAATATTCGTGGTAGTATTGCTGATAATTGGTGTTTTGATTGCTGTGATACTTTCCAGCCATTTGACAGTACCCCTTGTGAAAATTACCGATTCTGCCAAACGAATGGCACACGGGAACTACGAAACCAAATTTGAAGGCGGAGGATGTCGGGAAGTAGACGAACTGGCAGAGGCTTTGACCTATGCCGAACAGGAAATATCAAAAGCCGATTCCATGCAAAGGGATTTAGTGGCGAATGTTTCGCACGATTTGCGAACACCCCTCACCATGCTGAAAGCCTATGCGGAAATGATTCGTGATTTATCCGGCGACAATCCCAAAAAGCGGAATGCACACTTACAAGTCATTATTGACGAAACAGACCGTTTAACCGCCCTTGTGAATGATATTCTTGACCTTTCCAAACTGGAAAACGGTTCACAAAAATTGGAAATGAAAGAAATTGATGTCACCATCTGGATGACGGATATTATCGCACGTTACAAGGGAGTTTCTGAACAAATGGGCTATCATATTTCATTCACACCGGATGAACATTGTCAAGTCCAATGCGACCCCGCAAAAATGGAGCGTGTTGTCTGCAACCTTATCAATAATGCCATCAATTACACTGGCGACGACAAACAGGTATTTGTTACCCAAATCAACACAGAAAATGCTGTCAGAATTGAAGTCCGTGATACTGGAAGTGGTATCGAAAAAGACAAAATCCAGAAAATTTTTGACAAATATTACCGCAGTGAAAACCACACCAGAGAAGTTGTCGGGACTGGTTTAGGGCTTTCCATTGTGAAAGCAATTCTGAAACTGCACAGCTTCAATTATGGTGTCCGTTCCAAGTTGGGAGAAGGTTCTGTATTCTGGTTTGAAATAGACAGATAATATCACCATTTTATCACATAATCATCACACTGTTATCATATAAAATTTGTATCATAGTATTGTAGTCTTTGTGGGCTGCACACTTTTTCATGTTAATAACGTTACTACCCCAGCGTTATTATGAAAAATCCCCAATAATCCCTATATCATGCACAAGTCCCCGACATTTCGTCGGGGATTGGTGTTTTTTCTGCTTATTTTGTTTCCAATTGTTCTTGATATTGGAGAGACGCACGGATGAAATCAACAAACAATTTCTGCGGACGGTTCGGACGGGATTTGAATTCTGGATGGAACTGCACCCCAATAAACCAAGGATGCCCCTCTAATTCCACAATTTCAACCAATTTCTGGTCAGGGGAAATTCCGGCAATCTGCAACCCGACAGCCGTCAAAGTTTTGCGGTAAGCGTTATTGTATTCCCAGCGGTGGCGGTGACGTTCATAAATCAATTCTTCACCATAAATTTCATGGACTTTGGTGTGTTCAGCCAGACAGCAAGGGTACACACCAAGGCGCATTGTACCGCCCTTTTCGGTAATGTCCTTTTGTTCGTCCATAATGTCAATGACATTCTGTGAACCCTGCGGAGTGAATTCCGAAGAATTGGCTTCTGTCAATCCAGCCAAATGCCGAGCGACTTCAATGGTCATCATCTGCATACCAAGGCAAATCCCAAAAACTGGAATTTGATTTTCCCGACCGTAGCGAATCGCCTCAATCATGCCTTCAATGCCTCTGTCACCGAATCCCCCCGGAACGATAATACCGTGACAACCTTTCAAAGTTTCTGCGACAGTATCAGGGGTGATTTTTTCGGAGTCAATCCAATCAATGTGAATTTTAGCATCATTGACAATTCCCCCATGTCGCAGGGCTTCCGCCACGGACAAATAGGCATCTTGCAAGCTGACATATTTCCCGACTAAAGCAATATTGACTGTTTTCTGTGCTTTGTTCTGTCGTTCGGTCATAGCAATCCAATCAGCAAGGTCAGGACCCCGATTGATTAACCCCAGATGATAGCATACCTCTTTTGCAAGCCCCTCTTTTTCCAGCATCACCGGAACTTCATACAAAGATGGTGCAGTCAGATTCTGCACAATGTCCTCTTTTCTCACGTTACAGAAGAGGGCAATTTTTTCGGCGACTTCCTGCGGAATTTGTTGTTCTGTACGACATACAATGATATTAGGCTGAATTCCGAACGACAACAGCTCCTTGACAGAATGTTGAGTGGGTTTCGACTTCAATTCATTCGAACCGGCAATGAACGGCAACAAAGTGACATGAATGTACATGGCATTTTCCCTGCCGACTTCTGCGGTAAATTGGCGAATGGCTTCCAAAAAGGGCGTACTTTCAATATCTCCGACAGTACCGCCGATTTCGGTAATGACAATATCAGCCCCGCTTTTTTCGCCGACCCTTGCAATTCGTTCCTTGATTTCGTTGGTAATATGGGGAATGACCTGCACTGTACCGCCTAAATAGTCCCCTCTGCGTTCCTTATTGAGGACAGTCCAGTAAATTTTCCCAGTAGTGGCATTATTATTGACGGACAAATTTTCATCAATGAAACGCTCATAATGTCCAAGGTCTAAATCCGTTTCTCCGCCGTCGTCCGTAACGAATACTTCCCCATGTTGATAAGGACTCATTGTGCCGGGGTCAACATTGATATAAGGGTCAAGTTTCATGATAGTGACCTGATACCCTCTTGCTTTGAGTAACCGCCCCAAAGATGCCGCAGTAATGCCCTTTCCCAATCCAGAAACGACACCGCCCGTCACAAAGACATATTTTGTATGATGTTCTTCCATTTTCAATTTACCTCCTTAAATATAAAAAAGGGTAAGCTCCACGCACCCTGTCAGAAACAGGATGAATGAAGCCCCTTTGCTTACGATATGAAATTCAATAGCCGAAAAATTTTTTTCTCAGCAAATACAAAATGAACATATGCACCGGATAAAAGGCATAAAAACAATATTTCGCAAATTTTCCCTGAATAAAGCCTCTTTTTCCGTTGTACATGGTAATGGGAATAAATGCAAACAATGACTTCCATGTACTGGTAAGAATCCCACAGCTGATAATTCCCTGCATGACTGTTTCCTGATGAATCATATGCATCACCAGTATCAGCGCAATTCCCCTCACACCGTAATCCGTGTGCAACAGCAAAGTCACAATCACCAGCAAAACCATGCAAAGCGTTTTCTTGCCAAACTGCAATTTTGATTCATAAATGCAGATTCCAAGATACCCCAGAAACAACGTGAAAAATACATTCTGTTGCTCTGAATAGGCAATTTTTCCAATATGTTCCAGATTCCACGGGATTTCTGAAATGAATGCAAATACCAGCAAATTCAAGCCGTATTTCTTCCGGTCATGGGTATGAAGATACCCTTCTGTCAACAAAAAGCAATAAATGGGAAATGCCGTTCTCCCGATAGTGCGAGAAATCCAATACCAGCTGATTTTTTCTGTTCCCAACTCAAACCACACCTGAACAGCCGGAGGGTATTGGCTTAACAGAATATGCCCGATATGGTCAATTAACATGGTAATCACGGCAATCATTTTCAAGGTACTGCCACTAAAAATCTTGTATTTTTCGGGAATGGTCTGCACTTTGTGTTCTGAAAGTTCCATCATTAAAACCTCCCATGTGAAATAGTAATCGTTGGCTTCATGGAAGGAACACCGCCATTCAAGTAGAAATTCTTCATCAAAACCAAAATACACCCTGCAAGGAAATCTGTTTTCTCTTCTACAATACTGCATTGAATCCGTTCTGCAACATCATCTCCGACATTTTCTCGTACATACTGTTGAAACTGCTGAAACCCTCGTTCCGTCATTCCAAAGTTATGCAAAACAATGCAATTCGCCTGAAAGCAACACACCAGATTATGGAGTAATACGCTCCAATCCTGCATAATCTCCTTGACAACCATTTCACAGCGTACATCTCCCGAAGCCACAGCACGATACATTTGCTCTAAAGTCACACGCTCAATATAGCCATCTGTCGCAGAATAAAGAAAAGGTGTCCTGTCCTTGCTGTAGATTTCGGCAATTCGTGCCTGCATTGCCTGCGTGGAAAGTTGCGCACGAACCGAACCAGCAGGGTAGCCGTCCTGTTGTCTGCCATTGGGGCGAACAATCATTCTTTCTGTCAAGTAGCTGTATGTCAGATAATCGGTTTCATTTTTTTCAGGTTTGAGCAATGAAATGTGAATATGACTGCCAAGATGCAGATACACTTGATTGCTCTGCTGAATGCCTTTTCGTTGTAAATCCGCATTGGCTAACGATAAGAGCCACACGGCATTCCCGCAAAAAACAGGAGGCATTTGCGGAACAGATAAAGCCCTTGTCAAATCCGTAAAATCAAGTACACCATCCTTGTAATACACACGCATTTTACCAATCATAATCGGCATGACCCCGACACCCAAACCAAGCAAATCCTCTCTTTTGAGACAAGCATTATTCATCATCCGTTCACAGGAAGTCAGAATGAATTGCTGAATTTCTTTTCGGCTGGTATGGTCTGTCAATGGTAACTGCATTTTATCCAGAATTTCCATATGCATGGTGCAAAGTCCAACTGTTACACACTGTTCACTAATGACAGCTCCCAAAACAAAACGATAATTTGCATTGATGTCAAGCAAAATTTTCCTGCGTCCCTTTGGTAATTTGTCCTGATTTCTCTGCTGATAAGGTGCTTCCCCGATTTCCATGAGCAAGCCCTCTTCAATCATGGCGTTTGTGATTTGTGTAATGGATGCACGGGTAATCTGTAACATTTGAGAAAGGTCAACTCTGGAAATAGGGCCCGACTCCCAGACCGTGCGTAATACCTGCATTCTGTTGATACGTTTCAAATCTAATTTGCTGATACCACTAAGCATGATAATTCCCCCATTCAATCATTTTTCTTTCTGGTATAATGATAAAATTCTATAGAAAATCCTCTCTTTTTTCTGTCAAATCGCAGTGATATACTTCAGGAGTCAATATTTTTTTCACAAACAAATTATAGCACACAGCGAAAAAAAACGCAAGACCAATTTTGCACAATTATTTTGTTATATTTTTTAACTTTTTATGAATGTCGCCATACCAAAGAAACAATCGCCGAAATCACGGCAATTATCAGGGCTGGAATCCCCCCAAAAAGTAAGAGTGTTTTCCATTCAGGTTTATGTTCCTCAGTGGTTTCAAGAACAACCGGCACTTTTGCTGGTGGAATATCCCCCTTGAATAAATCCAATTGGGAAAAATCATATTCTCTTCCAATATTATCCACCCAATGCATTTTTGCATAGGGTGTTGTTTCGGAATAATATTCATCTCTGGTAACGCTTTCACCATTATGGAAATATTCTGCTGTCTTCTGAATGTCTCCTACCAAAGCCCCCTCATTATTTCGGAATTCATCCACCAATTTCAGTGAATATCCATCAAAATGATAGTAAGAAACATATAAAACACCCATCCCGAAATACTGCGAACAAACCAAGGCTTCCGACTGACAAACAGAAATCACGCCCCATTCCCCGAACATTTTTTCATCTTTTCCCAATCGAATTGCCTTGCCATCTTTGAACGCATAGAGGACACAGCCTGCCACATGAGAACCATTCGGCGAAATGACCAGCTCCGGCACACCATCACTATCAATATCAAAGATATTCCACATAGAATACTCTGAAAAATAATCTGTTTCCTGAAATTCCGTCAAAACCGTTTCATAAGCCTTTCTCCATCCGTCCTCCGCAGATACCGGAATCAAACCAGAATGAGAAAGCAACATCAAAGCCCCCAAAACTGCAACCATTTTTTTGTGTTTCACAAAAATACCTCCCTTCCATTATCCAAGCAATATACCAATCTTTTCATAAACCACCATCATCAAAGGCATTGTCACCACAGAAAATAACGTCGTTACTGCGAAAATTTCTGATGCATAAGACGCATTTTTCTTGTAATTCAAGCATTGCATGGTACAAATTGCCGCACTGGGCGCAGCTGTTGCAGCTGTCACCGTCATTTCTACGGTAGTATCTGCCGGAATCAAAGTCAATACAAGAATGGTCAATATGGGAATCACAAGCAGTTTCAGAAGACACACATAGAAAATTCTAGGCTTCTTGACAACTTCCGGTAAATTCGTCTGAATAATCGTTGCACCTGCCACGAACATGGCAAGTGGTGAATTTAAGCTTCCAATCATTTCGAACGTTTCAGCAATCACTTCCGGTAACATGATTTGACAGAAAAACAATATCATCCCTGCAATAATAGCAATTATCGCCGGAGAACGTAAGATTTTCCCCAATGATTGCAATGACCTTTCACCAGACATCTGCATCACTCCATGAGACCAAACCAGCGCATTGAACATGGTCAGATATGCCGTCAGATAAAAAACACCCTCTGACTGAAACATAGCTTGTACCAAGGGGATTCCCATAAATCCACAATTCGAATAAATGCTTGAAAATCGTTCAATCACAATTTCTCTGCCTTGTTTCTGAGGAATGCCGACATATGCCACCACAAAAGCCACAACATAAGAAACCGCAGAAGCAACAAATGCAAACCCCAAATTTTTGACGAGTTCCGGCTTGAATTCCCTTTGATATGCCATCAGAATCACAACCGGATTCACCACTTTCAGCACCAATCCCGAAATCTGATTCACTGTCTCTTTGGAAAGCAGTCTCATTTTGAAACATCCTGCACCAACTGCAATCAATACCATCATGATAACTGCTTGTTTTAATACGATTCCCGACATTTACTCCTCTTCCTCTTTTCCCATACGGCAACAACAACCTGCTAACATCCAGAAAAGCGGTGCAACCGTCAAACAGCTTGAACCAATCATCATCACAGCCAAATAAACAACCACAGCCCCAAAAATTGCGATATGAAGCCATTGATTCTCTTTTTCTTTCAGCTCCTGTACGCCATTTTTTAAGGCTGTCACCATCAAAGCAAGGAACAGCAACAACATAGGGATTCCGGTAGTCCCTGCCATTTGCAGGTAAAAATTATAAGCCCTGTCGAATGTATTCGGATTTTGGTTGATGATAAGAGATTCATGCATCTGTGCATAAACCAGATTATCTTCACCAGTTCCAGCAAGCGGATATTGCTTGATAATGTCCGTGGTAACTTTCCATAATCTTTTGTAAGTTTCGGAAGTAGAATCAATAGCAAAGTCTCCATAAACGTTATTAGAACCATTGATAGGATAACCGCTTACTTCTAAGCGATAAGCACTGTCTTTCCAGAAAATACCACCATCATAAAGTGTCATTGCATTCGAAATCGCTTCACTTTGTCCGGTTGCACGGCTGTAAGACCCATTCATACTAGGAGAAATATACACCCATCCCATTGCAATCACAAACGCCACCAATAGCGCACCCAAACGAATACCGCCTTGCTTGCCTTCATTTTTCACAAAAATGCAAATGACGGAAACAAGGATAGAAAATGCCATTCCTGCAATCCCAAGAATACACTGTGTCTTCACAGATAAAATCACAAATAAAATTGCACATATCCACGCAAAAATACGGTTTTTCTTTTCTGTTTCGAATACAGAACACAATACCGCCGGTACTTCCATCATGCAAAGTAAAGAGGCAAAAAATACCGGACTCCCTGTCACTCCTGACGGTAAAAATACATCAAATATCAAAAACGGTTCTAATGACCTGTAATAAGACGGAAACCCAATCGGCAATACCTGTAATAATGCCCACACACATTCCGCAAATGTCATGATTAACATACTGCGAACCAGTTTCAGACGGTTGTCATCTGTTCCCAATTGTGCGCCCAATAAAAAGAAACATCCATAAAATACAATGGAAAGCAACCCTTCTGCACGTCCATCAGAACCAAACATTGCAACTTTAGGATAGTAACAGTTATATAAACTCACAATCCCCCATACTACCATTCCGCCAGCCAATACAGACGGTAAAATCAATTGTTTCGGGGTAACAGATTTCATATACCCGATGAATACAAACACCATTGCAAAAACTCCTGCAATGGAAAGAGCCATAGATGGCACACTGTATACCTTTGCAAATTCCAGCACAATACTGAAAATTGGCATCAGTATCAAAAATAACTGCATGATTTTGAGATTATATTTCCAATAATCCCTAGTTTTCATGTTCAAAATAAAATTCGATTTTTCTGTTGTATTGAAAATCGTTTTTGCCGTTTTCGGCATAATCAAATCCCTCCTTATGAAAATAAAAATCGGGACGGTCAGAAACCGCCCCGATTCATTTTACTTGGCATAGTCCACAGCACGGCTTTCACGAATCAGGTTAATCTTAATCTGTCCGGGGTATTCCATTTCGTCTTCAATCTGTTTCGCAATCTTTCTCGCAACCAGAACCATATTTTCATCATTGATGACTTCCGGCTGTACCATGACACGAATTTCTCTGCCTGCTTGCACAGCATAGCACTTTTCGACACCCTTGTAAGACATACAAATTTCTTCCAGCTTTTCCAAACGCTTGATGTAATTCTCATAATTTTCAGACCTTGCCCCAGGTCTTGCCGCTGAAATGGCATCCGCAGCCTGAACAATACAAGCAATTGCCGTTCTTGGCTCAACATCATTATGGTGTGCTTCAATTGCATGAATGACTTCCGGATTCTCTTTCGCCTTACGGCATACATCCACACCAATCTGTACATGAGACCCCTCAACCTCAGAAGTCAGAGCCTTACCAATATCATGGAGCAGTCCTGCCCTCTTGGCTAAGTTCACATCCACACCCAATTCAGCCGCCAATACTCCGCAAAGCTGTGCCACCTCAATGGAATGTGTCAATACATTCTGACGGTAGCTTGTGCGATAGTGCAAACGCCCCAAAAGCTTAATCAACTCGTGATTGACACCATGAACGTTTGTTTCCAGAATGGCACGTTCCCCTTCTTGCTTGATACGATGTTCCACTTCATGCTTGGCTTTATCCACCATTTCTTCAATGCGTGAAGGATGAATTCTGCCATCTGCAATCAATCGTTCAAGGGCAATTCTTGCAATTTCACGGCGCACTTGGTCAAAGCAAGAAAGTGTAATGGCTTCCGGTGTATCATCAATAATCAAGTCAACCCCTGTCAGCGTTTCCAGCGTGCGGATATTACGTCCTTCACGTCCGATAATTCTGCCCTTCATTTCATCGCTTGGAAGAGCCACCACAGAGACAGCCGCCTCAGACACTTGGTCAGCAGCACATTTTGCAATTGCAAGTGAGATATAACCTCTTGCCTTTTCCTCGGCTTCTTCCTTCACTTGTTGTTCATAAGCAGAAATTCTGACAGCCTTTTCATGAACAAGCTCATTATCCAAAGTCTGTAAGATATACTCTTTCGCCTGTTCTTTTGTCAAACCAGAAATGCGTTCCAGAGTTTCAAGCTGTTGTTGACGAATGGTTTCCGCCTGTTCCCTGATGGATTCCGCTTCATGAAGTTTCCCCTGTAAAGTTTCCTCTTTTTTTTCGAGGGTATCCATTTTTTTATCTAGGTTTTCTTCCTTCTGATGTAAACGGCGTTCCTGCTTAGAAATTTCATTACGGCGGTCACGAATTTCCTTTTCAGCATCTTGACGGAGTTTGAAAATTTCGTCCTTTGCTTCAACGACAGCTTCTTTTCTGATGGTTTCGGCATCCTTTTGGGCTGCTTCTTCCACAGCTTCCAATTGAGCCTGAGCCTTAGCAGCCCTTGTATCCGCATCACGAATTTGTTGTTCAGCGGCTTCAATACTTGCTTTTGCACGCTGTTCTGTCTCACGAATTGTTTTTTTCATCTTCTCTTTCTGACGGGCTTCGCCCTGTTCAATTCCCTTTGTCATTGCAGCATTAGCTTTCATGTAACCAATGGCAATAGAAGCGCAAAGGGCAACAGCGAGAACAACAATGATGACTACCAAAATCGTACTTGGCATTTGTGCATTACCTCCTTTTGTTTCAATCAGTTTCTTTTGATGCATGGAAACTTTCACGCAGGCGGTAAATGCTGCTTCTTTATTCATTTTTCAAACTTCAAAGATGAAGGAAACCCTTCAAAATATATCCACCGCATTCAGCGGAATTAAAAAGAAGTGTTAATGATATAAAGCACAGACCCCTTAAAAAGGTCTTGAAGCTGCAAATACACTCTGCGTATCTGGTTTTCACCAGATGCAAAACCCTTTCTGTAAAATCAGAACGGATATTCACTCAAATATCATACAACATTATTATTGTAAACGTTTTTGATGAATTTGTCAAGGGGGTTTTTGAAAAAAGTTTTAATTTTCACTCCTTTTCATTCAAAAATCATAAAATTTTATAAAACTGTTTCTCTTACAAGGACACTTGAACACCGCTCAAATACAATTTTCACGTCAAAATTCACATGACTGATACTTTTTTTCATAGGATTTCCGTATAACACGACAAAATTCACAAGAACTTTTCAAAATTCACTTGCAAAAATACCGGATTTGCTGTATAATAAAACATGGAAAAACCAGCCGGATTTCCGGTAATGATATGATAAGGAGCGATTTGCAATGGAGCTGAGTGCTTATTCAAAAGCAGAATTGACTGCATTTTATGAAGACTGTCAAAAGAAATATGCCGAATTTCAGGCAGAAAATTTAAAACTGGATATGTCCAGAGGAAAACCCTCCCCCAAGCAATTAGATTTGAGCAATGAATTGCTTACCTGTGTCACTGGTGACGACATGACGAGCGAAGTCGGGGACTGCCGTAATTATGGCGGTTTTGATGGCATTCCGGAAGCAAAGAAATTATTTGCCCCCATGTTGGGAGTAGAGCCGGATGAAATTTTCATGTTCGGGAATGCCTCTTTGCAGGCAATGTATTTCGCTGTCAGTTACGCATTTTCACACGGCATCATGGGGAATACCCCATGGAGCAAACTTGACAAGGTGAAATTCCTCTGTCCTGTTCCGGGGTATGACAGACATTTCCGCATTACGGAATTTTTCGGGGTGGAGATGATTAACATTCCCACGGACGAAAATGGACCTGATATGAATTTAGTGGAAAAGTACGTTTCCGAAGATGAAGCTGTCAAGGGTATCTGGTGTGTACCGCAGTATTCCAACCCCTCCGGCATTGTCTACAGTGACGAGGTTGTGAAGCGTTTCGCAGGACTGAAACCCGCTGCAAAGGATTTCCGTATTTTCTGGGATAATGCATACTGTGTCCATCATCTTTGTGACAATCCGAAAATTGTTCTCCCGATTCTGGAAGAATGCAAAAAAGCCGGCAACCCGAACATGGTTTATGAATTTGCCTCCACTTCAAAGGTAACATTTTCTGGTGCAGGTGTTTCCCTTCTCGCAGCTTCCAAAGACAACCTTGCAGACCTCAAAAAGGGTTTGACCTGCTTCACCATCAGTTTTGATAAAGTCAACCAGATTCGCCATGTGAAATTCTTTGACGGCAAGTTTGAAAACGTCCTTGCACATATGGAAAAGCACCGCACTCTTCTTGAACCAAAGTTCAATTGTGTACTGAATATGTTAGCACAGGAAATCCGTCCGCTGGGTATTGGCGAATGGACAGAACCAAAGGGCGGTTATTTCGTCTCCTTCAATGCTCCCCAAGGCACAGCCAAGCGCATTGTACAGCTCTGCAAGGAAGCCGGAGTGGTTCTGACTGGTGCAGGTGCAGCCTTCCCCTATGGCAATGACCCCGAAGACAGAAATATCCGCATTGCCCCAAGCTATCCCGAAGTTGACGAACTGAAAAAGGCAATGGAACTCTTTGTACTCTGCGTGAAAATCGCATCTGCTGAAAAGCTCCTCAACGCTTAATTTGATTTTTTGACACTTTCTTTCTATAAAAGAGAAAATTCCCTGTGGTGCAGGGAGTTTTCTCTTTTTTCGTAAAATTGCCCCAAAAAACAGAAAGAGCCGCTAAAGCGGTTCTCTCTGCCATGATATAGGGATTATATAGGGGATACCGTAAGGAATTGGGGAGTTCCTTACGACAATTACTATTCTAACCCACTAATGTGATAAGTTTATGAAAATTTTCTGAAAAATGTGCGATAATCCTTTTTTGTATATTTTTAGTCAGTAATTGAAAACGTATAAATTGCAAAATATCGGAAAAAATACCCCTATCAACTATTATAGAGGTGTACAATCATGAAAAAAAGTATCATTACTTTCCAAAATTATCCTTCCATCCGGAGTTTTTCAGCGATTGCAGGAAAGAAAGAATCTGATGGAAATATGGGGAAATATTTCGATAGAATCGAAGAAGACCCCTATTTCGGGCAAAAAAATTGGGAACAGGCAGAAACCGAAATGCAGTCACAAACCCTGAACCTTGCACTCCAAAAAGGTGCAATGACCATGCAGGACATTGACTGCATCACCGCCGGCGACTTAATCAATCAGTGTACCGTCTCTACATTTGCAGCCCGTGGGACGGACGTGCCATTTTTGGGGATGTATGGAGCTTGTTCGACAATGGCGGAAACGCTCTTGACATCGGGAATTTTGATAGATGGCGGATATTGTCAGAACGTCGCCGCCGTGACTTCCTCGCATTTTTCGACAGCAGAAAGGCAGTTTCGCTTCCCTCTTTCGTATGGCGGACAGCGTACCCCAACCGCCCAATGGACGTGTACCGCCTCAGGTGCAGTGGTGGTGTCCGCCGAAAAGGGTTTCCCACGATTGGAAGGCGGATGCATTGGGCGCATTTGTGACCTTGGTGTGAAGGATGCCACGAACATGGGGGCGGCAATGTCACCAGCCGCCGCAGATACCATTTTCCGCTATCTGACCGAATCCCGAACCCCACCCGAACACTACGACGCAATCGTCACCGGAGATTTGGGAAATATCGGCTCTCCCCTGCTGATTGAACTGCTCCAGAAACAGGGAATCGATATTTCCGCCGTGCATCAGGATTGTGGCTCAATGATGTTTAACGAAGAACAGCAGGACACCCACGCAGGCGGTTCGGGTTGCGGATGTTCGGCAAGTATTCTCTGTGCGTATTTTCTGCCGAAATTGCAGGACGGCACAATGAAACGGATTTTGTTCTGTGCAACTGGTGCATTGCTTTCGGCAATGTCCGCCCAACAAGGCGAAACCATTCCGGCAATCTGCCATTTGGTAGAAATTTCGGGGTCAATGGCATAATATCATCAGCACGAAAAAAAGGAGAGCGAATTTTTCACTCTCCTTTCATAAAGCAAATCTTTGGTAGCATTTATAGTACACAATAATCAATTATTTAGTATGTGATTCTTCTCTGCACAGACGGGCTAGCCCCAGTCCGGCTGCCATCCATAGAAATATCAAGTCCCGAGGTGCGTTCTGTTGGCTGGATAATAACAGTCGCAGGCATACCATAAGACCATTCAAACATATAGGATTCACCGGAAGATTGTCCGATGAAATTTTTCCACGACATATCCAACCTGACAGAGGGGTCTTCCCCGACCCAGCAGACAACGGCATCAGGGTCAACTTCCAATGTTCCACGGCTTTCCATGTTGCTGATAACAAGGGGGTTGCCGTCCACGAGAACAGCCGCAAAAGCTTGAGAACCCATTCCGGTTAATGTGGAAGTTGCAAGTCCCTTTTGGGAAATAACACCCTGACCCAAAAACTTGACACCATATTTACAATCGGGAGTAAATGCAAGAATATTCTCACTTTCAACAGAAAGAACTTCCCCTTGCAAAAGATGACACACAACAACGTGTTGCTGGTCATTGGCAAAATAGGTAATACTGTCTCCGGAATAGTCCACTCTCATCAATGGAAGATTTTCACCAGTAAAACGGCGCAGTAATTGTCCGCCCAAAGCTCTCAGGGCATTCTGTTCAGGACCTAAGAGAACCTTCTCAAACTTGAAATTTTTACCGCCGTAGCATTCACCGGCGATAAATGCACCAGCTTTTGTGAAAATATATTCTCCTGCACCACTGCAAGTGACACGAAGAATCACTTCATTGATAGTTTCAAATGTAATCATTTTATATCTCCTTTTCCAAATTATTCTAACACAACACCGTACATAGCGCAGAATCCGGCTAAATCTTTCCCGACACCTGAACCAACCGCATTAAATTTCCAGCTTCCCTGATAGCGGTAAAATTCCCCAACTACCAGCGCAGTTACCACTGGGGAATTATCCGTCAAGTCGAGACTTGCAAGCGGTTTTCTTGCGTTCATGTCGAAAATTGTTGCCGTGACGCTTTCCGTCATGCCAAAATGGTAATGATTCTGAATCGCTTCATAAATCGTCACCGCAACGACAATTTTCTGCACTTGTGGATGAACTTGTGAAAGGCGGATTTCCAAGGCGGTTTTTTCGTCTGGTTTCGCCGAATTTTTATCGAAATAGCGGACACTTCCATCAGGACTTTGGGGCTGACCGTAGAAAATGAACCAATCATCTCCAAGCACCTTATCATTACCACCAAGCAGAAAAGCGGAAGCATCAAGGTCACAATTGGGATTTTTCAGCACCCAATCCAACCCAATCCGCACAAAAGAAACCGCACCATTTGCACCACTCAAAGCAAATTTCTGCCCTCTCCTTAAAATAGTCCCCTGCAAGGGTTTTCGGGGCTGTCGAAGCATAGCCGAAGGGGTGACAGGCTGTCTTTGAGACTGTGGAGGGGGTGCAGAGGTTGGTACTTGCCGAGGAACAGCCGAAGGGTTGACAGGCTGTCTCTGGGGCTGTCTAGGGGGTGCAGAGGTTGGTACTTGCCGTGGGACAGGTGGAGGGTTGAAAGTCTGTCTCTGGGACTGTGGAGGGGGTGCATAGGGCTGTGAATACCTTTGAGGGGTAGGGCTTTCCTGTTGCATCCCATTTTGACGGCTGACAATCAAAGTTGGCTGAGTATTGACCGCCCCATAATTTTCAAGCAGTGAATTTCTGTCAACTGCCTTTTTGACACGGATTGGAACTTGAAACTGCATGAACATGACCTCCCAATTTTCAAAATTGAATTCTTTCTTATTATACCATATTCTCTGACAATTTGCAAGAGAATTTGTAGAAAATTTATGTGTATCAAAAATGCACCGTTTTACAAGGGAATTTTTTAACAGTGATAGAGGAAAAATATTCATGTTTCTCTTGACAAAACGGCAAAAAATGGGTATGATAATAGTAGGGGCTTTTTTCCGTTTGTGAAACAGAGAAAAGCATTTTAATCTGACACTCAGGAGGTATTACAATGAATCGAATTCATGTCCCTGTAAGGGACGCTTACGACGTCATGATAGAACGGGGGATTTTAAAGCGATGTGGTGAAATCATTTCAGAAATCAGCAAAGCGGAAACTTGCGCCATCATCACGGATGATAATGTAGACAAGCTTTATTCTGAAACGGTTTCGGAATCGCTCAAAAGCAATGGTTTCAAGGTGGTGAAATTGGTATTCCCACATGGGGAATCTTCCAAAAATGCTGAAACATTGACAAAAATATGGTCATTTCTGGTACAGAATGACATTACACGTTCTGATTGTCTGATAGCCCTAGGGGGCGGAGTCGTCGGGGACATTACCGGATTTGCAGCAGCAACATTCCTGCGGGGGGTGCAGTACATCCAGATACCCACGTCATTATTGGCGCAGGTAGATTCTTCTGTTGGCGGAAAGACTGCAATTGACCTGCCCGAAGGGAAAAATTTAGTCGGCGCATTCAAACAGCCTGCATTGGTATTGTGCGACCCTGAAACGTTGCGGACACTGCCGGAAAAGTTCTTAATTGACGGCATGGGTGAGGTTGTGAAATATGGCATGATTGCAGACCGGAAACTATTTGATTTACTGCTGAATTGCAACCTTGACAACGTACAGGAACACTTTGACGAAATTATTCCGGCTTGTGTGGGAATCAAGCGTGATGTTGTCGCAGAAGATGAACTCGACACCGGATTAAGAATGATTTTGAATTTCGGTCATACCATTGGTCATGCCATTGAAGCGTATTATCATTATGAGACGTATACACATGGTTGTGCAGTCGCTGCCGGAATGTGTATCATGACGAAATACTGCAATACCCCTGAAGAATATGCACTCTTGAAACAGTGTGCCGAAAATTACCATCTGCCTGTTGATACGGATGCACCCTTGACAGAATTAGTGAACCTCTGCGGTCATGATAAAAAGCGTGCCGGACAGAAACTCCGCTGGATTACCTGCAATCCCATTGGAAAAGCGCAGATTCAGACAGGCACAATTCCCGAATTCCGTGCAATTTTTGAAAGAGAGGTGTAACATGGATTTACTGTTACAGCCGTCTCAGCTTTCCGGAGTGGTCAATATTCCAGCCTCCAAAAGCATGGCGCACAGGGCGATTATTTGCGCCGCCCTCTGCAAGGGAATCCCCTATGTTGACAATGTGACTTTCTCAAAGGACATTGATGCAACGCTTTCAGCCGTGAAAGCGTTCGGGGTTGACTATCAAATCATTGAAAATCAGATTGCATTTTCAGGAATGCGCCCCGTCAAAGAATGCGTGGTGGACTGTTGCGAAAGTGGCTCAACATTGCGGTTTTTAATCCCTGTTGCAGCTGCATTGGGAATCAAGACGACGTTCATCGGTCAAGGGCGTTTACCGGAAAGACCCATTACCCCCTACATCAGGGAACTTTCACAAAAGGGAATTCATTTCGATTATAACAACACCATGCCTTTCACCATTGAAGGGAAATTGCAAAGCGGTACATACCATTTAGAGGGCGATATTTCGTCACAATTTGTCACAGGCTTATTATTGGCATTGCCTTTGTTAGAGGGGGATTCTGAAATCATTCTGACCTCTCCCCTGCAATCGAAACCCTATGCCGATATGACAATTGATGTCATGAAAAAATATGGTGTATTCGTGGACGAAACCGAAAAAGGCTATTATATCAAGGGAAATCAGGAATATCAAGCAGCATACAATCTCCAAGATGTATCAATTGAAGGCGATTTTTCCCAAGCAGCATTTTTCTATGTTGCCAATGCCATTGGGAACAATGTCACATTGCAGAATATCCCCGAAAATTCCGTACAAGGCGACAGAAAAATTGTTGAAATTCTGCGTGATATGTGGTATACTGAAAAAGAGGAAATATTCACCATCCATGCGGAAGACATTCCCGACCTCGTGCCAATCTTAGCAGTATCGGCGAATTTTGCCCCCTGTACAACAAAAATTGTTGGTGCGGAACGTCTGCGCATCAAGGAAAGTGACCGCCTTGTGACAACTGCGGATATGCTGAACCAACTCGGCGGAAATGTCCAAGTCAATCCGGACGGCTTGACAATCCAGCCAACCGGAACATTGCACGGCGGAACGGTCAACAGTGCCGGAGACCATAGAATTGCAATGTGTACCGCCATTGCCGCCACTCGTTCAAAGAAGCCCATCACCCTTTTGGGTGCAGAATGTGTTACCAAATCTTACCCGGCATTTTGGGAAGATTACCAAAAATTAGGAGGAATCGCCAATGGCATCCATTTGGAATAATAGAATTTCAATTTCCGTTTTCGGAGAAGCACAAGGTCCTGCAATCGGTATTACGATTGACAACCTTCCAGCAGGAGAATATATCGATGTAAAAAGATTACATCAGTTCATGGAACGGAGAAATTCTGGTATCCATGAAAACGGCGAATTTAATCAGGTCATGTCTGGAATGCTGAATAATCGCACAACAGGAACACCCCTTTGTGCATTCATTCAAAATCCTGAACGTGAAGTGCCGGATTTCTCACAATTGAACCGTCTCCCCCGTCCGGGACAAGCGGATTATACCGGAACAGTCCGTTATCGTGGATTCAATGACATTCGTGACGGCGGTCATTTTTCCGACAGATTGACAGCACCTCTATGCTTTGCAGGGGCAATCTGCGGTCAAATTCTGGAACGTAGAGGAATTTATGTCGGCGCACACGCTTTGGAAATTCATGGCATCAAAGACCGTGAATTTGATTATGTAAAAGTGAACAAGGATGACATTCTTGCAGTTCGTTATAAAAATTTCCCAGTGATTAGCAATTCACAAGGAAAATTGATGTTGAAAGATATTCGTGCGGCTGCGGATGGTGACGAAACACTCGGCGGAATCGTGGAATGTGTTGCTGTCAATGTCCCAGCCGGAATAGGTTCACCCATTTTCGACGGCTTAGAAAATAGCATTGCAGGGCTGATATTTGGAGTCCCAGGGGTAAGGGGACTTGAGTTTGGTGTTGGCTTTGATGTTGCGGAAATGGTAGGAAG
>JAZAUD010000008.1:0-90926 GCA_036373775.1 Oscillospiraceae bacterium | reverse complement strand
GGGGAGCTTCCTCAGCAGGAGTTTCCTCTTTGGGAGTATCCTCTTCCATGGGGGCATCTGTCTCCACGATTTCTTCTGCGGAGGAAACCGGCGCATTGGATGTTTGATGAGATTCTGTTGCTTGTGAGCCACACGCTGTCATTCCTGAAATGGCGAAAGTCAATACTGTCAAAAAGAGAAAGTTCTTTTTCATTTCAAAGACTCCTTTTGGTTAGATGATACCCAATTCACGCTTGTCAAGGGAGAAATATTCTTCAAGAATGGCGATATAATAGCGGAAAACAACCTTTCCATTATAATACAATACGTCACCCTGTTCAGGAACTCCCAATTTTGCAAGTTCCTCATCGGAAATGGAGGAAAGCTTGACATTTCTCAGGTCTTCCACTTCAACCCCACAAATGGCTCTTGTATTTGGTCCCATTCCATCAATTGCCAAGGAAAGTTCATCTGTTTCAAGTTCTTCACGCATTTCAGCCGTTAAAGGAATCATGGTATTGTGGTAAACTTCACCAGACATAGTTTTTTCTGTTCCGTCGCTGAAAATTACCTTATAGGAATCTCTTCCCAAAACCAGCATTTGTTCTTCTGTCAGAGCGACTTCAATGTCATTGGAAATTTTCTTAAGCTGTTTCGAAATTTCAGAACGTTGTTCGGTTTTCCATTCAATGGTAACATTGGGTTGCATGGGACGTTCAATCATGACATCACGAGCCAACCCTTTAATCTGGAATTTCACAATTGTGAAATCTTTATCCATTTCATTGGGTTCAACGATAATTCTGGTACTACCATTGGAGCTGTCCACAGTTTCGGTAACAGTACATCGATACATTCCAGAGGGAGAATCGCCGGAAAGAATTGTCGTGGTAACGGTAGAAGGTGCAAACATGGACGTAGAAACGAAATATATCAACGAGGCAATTAAATAAAGCAAAAGTATCATTGTACCCCAGACAGTTTTTCCAGTTTCTCCCATTCCCGAAAAGAAAAAGATAATCAATGCCACAACAAGCGGTGGAATCAAAATATTCCATTGTCCGAAATACATCAATGTAGGCAAAATCATTGCAGGGAGCATAATAATACTAGATAGCTTTGTGAAAAATTGCTGTCGTGTGTAAAGCATCAATATCAACATAATGACAGAAACTGCAATTACTAAAGTTGTGGCTTGTCTTTGCTGTGTCACGACCATTTCATAATAAATCGAATAATATGCAAAAAATCCTACAAATGCACAATACACCAGACTCAGCAGTGAAACAACACGCTTTGTCCATTTATTGCCAAAAAATTCCATCATACTTTCTTTCTCTCCTAATTTTCAGCAGGGCGGTACAAAGCGTATCCACCTGTATGCTTTCTTAATTTTGGTATGTACTCTTATATTATAGCATTTTTTATTGACGTTTGCAAGTAGTTTCTGAAAAATATTTCATGAATTTTTTCATGATTTCACCTGAAAAAATATTCAAAAAAACTATTGACAAAATCATTAAAATATGCTATAATAAACTCGTTGATAATATAAATCCTTTGAACAGAAGTAAGTAATCTGCAAAACAGTGTCACAGAGAGCCGGCGGTGCTGAAAATCCGGTACATATGCTGTCAGGTGAATGGGTCTGTGAGGAGCAAGGGAGAACGCCAATAAGGCAAGTATCCTGCGCCGGATTCCCCACGTTATTGGGGTAGGATATGTTAGTATCTGGAAAGAGGAGCAGGAAGCCTTTCGGGGTGGTATGCTTGAATCAGGGTGGCACAACGGAGTCAATTCGTCCCTTAGTGAGAGGGGAGAATTGGCTTTTATTATTTTTTATTCAGGAGGTTGACAAAATATGTTGTATCCATCATTGGAAGAAGTCAAGAAACTTGCAGAAACTTATAATGTCATTCCGGTATTTTTTACCATTCCGGCAGACCATAGAACGCCGGTGAGCATTTTTTCTGCACTTTCCACAAAAGAAGAAAATGCCTTCTTGCTGGAAAGTGTGAACAATGGAACACAATGGGACAGATATTCTTTCATTGGGTTTCATCCGGAACGAGAATTCAAAGCAAATGGCGCACAGCTTCAAATTATCAAAGATTGCCATAGCCAGACAATCACAGAGAAAAAGCCTTTCCAGTACCTTCAAAATTTGCTTGATGAGGTACATTCCCCAAAAGTAGAAGATTACCCCTATTTTTCCGGTGGGATGATTGGCTATTTCGCTTATGATGCTGTACGCTATACAGAAACCAAATTAACGGATGTTCCAGATGATGATATTGGAATGCCAGACCTGCATTTGTTTGAATACCGTGAATTGGTTGCCTATGACCATTTGAATTCGAATGCAATCATTATTGTAAATATTCACGCTGATGAAGATATTGCAGAACAGTACCAGAAAGCAGAATTCCGTGCTGCTGAAATCGCTGCAAAAATTGACCAGTATCACTGTAGAGGTCAGTTCCGTGATGATGAACCGCCTGTACAGGTTAATTCCAACATGACAAAAGAAGAATTCATGGATATTGTGAAAAAGGCGAAAGAATACATCAAAGCCGGAGATATTTTCCAAGTGGTATTGTCTCAGCGTTTCGAGGTGGATAATCCGCCGGATAGTTTCGAGGTTTACCGCCGTCTGAGAGCGACAAACCCGTCACCATATCTTTACTATTTCAAGACAAAAGATTATGAGATTTCGGGTGCATCTCCGGAACTGCTTGTGAAGGTGAATGATGGCATTGCAGCCACAAGACCCATTGCAGGCACTCGCCCCAGAGGTGCAGACCATGCCGAAGACATCGCCCTTGAAAAGTCCTTGCTTGCAGATGAAAAGGAACGTGCAGAACATACCATGTTGGTTGACCTTGGCAGAAATGACCTCGGAAAAGTCAGTGAATATGGTTCAGTGCAGGTCACTGATTTCATGAGAGTGGAGCGTTATTCTAAAGTCATGCATCTGGTGTCAGATGTACAGGGGAAACTCCGTCAGGATATGAAGCCCATGGATGCATTACAAGCCGTTCTTCCTGCTGGTACGCTTTCCGGTGCGCCAAAGGTCAGGGCAATGGAAATTATTGACGAACTCGAAAACAAAAAGCGTGGACTTTATGGCGGAACGGTTGGATATTTCGGCTATAACGGCGATATGAATACCTGCATTGCAATCCGTACCATTCTTTACAGAAATGGAAAAGCTTATGTTCAGGCAGGTGCTGGAATTGTTGCCGATTCCGACCCCGAAAAGGAATTCGCAGAAACAACCCATAAGGCTGGTGCAATGCTCAACGCTTTGAAGGAGGCTAGAAAATGATTCTGGTTATTGATAATTACGATTCTTTCACCTATAATCTGGTGCAGGAAATCGGTAAAATGTACCCTGATATTCTGGTAAAGAGAAATGACGAAATCACCATTGACGAAATCAAAGAATTAAATCCGTCTGCAATTGTCATTTCCCCCGGTCCTGCTTATCCGTCAACGGCTGGAATTTCTATCGAAACAGTCAGAACATTCAGCGGAAATATCCCGATTTTAGGCGTTTGCTTAGGACATCAGGCAATTGTGGAAGCGTTCGGAGGGAAAATCATTCCGGCTCGTCAGCTGATGCACGGCAAAAGCAGTATGATTAAATTCGAGGAAAAGCACCCCCTTTCCAAGGGCTTACCTCATCCGATGCAGGTAGGGCGGTATCATTCCTTGATTGCAGACGAAAGCACATTACCGGATTGTCTGTATGTGACAGCCCTTGACGAAAACGGTCAAATCATGGGAATTTCCCACAAGGAACACAAGACCTATGGTGTACAATTTCATCCTGAATCTGTCTTGACACCGGACGGAAGGAGACTCCTTCATAATTTCCTTGCCATTGCCGGACTGGTTGAACCTGAACCCGAAAAGAAGCCTGCTGACCTCAAACCCTATTACAGCAAGCTCATGAACCGTGAGAACCTCACCGCACAGGAAGCAGAAGACTGCATGAATATCCTCATGGGCGGTGAAGCAAGTCAGTTGCAGATTACTGCTGTTTTAATGGCACTCGCTACCAAGGGCGAAACCCCCGAAGAAATCGCTGGATTCGCTAAGGGCATGAGAGCCAAAGCCGCACTTGTTCCCGATTGCACAGAAACCATTGATATTGTGGGTACTGGCGGAGATAAGGCATTTACATTCAATATTTCCACTACTTCCGCATTTGTTGCAGCGGCAGCTGGTGCAAAAGTCGCAAAGCACGGAAACAGAAGCGTTTCCAGCAAGAGCGGTGCGGCAGATGTATTGGAAGCCTTAGGCGTGAAAATCGCCACAAAGCCATTACAGGCAAAGGCTTGTATTGAAAATGTCGGCTTGTCGTTCCTGTTTGCACAGAGTTATCATGCAAGTATGCGTTTTGTAGGACCTGTTCGTAGACAATTGGGAGTCCGGACAGTATTCAATATTTTAGGACCTCTCACCAATCCGGCAAAGGCTGATTATATTGTGTTAGGTGTCTATGAAAAGTCGTTGACAGAAATCATGGCACGAGTATTACAGCAAGTCGGCATTAAAAGGGCTATGGTAGTATTTGGTAATGACGTGATGGACGAAATCACCGTTTCAGATGCTACCACCGTGACAGAAGTCAACGGCGAAAATCTCAAAACCTACGAAATCAAGCCGGAAGATTTCGGGCTGAACCGTTATGAGAAATCCGAAATTGTTGGTGGTACTCCTGCGGAAAATGCCAATATCACAAGGGGCATTCTTTCCGGCGAAATCACAGGCGCAAAGCGTGATATTGTCCTGATGAATGCAGGTGCAGTTCTGTATACTTATGGTATCACAGAAACCCTTGCAGATGGTGTCAAGCTTGCACAAGAAACAATTGACAGCGGTAAAGCCCTTGCGAAACTTAACGAATTTGTCAAGTTTACCAATGAATTGGAGTAATAGCATGATTCTGGATGAAATTTGTAAACAGCGTGAAATCCAACTGGAAAGAGAAATGCAACATATTTCCCTTTCTGAAATGCAGAAAAAAGCCTCTCACGCTCCTGATAAAGCCGGATTTATTGAAGCACTGCGGAAAAAAGGCTTATCCTGCATTTGCGAAGTCAAGAAAGCATCCCCTTCCAAAGGCTTGATTCGTCCCGACTTTCACCCTGTTGAATTGGCGAAAGAGTACGAAACCGCCGGAGCAGATTGTATTTCATGCCTGACCGAAGAGCATTATTTTCAGGGAAGCAGTGAATATTTAAGGGCAATCGCTCAAAATGTCACAATTCCCATTTTAAGGAAAGATTTTGTCATTCATGAATACCAGATTTATGAAGCAAAGGCAATTGGAGCATCTGCCATTCTGTTGATTGCATCCGTGCTGGATGATGAGCGAATGAAGCGATTTTTTGAATTGGCGCATCATATCGGGCTAGATTGTCTGGTAGAGGTTCACACAGCGGAAGAAGTCAACCGTGTTCAGGTGCTCAAACCTCAATTATTGGGCGTGAATAACAGAAACCTCAAAACGTTTGAAGTCAATCTGCACCATACCGCTGAACTTTCCGGAATGCGCACACCAAATCAATTGTTTGTATCAGAAAGCGGTATCAAAAACAATGCCGACATGAAAACCGTTCAGGCGAACGGTGCAGATGCTGTCCTGATTGGGGAAACGCTCATGAGAAGCGATAACATCACCGAAACCCTTCATCAACTCAGGGAGGGGACAGCATGAAGCTAACAATTAAAATCTGCGGAATTAGACGGTCAGAGGATGTTGAAATCTTGAATCAATATCCGCCGGATTATGCGGGATTTATCTGCTCAAAGCCATTTTGGAGATATGTCAGCCCTGAGCAGTTGAAAAGCTTACATCAGAATTTGAATAAGCATATCCGGCGTGTTGGTGTATTTGTCAATCCAACTATTGAGGAAATTTTAGCTTATGCCGATTGGCTGGATGTGATTCAGCTCCACGGTGAGGAAAATGCAGACTTTATCAAACAGATTTTGGAAAATGTCTGGAGTGTACAAATCTGGAAAGCCGTCAGAGTTCGCACGGCGGAGGACATCGCCAACGCTGACAAACTGCCTGTTGATAGATTGGTATTAGACAGCTTTTCCGCCATTAGTCAAGGAGGTACAGGAACGCTTGCACCATGGGACATTATCACAAACAACCGCCCCACAAAGCCCTTTTTCTTGGCTGGCGGAATTTCAGCGGAAAATGCCGTTGATGCTGTCAAAGCCGTGAACCCTTTCGGCATTGACGTTTCCAGCAGCGTGGAAACTGACAAATGCAAAGACCCTGAAAAAATCAGGGTATTGACTGAAACAATCAGAAATTTTGAGAAAGAAGGATAACTATGGAAAAAATCGGAAGATTTGGCGAATTCGGCGGTCAGTACGTCCCCGAAACCGTCATGAATGCAGTCTCTGAACTGCTGGAAGCCTACGAACATTACAAGAATGACCCTGTATTCATTCAGGAACTGCATGACCTTTACAGAAATTATGCATTCCGTCCGTCTCTGCTGTACTATGCAGACAAGATGACAAAAGACCTCGGCGGAGCAAAAATCTATATCAAGCGTGAAGACCTCAATCACACAGGTTCACACAAAATCAATAACGCATTGGGGCAGGTACTCCTTGCGAAGCATATGGGGAAAAAGCGTGTTATCGCTGAAACTGGTGCAGGTCAGCACGGTGTTGCGACTGCGACAGTTTGCGCCTACTTTGACTTGGAATGTGAAGTTTATATGGGACGTGAAGACATGGAGCGTCAGGCTCTCAACGTCTACAGAATGGAGCTGTTAGGCGCAAAGGTCACAGGTGTTGACTCCGGCACAGCTACCCTCAAAGATGCCATCAACGAGGCAATGCGTGACTGGGCTACCAATATCGAGACAACATTCTATTGTATCGGTTCTGTGATGGGCCCTCATCCATACCCTACCATGGTTCGTGATTTCCAGAAAATCATTGGTGAAGAAGCGAAAAAGCAGATTCTGGAAGCAGAGGGGAAACTCCCTGATTGTGTGGTTGCTTGCGTTGGTGGCGGTTCGAATGCAATGGGTATTTTCTATGATTTCATTCCAGATACAAGCGTGAGACTGGTCGGCGCAGAAGCCGCAGGACGTGGCATTGATACCCCTGACCATGCAGCAACCATCTCCAAAGGCGACTTGGGAATTTTCCACGGCATGAAATCCATTTTCCTCCAGAATGATGAAGGACAGATTGCACCAGTATTTTCCATTTCTGCCGGTCTGGATTACCCCGGAATTGGTCCTGAACACGCTTGGTTGAATAGTACCGGTCGTGCGGATTATGTGGCAATTACAGACGAGGAAGCCGTTCAGGCGTTTGAATACCTTTCTAAGGTGGAGGGCATTATTCCGGCGGTGGAATCCGCCCATGCCGTTGCAGCAGCGAGAAAAATTGCACCTACAATGCGCCCTGACCAGATTATGATTATCAACCTTTCCGGTCGTGGTGATAAGGACGTACAGCAGATTGCAAGATACAGAGGAGTGAATATCAATGGCTAACAGAATTGATGAAAAATTTGCAGAACTGAAAGCCCAGAATAAAAAGGCTTTAATTACTTATATTGTCGCTGGTGACGGCGGTTATGACCTCACAGAAAAAGCCGTTCTTGCTATGGAACAGGCTGGAGTTGACATCATTGAAATTGGTGTGCCGTTCTCTGACCCCATTGCAGAAGGCGGTACAATCCAGATGGCAAGTCAAAGGGCTTTACAGCGTGGGACGACTTTAAAAGGTGTCTTTGAAATGGTGGCACGTTTGAGAGAAAAAACGAATATGCCTCTTTTGCTGATGCTGTACGCAAATACGATTTTCCGTTCTCCTGATTTCTTTGACAAGTGCAAAGAGGTGGGAATTGACGGAGTTATCGTGCCGGATTTACCTTTTGAAGAGCATGACGAATTCAAGGCATCTGCGGAAGCAAACAACATTTATAATATCTCTTTGGTAACACCTGTCAGCCATGAGAGAATTAAGAAAATTGCAGAAGTGGCACAAGGTTTCTTGTATTGTGTATCGTCTGTTGGGGTAACTGGAATGCGTGACAAATTCAGCACAGACTTTGACAAATTCTTTGGAGAAATCGCAGAATCTGCAAAAATTCCCTATTGTGTGGGTTTTGGCATTCGTAACGGTGAGACTGCACATAAAATTTCACAGCATTGTGATGGTGTTATTGTGGGTAGTGCGATTGTCAACAAGGTGGCAGAGTTCGGAGAAAATGCCGTTCCTGAAATTACGAAAATCTCTCAGGAATTGCGTGCAGGATTGGACAATTGAAAGATTGGTATTTCCTAACAATCAAAACCGCTGTATGTTTCAGGTACAGCGGTTTTGTATTGTTATCAATTGTCAACTTATTTCAAAATAATAGTTGACAAATAAGAAAAGTTGTGGTATAATATAGATGTCATCAAAAAATTAGGAGGTTTTTACCATGGAACAGACAACAATTTCAAATACCCCAACTCCAGCCCCGACACAACAGCATTTCACCACATTAGAAATGGTTTATGTGGCGATTTTTGCGGCATTATTGGCGGTATGCAGTCAATTGCAGATACCTTTGACAGTTCCTGTCACATTGCAGACGTTCGGGGTATTTCTGGCATTGGAAATCCTTGGAGGGAAGAAGGGCTTTTTCTCGGTGTTGGTATTCATTTTGCTTGGAGCGATAGGAATACCAGTTTTCGCAGGATTTACAGGTGGATTGGGTGTATTATTTGGTTCGACAGGAGGCTATATTTTAGGCTTCATTCTGACAGCTGGTATTTACTGGCTTGCAGAAAAGACCCTTGGTGGAAAATTATGGGTTCGCATTACTGCGATGGTGATAGGCTTATTGCTTTGCTATACATTTGGGACAGCGTGGTTTATGTTCATCTATGCAAGAGATAACGGCGCAATCACATTAGGGCAGGCTTTAAGCTGGTGTGTGATTCCGTTTTTATTGCCGGATACCATCAAGATGGTAGTAGCCTTTGTATTAGGTGGGAGACTGAAAAAATATGTCAAGCTTTAAACTGCGTCCACATCATGGGCTTTGTATTCAATTTTTTGAGGGAAAGGGCTACAGTCCGGAATTTATTCAACATATGACGAGCGTGATTTCACATCTTCAAAAATTAAATCCCTGCTTGATGTTGACAGTGGGAACAGATAACATCTGTTCCCATTGTCCGCATTGTGAGGGAAATTCCTGTGATAGTGCCGATAAAGTCCGGCGGTTTGATACAGCGGTACTTGAATACTGCAACCTTGCAGAAGGGACAAATTGCCATTGGGAGGAGTTGCAAGCCCTTATCAAAGAAAAAATCATCAGTGAGGGCTTGCTTGGGGAAATTTGCGGAGATTGCCAATGGTTCGGGATTTGCGGAACAAAAGAATTATCCTGAATATCAGACAGCATTCTCTTGCAGGAGCATTTTCTCTAACTCTGCAACCGTTTCCACAATCCGGCTTGCATGGTGTTCTTTCAGAAATGGAATATCACGAAATCCCCATGCCACACTAATACACGGCATTCCGGCATGATTTGCCGTTGCAATATCCACGTCAGAATCCCCAATATAAATCGCCTGTTCCTTGGTGAGGTGCAATGCAGATAATACCGCATTGACTGAATCAGGAGCAGGCTTTCTTTGAATGCCTTCTTTTTCCCCTGCGACGGCATCAAACAAATCAGGAAAATATTGTTTACATAAGGATTGTACCGCATAATCCGCCTTATTGGAGACGACAGCGGTATGAATGCCGTTTTCTTTGAGATGGCGCAAAAGTTCGGGAATTCCTTTATAAGGTGCGGTATTATCTGCACAATGCACTTGATAATATCCCGTAAAATCGGCATGAACCTTATCAATGACAGCGGTTTCTGTACCAGCCGGAACACTGCGTTCCATCAATTTCCGGATACCATTTCCCACAAATTGCCTTACTTCGTCAATGGTATGAAGGGGCATTTGATTTTTTTGCATTGCAAAATTGACAGCGTTCGCCAAATCCTGCAATGTATCCAAAATTGTTCCATCCAAATCAAAAATTACTAATTGATACATCTTTTTTCCTTTCTGTTGTAGGAAATAGCATTTTTATGCACAAAACACATAAATCAAGAGGCTATTTCATACAAATCATTATATAAATTGCTGATTTTTTCTAAAATTGAAAACATAAATTGACATTCTCACAAAAACATGATAGAATAAAAAAGTTAAAAAATTTGCACAGAAAAGAGGAATTTTATGCAATACGCAAACGAAAATCTTTATCAATTTATCCATGAAGAAGTTCAGAAAGCCGGAATTTTCCCACATGTATCAGGATGTAAATATATTGCATGTGCAATTTATTATATTTTTGATGAACATGACTTAATGTATCAAACCATGAACTTATACAAGAAAATAGCATCACAATATGATACGACTTATACCGCCGTTGAACATTGTATCCGTCATGCAATTACATCTGCTTATGATTCAAACCCAGAAATGTTGGAAAAAATTGTGAAACCCATTACACACCATCCTTCAAATTCGGAATTTGTGTGTACGCTTGCTGAAAAAATCCGCCTTCAGATGATGGTTGAAGAAAAAGAATTTGCTTAATCATTTGAGGATGGTACAAAATCCTTCAAAAGAAATATCACTTGAAATCCTTCCCAGTTCTTCCAGAGAAAAGCGCAAATTTCCCCGAAGCCATTCCCGATAGACTTCCTGCATTCCTGCCAGTAAAAAGCGTATGTAGACTTCTAATACATTAGTATCCACGGAAACTTTATCATGGCACATTTCAATAATGTTTTCGGTAATCATGTTTTTAGATTGTTCCCAGAAAAAATCCATATTGGGGAGTGTTGCGATATATTGGAAAAATGTCATATTTTCACAGACCACTTTTCCCAATGCCTGATAGAATACCATTGCATTAAAACGTTGCTGAAAGAAATTCTGCATTTCCAATATTTCTACCAGTCTGTTAATGACTTGCCTTGAACAGTCCATCATTACATCATCCATGGTATCATAATGTAAGTAGAATGTTTTTCTGTCGATATTAGCTTGTTTTGCCAATGCTGTGACAGTAAGCTTGTGATGGTTGTATTCTGACAATAAGTCAAGATATGCTTTTCGGATTCTGTCACGGGTGTTTTGCTTTCTTTTGTCCATAAATGCCACACTTTCCATATTTTTGTGGAATAAACCACATTTTTGTGAATATTGCCTATTGATTTTTTCAACTACTTATATTATAATACCAATAGGAGAAAATGTCAACCCATCAGCTTCAATATAGGGGGATGATTACAATGCAAAATTCTGTCATTGGTGCAAAGCAGTTTCATCATGTTTCATTGCAAACAGGTGTAAAATACAGTAAGAAGGAAATTATTGCAGCCATTCGGACACAGGCTGAACCGCTTTTGAAAGAGGGAAGGCTTGAAAAATGCAAGGAATTTATCCAGCATTCGGATATTTCAGTGTATCAGCATTGCTGTCATGTGGCATATGTAAGCTGTGTGCTTTGTATGAAGATGGGCATTGAAGTAAGCTGGAATGAAATGATACGGGGCGCATTACTGCACGATTATTTTCTCTATGATTGGCATGACCCGAACCGTCCTGCCGTTGATTTTCGTCATGCGTTTGGACATCCGACTTTAGCGATGAGAAATGCATTGGCGGATTACAAACTGACAAGAAAGGAAATGCAGATTATTCAGCGTCATATGTTTCCACTGACACCTATTCCTCCGACTTGTCGTGAAGGTTGGATAATTGTGTTGGCTGATAAAATATGCACCATTCTTGAGGTTTTAAGAAAGGAGCGTGTACGATTATGACAATTACGATTGCAGACATGGAGCTTGATTATTTGTTTCTGACTTTCATGTTGTATAGTTTCATGGGATGGCTTTTTGAAACAACATTAGTTTCACTTTGGGAATCAGGGCATTTTCTGAACCGTGGTTCATTGCTTGGCCCTTATTGTCCGGTGTATGGTGGTGGAGCGTTGTTAAGTGTCATTATGGCATATTACATTCCGAATCCGGCAATGTTGTTTTTCACGTCTGCTTGTCTTTGCATTGTATGTGAATACATATGTGCAACGATTCTGGAAGATGGATTTCATATCAAATTATGGGATTATTCCGGAATTCCATTCAATTACAAAGGAAGAATCTGTATGTTGGGATTTTTCTTCTTTGGCATTATGACAACATTAGTCAGCAAAGTCATTCAGCCGATTTTCATGGCTCTTTTGGATGGTGTCAGACCGGAAATTATCAATGCAACGGCGATTTTGTTGGCGTTGCTTCTTGCAGCAGATACGGTATTTTCTGGAATTGCATTCACGAAGAGATACAGAAAGCTATATCGTTTTTACATTCGTTGGCATGTCATGTTAAACAGAGAATTCCGCAGTCTTTCCCGTGCAATTGGAAAAAGAATGCCTGCATGGATGATTGAAGACCTTCTGAATGTACAAAGCTATATTTTGCAAAAGAATCGTCATCTCAATGAAAAGCACATTGAACACCGTGAATTTATCGCTGAACATAAAGAACAGCTGGAAGAAAAAGTGGAAGAAAGCATCGAACGCTTCCGCAAGTCTTAATTTCACAAATAAAGGAGTTGTTGCACTGTTATGTGTAACAACTCCTTCATTTTTTAGAGATTGATTTTTATTTTTTGGGAATATACCCCAAAAGCAAGCGATTCAGAACCGGAATTCGAATCATGATTTCTGTCAAAAGTGGGGTGCAAATGGCAAGCATCACAATATTGATAATGTAATACACTCCCACTGGAATGGTTGAAAGTCTGGTAATACAGAAATATGTGGACAAACTCAAAATGGTATAATGAAGCAGGTAATAGCATTGACTTCTTGAACCCATGAATTTGGTGAAATCATTCCGGAAATTGAGGAATTTTCTGCCAAGTCCCAGAATCCCCAAGACCATGCCCCAAAGATACAGATTAATCAATGGATGTTGCAGAAATTCATCAGCAGTATAATTCTGTCCTTTCCACAAAATGCAAATCACAACCCCCATCACAAAACCAACACCAGCCACAAAAAATGCATATTTTTTTAAAGTCTCCTGTACCTTCTCATGGGAAAGCACATAATATCCCAACAGGAATGAAAGCCCATAAATTCCCAATCTGTAAACCGAAACCATAGGCATATTCAATACCATGGAACTCAGCCACACTGGAACAGCTAACAAAATCAATACAGGCAAATTTGCTTTTTCACCTAATGCAAGCAATTTTTGATTTTTGTCGATTTTGCGCACCAATCGCAGAATCAAACAAATCACGAACAGTAAGTGACAAAACCACAAAGGACCAGAACCGGATAAAATCATGATGATGACATTCACAAACATAGGGACATTTTCAAGACCTTCTGCAAATTGCAACCCCACCCAACCAGTAGGAAGGGTATAGGTCAACATCCCCAAAAGAGACGGAATTAAAATCCTGACAGCTCTATCATGAATGAATTCTTTGTCTGTGCGCTTTTCAAGGGCATATCTTGCAGACATCCCCGAAATGACATACATCAACACCATGAACCATGGATACATGAACATACACGGAATGTCAAAAACCGGAAATCCTTCCACTGGAATTCCATTCAATACACCACTGCAATTGAAGATATAGAATACATGGTAAATTATCACAAGAATAACAGTCATCCATCTTAAATTATCCAAATAGTTCAGGCGTTTCATGGATTATTCCTCCTCGTCAGAAGCTTCACTGCCAAGAATTTTGTCAGCGAATCCCTGCATCACATCCGCTTTTACAATTGCCATCCCTTTTTTCTTATCGCAGAGAACTAACACAGAATCTCCGGCTTGAATATCAAACATTTCTCTGGCGGGTTTTGGAATGACAATCTGACCTTTTTCACCAACGGTACATACACCAATGAATGTGTTTTTTTTCTTTTTCATGCGAATACCTCCTACTTGTTCGGAAAGTTTTTATTTTAAGAAAAGTTATACTTTTCATACTTATTGTATTTAGTATAACACAAAATGGTATGTTTGTCAAGTCTTTTTTCAAATTTTTTTCAGAATCTAAGAAATACTTGACATTCCGCTGAAAATGTACTATAATAATAGAATAGTGTGTTATTTTGATTTCTGAAAGGAGTTTTTTTAATTATGGAAAAAAAGAGAATGTCCCGTGAGGGCTACGAACATTTAAAGGCGCAGTTACATGAATTGATTACCGTACAGCGTCCCGAAATCGCTCAGAAACTGAAAGAGGCTCGTTCCTACGGTGACTTGTCCGAAAACGCAGAATACGACGAAGCCAAGAATGAACAGGCTTTACTGGAACACAAGATTGCACAGCTCCAGTATGACCTTGACAATGCAGAAGTCATTGAAGATGATAACATCTCTCTGGATGAAATCGGCATGGGTTCAGTCATGACAATTCGCAACACCGACACCGGAGAAACGGAAACTCTGAAAATTGTCGGCACAAATGAAGCGGACTTTTTAGCAAATAAGATTTCTGATGAGTCTCCAATTGGTAAATCTGCCTTGAAGAAGAGAGTCGGAGATGTATTTTTAGTAGAGACTCCCAATGGCGAAATTGAGTATGAAGTTGTAGAAATTAGCAAGTAAATTATAATTGAAGGTGATATTGAATGCAGGAAGAACAGAATACACAGGAAATCATTGATACCACGGATTACAGACAAATCCGCCTTGATAAACTCAATGCTATGAAGGAGGAAGGGAATGACCCTTTCACTTTGACAAGCTATCCAGTCACATTCAAAAATGCTGACCTCCGTGCGCACTATGAAGCAGAGGAACAAAAAGTCATTGAAGAAGCTGGTCAGGATGAGGATAAAATCACTGCTGGACTTGCCAAAATTGCAGAAGAAACCGTCCGCATTGCTGGTCGTGTCATGAGTTGGCGCAAAATGGGAAAGGCGCATTTCTTAGATTTGCGTGACCATAGCGACAGAATTCAGGTTTATGTCAGAATGAATGACATTGGCAAGGAATTATTTGACAAGTTCAAGAAGTGGGATATTGGCGATATTATCGGAATTGAGGGCTTTGTATTCCGCACGAAAAAGGGAGAAATTTCCGTTCATGCAAAGAGTGTCACACTCCTTGCAAAATCCCTGTTGCCATTGCCCGAAAAGTGGCACGGACTCAAAGACCAAGACACACGTTATCGTCAGCGTTATCTGGATTTAATCTGCAATCCGCAAGTCAAGGACACATTTGTGAAAAGAAGTCAGATTATGCGTGAAATCCGTGCATATCTGGACGGACTGGGCTATATTGAAGTAGATACTCCGGTATTGTTGCCGATTGAAATTGGTGCATCTGCAAAGCCCTTTGTGACCCATCATAACACTTTGAATATGGATATGTACCTCCGCATTGAAACAGAATTGAACCTGAAAAGACTGATTGTCGGCGGATTTGACAGAGTGTATGAAGTTGGAAGAATTTTCCGTAATGAGGGAATGGATACTTCCCACAATCCGGAATTTACCTCTGTGGAAATGTATCAGGCTTATACGGATTATATTGGCATGATGGATTTAATCGAAAATATGTACCGCACCATTGCATTGAATGTCTGCGGTACGGATACTATCACATATCAGGGTACAGAAATCGCAATCGGCAAGCCGTGGAAGCGTCTGACAATGGTTGAAGCCGTCAAGGAATATGCCGGTGTTGACTACAATGACTGGGCGACTGATGAAGATGCAAGAGCCTGCGCAAAGGCAAAGGGTGTGGAAGTTGAAGAGGGTGCAAATGCCACAAAGGGTCATGTATTGATTGCCTTCTTTGATGCATTTGTAGAGGAAAAGCTGGTTCAGCCGACTATCATCTATGATTATCCGGTTGAAAATTCTCCTCTTGCAAAGAGAAAGCCCTCTGACCCTGCATTTACAGAGCGTTTTGAATATTTCATGTATTGCCGTGAGATGGGGAATGCCTTCTCTGAATTGAATGACCCCATTGACCAGAAAGAACGCTTTGAAAAGCAGGTTGCTGCAAAAAGAGCGCAAGGGAATATGAATTGTCAGGTTGACGAGGATTATGTCACTGCCCTTGAATATGGTTTACCGCCTACAGGTGGTTTGGGATTTGGTGTAGACCGCCTTGTCATGCTGTTGACAGATAGTCCGTCTATCCGTGACGTGCTGTTATTCCCGACTATGAAACCCCTTGCAGATAATCCCAACAATAAGCCCACAACAGAAGAATAATTGATGAGGACGGATTTTTTTGTGAATCCGTCCTTTTCCCTAAAGAGGATGGAATATTATGATTGAATTACATGGTTGGTTGACCATTTGGGAAACTCACGAAGATGAAGATACCTATTCACCAAAAGAACTTGACAGCATCAATCAGAAAATCCGGCAGATAATTTCTGAAAATGATTGTGATATCACATTACAGCACCGGAACGGAATGACTTTTCTTGATACGCTGTTTTGTGCGAATCACCGCACAAAAGAAGTTGAGGAAATCATTCAGATATACCGCAGTATTTCCGAAGTTGCCACCGGAAGTTACGGGGTAATGTATATTCATGATGATGAAGACAAACAATATTACAATCAGTTTCAGAAATATTTGTTCCGGAAAGGGAGCTGTATATTCAGTCAGGATGAAGATTTCTCCTCCTGTGTTCCTACCATTGAAGATTGAAAAGGTGTGATTTATGGCAGAAAAAAAGAAAAAAGAAAAATCCGTTGCTCAGGTCATGCAGGAAATGCAGGCGCAACAGCAGGAAATCGAAGCCCAACAACGTGAACTCCTCCGCCAAAAACAAGAGGAAGAACGCAAAGCCTATGAAGAACAGCTCCGTCAAGAAAAATTGGAGCTGATGCGCCTCAAACAAGGCATCATTGAAGAAAGCGAAACCATTCACGAGGAACACCCCGAAGAACGAAAGCTTTCTTTCAAAGAGAAAATCAGCAATTTCTTTTATCATAATAAATGGTGGCTGGGGATTGGTTCAGTTATGGTGGCATTAGTAGGGATTCTCATATGGCAGATTGTCACCATGGTACATCCTGATATGATAATCTTGTTATTGTCCGACAATGACATTTTCTATTCTGCGACTTATGAGAATATCGAAAATTTATTTGCTGGATACATTGGGGACGTGAATGGAGACGGTGAAACGATTGTTGAAATTTACTACATTCCAGCCTCTGACGAAACCGCCGAAAGAAGTGGTTACACCGGAGAATCTGAAAAGCTCTTTGCAGAATTCCAGATAGGGGAAGCGGTACTTGTCATTTCTGATGACGGCGCAGATACTATGATAGTTCCTGAACACACGCTGGTCAATTTAGAGGACGATTTCAGCAATTATCAAGAAGTAGATGAGTGGCGATTCCGTTTATCCGGTACAAAATTTGCGGAAGCCATTGGATGGGAAGAACCGCTTGACGAGGATATTTATATTGGGATTCGCAGTGTCCGTGAAACATTGGATTCCGTGGAGAAGATGCAGG
This sequence comes from Oscillospiraceae bacterium, assembly GCA_036373775.1. Taxonomy (GTDB): domain Bacteria; phylum Bacillota; class Clostridia; order Oscillospirales; family Ruminococcaceae; genus UBA3855. Next base: position 73,355 of record JAZAUD010000008.1, on the reverse strand, counting down.
AAGTGTATGATGTATCTTATCCAGCATTACAGCAATTTATTGAGCAGTTTGGAACGGTCAAAGAATAACCCCCGAACCGCTGGTATCAAGACCAGCGGTTATTTTTTGTAATCGTGAAACTTTTTAATTGTTTGGTACGTTCATAAGGATAGAAAGGGGGTGTAGGAATGCAGGAAAGGAATCTTGTTGAACGTCTGAAACATCATGATGAAAAAGCATTGCAGGAGCTGATACAGCGGTATAGTGCTTATGTTAGTACGATTGTGAGAAATGTCGGACGGGATGCATTTTCGGAGAGTGACGTAGAAGAGATTGTAGCAGATGTGTTTGTTGCCGTCTGGAATCATGTTGAGAAACTCCGCACAGATTCACTGCGTACTTATCTGGGAACAATCGCACGAAACATGGCAATCAACCGACTGCGACAATTCCATTTCACAGTTCCTATTGATGAAATCAACTTGCCAAGTCATGAGGACATTCCATCCGAAACAGAGCATAAACTCCTGTTGGCGGAGGTCAGAGCCATTCTGAAGAACATGAAACAAGACGACAGGGAAATTTTGTTGAGGTTCTATTTTTATTACCAGCATATTCCCCAGATTGCGGAAGAAATGCAGTACAAGCAGGCAACTGTCAAAACAAAATTATACCGTGCCAGACAAAAATTACTGGAGCAACTCAAAGAAAGGGGTTATGAGTATGAAGAATAATTTATATGACCTTTTTTCCGGTTATGATGGCGAATTACCGGAAATTCAAGAAAAAGCGTGTGATTTCGACAAAATCGCACAGCTTGTGAATCAAAAGCGTGGAAAAACTATCATCCGCAGAAAAAAACGTATTGCATTAGTGAGTGTGGTTGCTGTTGCAATGTTGGCGGTATCCAGTGTGACAGTTGTAGCATCGGGAAAGCTTGATTTGTTCCATAGCATTCTCTCAAAAACGAAGCTTTCAGATGGCGGTGACTCTCTGCCACTCATGCAGGAGGAAAGCGAACCGCAGAACATGGAGCAGTATCTTGCTGAAAATACCGTACATTTTAATGGAAGTGAAAGCATTGATATTTCCACGGTTTGTATGTACCATGATGTCAATACCTTGATGTTGACGCTCCGTCTGCAATTGCAGGAGGGTATTACAATTCCGACAGATGCGTTGTTTATCCCTTATTTTGATATTGAGGGTGAGCAGTTGAATCAGAGCGGATGCGGAGCTGCTGAACCGCTAGTTTTTGATGAAGAGGAAAACTGCTACTATGTCACATATTATCTTGTCAAGCCTGAAATTTCCGGTCACAAACTCCATGTCGTATTAGAAAATGCCTATACACCGGAACAGCTCAGTAATGTACAGCAAGGCATCATTTCCGCACAGGAGCAATGGCATAAGGAATATGGCGCAGACAATATGACTGTTGACGAATGGAAAGAACTTTGGCAACGTGAAAATCTGGACGAGCGCACGAGACAGACAGTTTACCAGCTCTTACAGGAGAGTGACCGCATTCTCACCGGAACATGGGAAGCAGAACTGGAAATTCCCCAAGATACCAGCAAACAGCTCACCATTGATGCAGATGACGGACAGCATCTTGTATTGAATGACCTGTCTGTCCTGTACAAACATCAAACTACACCCGAAGAATATGATGTGCTTTTGATTACCACAGAGGATGGAACTGTATTATACCCTGATATGTCCACAAATGAGGAAAACTGGTTTGCAGAGCAGGGCATTGCCTTTTCCGACAATTGCAAAAAGTTTGCGTACAGCAGGGGAATCGACAAGGGCAACATTTACAGTTTTGATAAGCCCTATCCGGTTGATACCATTCAGAAAATTGAAGTGTATCATTTCGCTTATGAAATTGGTGAAAACGACTGGACATTGAATGCCATTCCTGAAACCTTGTATGAGAAAGAATCGTGATACAGAAAGCCCCAACAAAATGAAATCAGTCGGGGCTTTTGTTATTCAGCTTTTTTATCTTCTATCCGTTTGAGGATGAAAAGAAGTATTTTGACAAATCCTTTGCAAAGCAAGCAAAGTACAGAAAGAAGGCTTAACAATTGAAGTAGTAGCAAGGATACGCTCTTCACAAATGCATAAAATAAGTCAATCATAATGATTCTTCCTCTTGGTTTATGTTCTCATTTCTCCGTCAAAATCTTGTAGCAGTTGGGGCGGCGGTCACGGAAAAGTCCCCATTCCAGACGGGCGTTAGCGATTTCGTCAAGGTCGAATGTTTGCAGAAGCGTCTCACAGCCTTCTCTAGGGGCTTGTGAGAGAATGCCCCCTGTTTCATCAGTGATGAAGGAAGAGCCGTAGAAACGAAGCGCAGAGGCTTGAAAGCCATTTTCTTGACAAGGTTTGACCTCTTCCAGTCCGTAGCGGTTCGCAGCAATCACCGGAATGACATTTGCTGCAGAATGTCCCTGCATGGTGCGTGTCCAGTGTGGCATACTGTCAGTATTGAGGATAGGTTCAGAACCGATTGCAGTCGGGTAGAAAAGCAGTTCAGCCCCATTCAGGGCGAATGCCCTTGCAGTTTCCGGAAACCACTGGTCCCAGCAGATACCCACACCAATACAGCCGAATTTTGTTTTCCACGTTTTGAAACCAGTATCCCCCGGAATGAAATAAAATTTCTCCTGATAATAATGGTCATCCGGAATGTGTGTTTTCCGGTAAACTCCTAAAATTGAGCCATCTGCATCAATGACAGCAACGGAATTAAACAGGCGGTTGCCGTCTTTTTCGTAGAAGCTGACCGGAATCACAACCCCCAATTCTTTAGCAACTTGCGAAAACCGAATAACAGCATCATTTTCATTCACAGGTTTTGCGAAATGGTAATAGTCATACCGTCTTTCCTGACAGAAATATTGTCGTTCGAATAACTCCGGCAGTAAAATGATATTTGCACCTTTTTCAGCACATACACGGACTTTTTGTTCTGCACTGCTGATATTTTCCTGAACGTCCGTTGTGCAGGACATCTGAACAGCAGCAACAGTGACCTTTCTCATGAAAAAACACCTCTTTACTTTGGGATTTGTTGAGTTAAGCAGTGGATATTCCCACCGCCAAGAATTAACTCTTTCGCCGGAATGGGAACAACTTTTCGATTGGGACACCATTCCTGTAGCATTTGCACGGCGAGGGCATCACTGACGGCATTTTCACCGCCGAATTGCGGAACTAATACAGAATGGTTGGTGAAATAAAAATTCACATAAGAAGCCGCTAACCGTTCGCCAACTTCCCGATTGTCTTCCCCTTCTGCAAATTCCAACCCCTCTAAATCGTGTGCCGTCACACAGACAGGATACACTGGAATCGGGAGTGGATGCACTGTAAATTTTCGTCCTTTGGCATCTATTTCAGAATGAAGCAATTCCCATGCATCCAATGACAATGCATATTGAGGGTCATTCTGATTATCCGTCCAAGCAAGAACGACTTCCGCAGGGTTGAGAAATGCACATATGTTGTCAACGTGTTCGTTGGTTTCGTCATTGTAGATACCACGAGGCAACCAGACAACTTTTTCAGCCCCCAAGTAATTGCAAAGGGTTTGGGTAATCTGTTCTTTTGTCATTTGGGGATTTCTCCCTTGACTTAACAGACAGCTTTCCGTCACCAAAATCGTACCTTCACCATCTGAATGGATTGAACCGCCCTCTAAAACAAAATCTTCCGCATGATAACAGTCATACCGCAAAATCCGGCATACTTCCGTAGCGAGTTTGTTATCCTCTTCATAATCGGCATACAATCCATCAAAGTCACCGCCCCAAGCATTGAATTTCCAGTCAATCCCTCTGACATTTCCGCCTTTATCTTTGACAAAAGTCGGAGCGGTATCTCTTGCCCAAGCATCATTTTGAGGAATGGTCAAAATGTGAGCATGGCGGTTATTTTTGAGATAAGAGGATGCTTTTTGAAATTTGGCTTCACTGACGATTAAATAAAGTTCTTCATCTTCTGTGATGGCATCCCATATTTGACGAAATGCCGGAATTGCTTTTTTTCCGCCGTATCGCCAAGAGCCGGAACGCTCTGGATAAATCATAATTGTACCGTGATGAGGGGAAAATTCCGCAGGCATATAAAAGCCGTCTTCTTTTGGTAGTGTGTCAAGTGTTTTCATGAAAGTCGCTCCTTAAAATGGGAATATCCGAAATGTTTTACTACTTCATAGTCGCCATTTACATGGAGAATGCCAATATCCGGCAGGGGCATTCCGTTGAAAGTATTATTTTTCACCATGGAATAAATCGCCATATCTTCAAAACAGAGTCTGTCACCAATATGCAGGGGATTGTCAAAACTGTAATCTCCTATCACGTCACCAGCCAGACAAGTACACGAACTGAGCCGATAGGAATATTGTTTTTCGTCCGGCATACCGCTTTCAAATAACGGCGGTCGATAGGGCATTTCGAGAACGTCCGGCATATGACACGCTGCTGATGCATCCAGAATTAAAATATCCATGCCATTATGAACAATGTCCATAATTTCTGTGACGAGATAACCGGCATTTAATGCAATTGCTTCCCCCGGTTCGAGGTAGACTTGTACATCATATTTTTGCTGAAAATCCGTAATCAGTTTTTCAAGCAGGGGAATGTCATAGCCTTCCTTTGTGATGTGATGACCGCCCCCGAAATTCACCCACTTGCACAAATGCAGGTACTTTCCAAATTTTTCCTCTACAGCTTTGAGCGTAATTTCCAGCGCATCCGCTCCCTGTTCGCAGAGGGTATGAAAATGAATGCCGTCAATGTCGGGGAATTCTGTCAAATCCTCTGCACGAACCCCCAGACGTGAACCAACGGCGCAAGGGTCATAAATGGCGGTTTCCTGCGTGGAACATTCAGGATTGATACGAAGACCGATTTGTTTTCCGGCTTCTCTGCAAATATGCCCGAAATTTTCAAGCTGTCGCAGGGAATTGAAATACACATAATCCGCCGTATCGACAATTTCGCAAATATCCTCATATTTGTATGCAGGCTCAAAAACGTGAACTTCTCCGGCGAATTCCTCTCTCCCAAGTTTGGCTTCAAATAATCCGCTTGCAGTTGTTCCGGCTAAATACTGTGAAATGATGGGATAGACCCGAAACATGGAAAAGGCTTTTTGTGCAAGGAGAATTTTACATCCTGTATGTTCCTGAACGCTTTGGAGAATCTCACAATTTTCAATGAGCTTTTTTTCATCCACGACATAAGCAGGGGTATGCTGAACCCCTGCCATAGCCTCTAATTGTCGTAACCCGTCCATATCAGTCAACCAAAGTCGGGTTTTCGTCAACAGTCCAAGGTAAACCGTACTGATTCAGCATATCCATGTAGGGGTCTGGGTCGAATTCTTCTACATTGAATACCCCTGCACCGCTCCATACTCCAGAAGCCACAAGCGCAGTACCAATCATCGCCGGAACACCTGTGGTATAAGATACAGCCTGTGCGCCTGTTTCCTTGAAAGCCTCCTGATGGTCACAGATGTTGTAAATATAGACGGACTTTTCTTTTCCGTCCTTGATTCCGGTGAAGATACAGCCGATATTTGTCTTTCCGACAGTTCTTGCCCCCAATGAAGCAGGGTCTGGAAGCAATGCCTTCAAAAATTTGATGGGTACAATTTCATGCCCTTCAAACTCAATGGGAGTTGTGCTTAACATACCTACATTTTGCAAGCAATTCATATGTGTGAGATAACTCTGACCGAACGTCATAAAGAAGCGGATTCTTTTCACGTTGGGGATATTTTTGGCAAGGGACTCAATTTCTTCATGGTGCAGTAAATACATATCCTTCATGCCGACACCTTCAAAATTGAATTCTCTCTTGATTTCCATGGGCTTTGTTTCCACCCAGTGACCATTTTCCCAGTAAGAGCCATTTGCAGAGACTTCACGAAGATTGATTTCAGGGTTGAAATTCGTTGCGAACGGATAGCCGTGGTCTCCGCCGTTGCAGTCGAGAATGTCAATATAGTGAATTTCGTCAAAGTAGTGTTTCAGTGCATAAGCCGTGTAAACGCTGGTAACTCCGGGGTCAAAACCTGTCCCCAATAAAGCCGTCAATCCAGCATTTTTGAATTTATCCTGATAAGCCCATTGCCAAGAATAATCAAAATACGCTGTAAAGCCCTTTTCCTTGCAACGCTTTTCATAGATGGCACGCCATTCGGGGTCGTCTGTGTCTTCTGCTTCATAGTTGGCAGTATCCACATAATTTGCACCGCATTCCAAGCAAGCATCCATGATTGTCAAATCCTGATAAGGCAAAGCGACATTTAAAACCGTATGAGGCTTATATTCTTTCATGAGGGCAACAAGAGAATTGACATCATCCGCATTGACAGTGGCGGTTGTGATAACAGCCTTTGTGGTTGGGCGGAGTTTTTCAGCTAGAGCGTCACATTTGGACACAGTACGGCTTGCAATGCAGATTTCCGTAAAGACAGGATTCTGACAGCATTTGTGAATTGCTACAGTGGCAACACCGCCGCAACCAATAACCAATAATTTCATAAGATTTCCTCCTAAATTATAATTTAAAATTATACTCCGGATTGGAATATCCGAGGTATTTTTCACGATAATTCATGACAGCAACCTGAAATTCAAAATTTCGGGTTTCCTGTGCGTGGTTGATGACGTGCGCTAAAACGGCATCAACATTTTTTTGAGTAATAAAACCCTTTTCAAACAGCATTTCCAAAGTCTCAAAATTTTCCTGCTCAATAAAGAATTTCGCAACCTGTACAATACGTTTCCGGAGAAAGGTTTCAATTTCGGGGATTGTGCCGTAATGTGTGACAGCTATCTGATATTGTAATTTTTTTGGCAACTTCTGGAAGCTCTTAAAAGTGGGAACTTTTACAAACAGGAACAGGGGAGACTTCATAATGTCCTCATGAAGGTCTTGCGAAAGTTGCACCTTGATATATTGATGGTTGGCATCCTCAATCATGAGATTTGCGCCTTTTTCGAATACATAATTGTCAATTGTTACAACAGACTGCGGAATGACGATTTGACAGGGATTTTGAAAATAAAATGCTCCTTGCCAGATACGAGTCACAAAATTTGGAATCTGAAAACTTGTCTGTCCTTTTTTGCAAGCAAAGCGAATAAGTATTTTTCCGTCTTTGGTGTACAAACTGCCGTCAATGCTTCGGAAATAGGGATTATCCGGCGAAACGTCAAATTGTTGGATGTGTTCACAGCCATGGAAAGCCGTTTCATCAATGAATTCCACTGTTTCAGGGATGTAAATATATTCTAATCCACAATCCAAAAAAGCAGTGTTTTCAATTTCCTGAACGCCTTTTCCCCATATCACTTTTTTCAGATTGTGGCAATGATAAAATGCATGGTCGCCAATATCCTGCAAGCTGTCAGGAAAATTGATTTCCTCTAATGCTCTGCACCAAGAAAAAGTGAGCCTGTCAATGTATCTGAGATTTTCAGGAAGTACAATTTTCCGGAGCTGTTGACAATTTTTGAAAGCATATTCCCCAATCATTCTGGTTTGTGAGGGCAAGGTGATTTCCGTTTCATTGGGTTCAAGGGTGACTTTCAATAATGCATCTACATTAAAATGATATTGTGCCAAATTATCACCTCTTTCAAAGTTTGAACTGACTTTCGGGGTCAGCGTAGCCAATGACTTGATGTTTATATTCCATCAATAGAATCTGCATTTCTGCATTGCTGGTTTGTTGGGTATGTTCAATAGCGGAATCAATGAGCGTATCAATATTTTCAGTATCAATATAACCAGAATCGAAGAGTTTTTGCATCATTTCGTGCAAATCATGTTCGATTGCAAACTTTGTTACAGCAATGATATTTTCTTTGAGGTAATCAGCAATTCCGCTGTCCATATCATAACAGAATGTTGCAAGCTGATAACGGTAAGCATATGTTCTGATGTGTCCTAGATTCTGACCTGTTGGATTTTCCAGAAATTCCCATACACCAAGGGCATCTTTTCGGTTGATAGTATGGGGATTCAAAAACCATGCAAATTCAAGAAATATCGGTATTTGTCGTCCATGTCGCTCAAAAATGAGCGTTGTATTTTGGGAGAATGCGAAATATCCAATTGTTTCCACTGTTTCGGGGATAATAAATTTTTTCGTGGCTGATTCAAATGTAACATAAGACTCAATGAACTTGACACTATCTGGAATGCGGAACACAGGCAATTTTTTCCCGTGCGGATAAATCAGCATGACGGATTGAGTTTTATTGTATAAAACGCCATCAATGCTGGAATAAGTGGGATTTTGTTCAGAAATATTGATTTCCTGCAAATTGTCACAGTGCAAGCTATCATTCAATGCTGTGACAGTTTCAGGGATGAAAACACTCCGGATGTTCTCTTGATTTCCATAAAATGCCGATTGTGTCAGAAATTTGACATCCTCCGGAATGATAACATCCGGATTTTTCCCCCGATAGCTCACAAGCACCCCGTCCCCAACAATCACAAATTCATCTGGATGATATTTCAGCCATGGAGTTCCATCAAATACATTGTTTTCGATTTGGGTTACACTTTTGGGAATATCAATCATTTCAAGGCTACTGCACCCATAAAAAGCCTGACTTTCTATCCTAATCACACTATCAGGAATCTGAACAGATACCAGATTCTGACAGCCATTGAATAGATTCGTTTGAATGTGCTGTAATCCCTCTGGTAAAATGACAGACTCCAAACTTTCGCACCGCTGAAAAGCTCCATTTTCAATGAATTGGATGGTTTTGGGCATTTTCACGAATTGCAGTTTCTTACAGAGTAAAAAAGCCTCTTCATGAATGCTTTTCACGCTGTCGGGGATTTCGAGTGAAACCATAGTATTATTTTTGGCGAAAGCCTGTGTTCCGATGGATGCCACTCCCTCCGGAATGACAACATGAGTTTCTGTGCCGGTATATTTTTTCAGGACATTTTCAGGGGTAATGTCAAAGTACAATGTTTTCACCTTCTTACAGTTTGAAATGTTCTTCTTGGCTGATATAGCCGGAATGTTGATGTTTGTATTCCAGAAGCATGAGGACAGTTTCTGTATTTTCCTCTTTTTGTTCGATTGCCTTTTCAAGGATGTAATCAATCTGTTCCATGCTGAAAAATTCACATTCCAGAAATTGGGCTAACAAGTTGATTTGTTCAGGAGAAACCAGAAATTCTGCGATATAGTGGAGGTCATCCAGAATAATTTGCTGATAGCGTTCATCTTTGCTTTTTTGATAGAAATACAATGCAAAATAAGAGCGGTAATATTTGTTTCGAATTTTCACAAATGTTTCGAAAGAGGGCGATTGCAGACAATCCAGAAATTGTTCTATTTTGGTAACCACCCAGTTTTCCAGAATTGGGAGCGTGAAACCATCCCATTGTCCTTTAAATTGCAATTGTGTCCCTTCACAGAAAGTATAATTGCTGAATTTTTTCACACTTTCAGGAATGATAATTGTTTTGAGCCTGTTTGCGTACAAAAAAGCCCTTTCTTCGATGATTTCAACAGTATCAGGAATTTCAAAAACTGTTTCCGTTCGGTTAGGCGGATAAAAAAACAGCGTTTTTTTGTCCTTGAAATATAAAACTCCGTCAATGCTGCAATAATGGGGGTTATTTTCAGCAACAGAAAATTCTCTCAGGTGATGACTTTGCAAAAAATATTTGCTGATGGAAACAACTGTTTCCGGAATTTGAATGAATTCCGTTTGTTGGATTGCATCGACAAGGATTGCAGGAACGTGCTTGACACCATAAGGGATAACCAAATTTTTCAGGTTTTTAGGGCAGGCGAACAGCACACCATCCCCCACAATGGGGAAATTGTTTCCCTGTCTCCGTTTCCACGGAGCGCATTCAAAAGAATACCGCCCAATTTCCGTGACATTTTCCGAAATATGAAACGAATCCAGACTTTTACAGCCACTAAAAGCAAATGCATCAATTTTTGTTACCGTATCGGGGAGGAAAATATTATTCAGACTGTAACAGTTCATAAAAGTACTATCTGCAATGACCTTGATACCATAGGGAATATTGACAGAAACTAAATTGTCACAACAATCGAAAGCACCTTCTTCAATAATTCTGACACTTTCAGGAAGTACCACAGAAACAATATTTTTCGCTCTACTAAAAGCGTGCCTTCCAATCACTTCTATGCCATTTGGAACAATGATTTTAGTTTCCTCTGGTTCAGGAGTGTATTTTTTCAGGGTCGCACCTGTAATTTGAAAAGCCATGATTTCACCTCAGCCAAATCAATCTTTATGGCGTTCTTCCTCTTCCTCCAGCAGGTCTTCCACATATTTCGGGAGCATGAATGCGCCTGTGTGCAGATTAGTAGTATAATACCATGTTTTCAATCCTCTGGCTTTCCAGCGTTTCGCATCCAAATCCTGAATGGGGTGGTACTTCTTAGAAGCGAACCCGAACAGCCAATATCCAGAGGGGCAAGTTGGGATATGTGCCTGATACACCCGACTAATGGGGAAACTCTTATAAGCCTTTCTGTGCATTGCCCGACAGGTATCTTCATCTTCATCAAAGAAGGGCGAACCATGTTGATACACCATAATCCCGTCAGAATGCAGAGCCTTGAAACAGCTCCCATAAAATTCCTTCGTGAATAATCCGGCAGTATGTCCGAGAGGGTCAGTACTATCATTGATGATTAAATCGTATTCGTCCTGTTTTCCACGCAGGAAACGCAGACCGTCCCGATAAAATACCGTTACTCTGGGGTCGTCCAGACCTTTGGCATTATCAGGGAAGAATTCACGGCAGACTTCCACAAAAAGCTTGTCTGGCTCAACCACGTCAATTTCTTCAATCTCCTGATAATACGACAGTTCACGAGCCACACCGCCATCACCGCCACCGATAACAAGCACTTTCTTGGCATGGGGATGCACCGCCATCGGCACATGAACAATCATTTCATCATAGGTGAATTCATCCTTTTCGGAGAAAATCACAGAGCCGTCAGAGGTCAGGAAACGTCCGAACTCCTCCGAATCAAATACATCAATCCGCTGAAAGTCACTCTGTCCCGAAAACAGTTGTTTTTCCACACGAATGGACATTTTCACATTATGGGTATGCATTTCAGAAAACCAGAAATCCATGATATTTTTCCTCCTGTAAAGGTAATATTTTAATTGAACTATTTACCAAATAAATCAGCGTGTGTCCCTGTTCCGGTTGCGGTGAGTACCAGAATATCTTTGTGTATTTGATAGACGAGAAGCCAATCAGGTTCTATGTGACATTCTCTGAAATCTCTTAAATTTCCAGTTAATTGGTGGTCGTCATACTTTTGCGGTAAAGGCTGACCGGATGCAAGCATATCAAGAACAGAAACCAATTTCGACATATCTTTTCCACGTTTACGCATCAATTTGGCATTTCGTTTCATTTCATTGGTAAATTCGATTTTATACACTGTCAATCCTCCAGCATAGCCTTCACGGCTTCTTCAGCAGTATCATACAAGCCGTTCAGATTAACCCTGTTTCTGCTGTCATGCACCGCCTGACGCATTTCATCAGAAAGTGACCTGTGACGGACTTCAAAGGGAAGACCATCATTTTCAACCGCTACTGTCAAAAAAATGCGTATTGCTGTTGAGGTATCAAAACCCAAACTTGCAAATAATTCATCTGCCTGTGCTTTCAAGTCGTCATTCAATGTAACCTGTAAATTTGCCATGATAACCCCTCCTAAAGTGGTTTATAATTTTCTTACGGCGACGGATTTCACCATAATGTTTTCGTTGATAATTTTTCCGAAGATTGTCTTTTCTCAGGAGCTGAATTCTTCTCTGAATATCGTCTTTGAGGAAAAACAAAGCCCCTGCCGGAGATTCCGGACGATTGGCACAAAATGGACATTTGGGGTCGGAACACGCTTTTTCAAGCCACCGATTACAAGCCATACAAGCAAGCGCATCATAGCGGTTTATCAGGAAAATCTGATGTTTTCCACAGTGAGGACATTCACCGGAACATTCCATGATGAAACCAAGCGATTCCAATTCTTTCCATTTTCTTACAAATATCAGCCTTCGTTTACGATTTTTCAAACTCATCACCTGCTGAAATACGGCGTATTTTATTTTTATAAATGGTATGCAACATGACTGCAATCGACAGGGGAATCCATGCAACAAACCAATAGAAGAAACTGCAAATTCCAATGCATTGGATATATGCTTTTATTCCATAAACGGGTAAAGTGTCAAACGCCTGAAATTTTCCACCTGCACGAACTACATTAGAAATTTCTGGAATCAGTGTCCGAACCCATCCGATACCTAAAAGAATATATAAAATCCGGTAAATGATTTTGAGAGCTTTCATTTGCAATTTCCTACTGTCATGATTTTTGAAAAATTTACTTCAGCACATTGAGCCTTTCGAGAGTGGGGTCTTCAAAGCCCTGCATGGAGCAACCTTTTCCAATGGAGAAAAGAATATTATCAACAATTTCCTCTGTCACCATTTCCCCTGGTGCAATGATGGGAATACCGGGGGGGTAACACATCACAAATTCACCGCAAATTCTGCCGACTGTCTGACGGATGGGAACGAGTTCTTTTTCGGCATAGAATGCCTTTTGTGGGGTGGCTGATACAATGGGAGTAATATACTCCGCATTATGCTGACGAGAAACTTCTCTGGAATAAAGCCGTTTGATGTCCTCCAATGCACCGACTAATCTTTCAATATCCTGAATTCTGTCGCCAATGGAGATATAGGCAAGAATATTTCCAATATCGCCAAATTCAATCTGAATGTCGTACTCATCACGGAGCAGGTCATAAACTTCAATTCCGGTCAATCCAATGTCACGAGTATACACAGAAAGTTTGGTGACATCATAATCAAAGATACTGCGACCATTTACCAAATCTTTCCCATAGGCATAATACCCACCAATGGAGTTAATTTCTTCTCTTGCATATTCCGCCATCTGACGGACTTTTTCGAAACTTTCACGCCCACGGAGTGCCAGATTTCGCCTTGAAATGTCAAGACTTGACAACAGCAGATAAGACGCACTTGTTGTCTGTGTGAGATTGATAATCTGTTCCACATAGCGAGGATTGACAGTATCATTTAATAGTAACAGACTACTTTGTGTGAGACTTCCGCCGGACTTATGCATAGAGATTGCCGCCATATCTGCACCGGCTTCCATAGCCGAAACAGGTAATTCCTCATGAAAAGAAAGGTGTGTGCCGTGGGCTTCATCCACCAATACCATCATACCATGTTCATGAGCCAACTTGACGATAGAACGCAAATCTGAACAAATGCCGTAATAAGTCGGATTATTGACGAAAACCGCCTTTGCATCGGGATGGGCTAAAATAGCCTGTTCCACGTCAGAAAGCATCATTCCCAAGGCAATGCCAATATGTGCATCGACATCAGGATTCACATAGACAGGCTCAGCACCGCAGAGAATGAGTGCATTTAATGCACTTCTATGCACATTTCGGGGCATGATGAGTTTATCACCAGCTTTGCAGGCGGTCAATACCATACTTTGCACGGCGGAAGTTGTACCGCCCACCATGAAATAGGCATATTTCGCCCCGAATGCATCCGCCGCCAATTGTTCGGCTTCTGCAATGACGGAAACAGGGTGACAGAGATTGTCAAGGGGTTTCATGGAATTCACGTCAAGACTAACACATTGTTCACCCAATAATTTGACTAATTCAGGGTTGCCACGTCCTCTTTTATGCCCCGGAACATCAAAGGGGACGACTCTTTTTCTGCGGAAGCGTTCAAGAGCTTCATAAACGGGAGCTGTTTTCTGTTTTTCGAAATTCATGTCAATCGTTCCATTCTATATAAAAATAAACAGACAGAACACCTTTCGGCGGTCTGTCTGCAAAATCGTTTTTTTCAGTAAATACAGGACGTTTGCCGGTATTATTGACCGTTTACAAGTGATAACATCTTATAAAATTTCGGGAATTGAACCCAATCAATAATGCAACAGTAAAATTGTTGCCGTTCGGCTTTCGACCCGCCTGTCCGTATGGGCTGAGCTTTTCCCAAAAAGAAAAGCAGTCGTCAGAATTCTGTTGGCATTTCTAACAGAATACCCACATTATAGCATACTTTTCTCAATTTGTCAAGGGTTTACCCATGCATTCGATGGAAAATTTCTTTATCTTTTCTCATGTTGGCTTCTGCTTCAATGAATACAGTTCTATAGGATTCCATGTCTTTTTGGTAGATGCTCATACCTTTGGCAATGGTGAGAACAGGCGGTTTTCCTTTTTCGTCATTATATTTTTGGATTTCCTCATCCATTTTCTTGAATAAGTCTTTCATGCCAATTTCTGTTATTTCTTCCATAATGACAATAAATTCGTCACTTGCCACACGATAGACATTTTTTTGCTGGAATACAGACTTCAAAATTCTTGCAGTGGCGAACATTAAGTCGTCACCTTGTTCAAATCCATATTGAACGTTGACAGGTTTTAAGTCGTTGATGTCGAAAAATCCAACTGCAAAATTAGCAGCATCATTTTGGATTCTTTCGTTGATAATTTTAATTGCTTTCTGGTAAGCGATTTTATTTCCAACGCCTGTCATTTCGTCAATATAGGTTTGTGAATTGACATAGGAAATATAATGCCGTAAACTTTCTTGCATGGATTGCAATCCGCTTCCAATATCTGCAATTTGGTCTTCTTCGCCTTTTGTTCCATAAGTTTCGCCAGATGCAAGCAATTGTAAGGTGGAACGCTGTTGTTTTCCGGAAATCAGGTCTAATTTTTGGATAGAACTTAATGTGATAAGCTTATCTAATTCCTTGAAATCCTCATTGAGTTCGCTCATTTCTTGATTCAGTTCACTATAACTGCGGGCGATTCTCCTTGAAATGGTCATGGCAAGCGCAATACCAAAAAGCAAAGAAATCACAGTAACAATTGCAATGGTCAAAGTTTGGTGAGAAAGTTGATTATGAAACCAATGAGCATCAAAGTCAACTGCTACAATCACAGCAACATTCCCCTTAGAATCAAGTACCGGAGCATATGCAGAGTAAAACGTCCCCCATTCATCTTCATAAGGGGTTTTATCGACTGCCGAAACACCTGTTGAAGCGGTCTGCAATGCTGAAGTCGTTACAATTGGTGAACCAAATTCCCCAGGGTCTACAGTAGTGGGGTCAATCGAAAATGTAAAAGTTCCGTCGGGCATGGGATTGATGGCATAAATATACTCCAATTCGATATTATCACGAAAATAACTAAGCATTTTCAAACCTTCTTGATATTCGGGAGTATTTTCATCATCTTTGGAAAGTGTTTCCAGTGCATCCCCATTTAGCATATCCGCAGCAGTATTGGCAATATCAAGCATACGTTGCTCAATTTGTGTCTGCACGGCGGTTTTGGATTGATGCAACAACACTAAACCCATGACTGCATTGGCAATGACCAGAAGCATCAAAGCCAAAATTAAATTTCGTCGTCCAAAACTACTCTTCTTATTTTTCATAAATCAATACCACTCCTTCAAATAAAATATATATCTAAATTATACTATTTTATCTTATTATAGTCAATATGGATATTGACGAAATTATTAAGTGAAAAAAACCAAAAAATGTAGAGATTATGCTATTGTTTGAAAGAAAGTTTAAAAAAATGTTTACTTTTTGGGCAATTTATGGTATAATAGAATATATTCAATATTTTTACAGGCTTATCTAATGAGGTGATACCATTGAATCAAGAGAAATTACCCGATATTCCAGAGGAAAAGCCTTCAGAGGAAGAAAGACCTAAAAAAATTCCTCGTGTTCTTCCTGTCAGTCGTGAGGAATACTATGCAAGAAGGCGAAGAATTGACAATGATGGACAATATATCCCATCTACGTTTAGTGTCAAATTGGAAGAAAAACAAGAGAAAAAAGAGGAAAAAAAAGAAAATTTACCTCCACCAGTGAAAAAAACGATAAAAGTCGATAATCCAGTTACAATTTTTGATTTTCTCACAATGATACCTGTGATTTTGACCGCAGTGTCATTATTATGGCATATGACGTGGGAAGAAGTGCATCCACTGCTTCATAGTATCATTGATTTTGGGCTGATTTTGTATCATTCGCTATGGATACTGTTTTTTATTGTGGGAGATAAGTTAGAGGATACAGAAACAATGCTGTCAGTGACTTCCATTATTTTAGAAATTGCCATGTTGGGGAAATATGGTGATATGTCCCATGCTTATTTACAATGTATGTTTTCTGTACCATTGATGTTAGTATTGCTGATAATTTTTCTTGTTTTGGGAGAAAATACAGGAAAAAGGGGAAAATTTGCGATTGTTTTCGGGGAATCCTTATGGTTGAGTGTTGTCATGTTCCCACTTTGGAGGGGAGTGCATCATTTCCGTTGGATTGGATTATGTCAATTGATTGGCGTTTTTTTGACCTCCCTGTCATTGATGCTATCGGAAAAAGCATTGATGAAGAAAAATTTTATTTTTATGATACTTTCCGGAGCAGGGATTTTGGCGGTTATTTTGGGATTGGGCGCATGAAATAATTTTTAGGGGCTGAGTGATTTTTTTTACATAGCCCCTTGATTTTTTGCCCTGATTGTGATATGATAAAATAGTTAATGTAAAGAAACCCTGTCACATTTTGGAAATGAAAGGAAATTGATGTTTATGAGTTCAGGAAAAATCGGATTCGATAATGAAAAATATTTGAAAATGCAGTCTGCGCATATCCGTGAAAGAATAGCGCATTTCGGTGATAAATTATATCTGGAATTTGGTGGGAAATTATTTGATGATTTCCATGCTTCTCGTGTACTTCCGGGGTTTAAGCCTGACAGCAAATTACAGATGTTATTGCAATTGAAGGATGAAGCAGAGATTGTCATTGTTATCAATGCGGCGGATATTGAAAAAAATAAAGTCCGTGGTGATTTGGGAATTACCTATGATGTAGATGTGATTCGCCTTTTCAATGTATTCACGAAAATTGGACTTTATGTTTCCAGTGTGGTTCTGACACGTTACGACAACCAGCCCACCGCAGAAGCTTTCCAGAGCCGTTTAGAGGCATTGGGGGTTAAGGTATACCATCACTACGCTATCAAGGGCTATCCTTCCAATCTGCAATTGATTATGAGCGATAAGGGCTATGGCAAGAATGATTATATTGAAACATCTCGCCGTCTGGTGGTTGTGACAGCCCCCGGCCCCGGAAGCGGAAAAATGGCGACTTGCCTTTCACAGATTTACCACGAACACAAGAGGGGAATCAATGCCGGCTATGCAAAATTTGAGACGTTCCCCATCTGGAATTTACCGTTAAGACATCCGGTCAATATTGCCTATGAAGCGGCGACTTCTGACCTGAATGACGTGAATATGATTGACCCTTTCCATCTGGAAGCCTACGGAAAGACGACAGTCAATTACAACAGAGACGTTGAAATTTTCCCCGTGCTGAATGCCATGTTTGAAAAAATTCTCGGAGAATCGCCGTATAAATCCCCTACAGATATGGGGGTTAATATGGCAGGAAATTGTATCATTGATGATGAAATTGTCTGTGAGGATGCAAAGCAGGAAATTATCAGACGTTATTATACCGCACTTTGTGGACGAAAAAAGGGAACATCTACGGAAGATGAAGTTTATAAGTTGGAATTATTGATGAATCAGGCGAAAGTTTCTACAGATGACAGAAAAGTCGTTGCTGCTGCCTTGCAGAAAGAACAGGATACAGGCGCACCAGCTGCCGCAATGGAATTGCAAGACGGTACAATCTTAACAGGGCGCACTTCTGATTTGTTGGGGGCGTGTTCCGCCTTGTTGCTGAATGCCCTGAAACATTTCGCAGGATTGCCGGATGAAACATTATTGATGTCCCCGCACGTCATTGAGCCTATCCAGAATTTGAAAGTACAGCATTTAGGCAATAACAACCCACGCATTCACACAGATGAAACGCTGTATGCATTGGCAATTTGTGCCACTACTGACGAAAATGCCAAAAAAGCAATGGAACAAATTTCTAAATTATGGGGTTGTGAAGTGCATTCCACGGTGATTTTGTCCGCAGTGGATGAGCGTATTTTCAAGCGTTTAGGTATCAATTTGACTTGTGAACCCAAATTTAACCAAGAGGGGAAATAATTATGGTTGTACCAAATCCAATTGAAGAAACGATTGTGAAAAAATTTGCCCGTCCCATTTGGCATCAATTCTTAAAGGGTATCAAAGAATATGATTTGATACAGGAAGGTGACAAAATCGCTGTTTGCATTTCCGGCGGTAAAGACTCCATGTTAATGGCATTGTGTCTCCAAAGATTACAGCGTTACAGCAAATTCCCCTTTGAAGTGGAATATATTGTGATGAACCCCGGATACAATGAGCGAAACCGTCAGAAAATTATCGAGAATGCAGAATTATTGGGGATTCCGATTCATGTATTTGAGACGAAAATTTTTTCCGCTGTCAAGAAAATTGAACAGAATCCATGTTATCTTTGCGCCAGAATGCGCAGGGGGTATTTGTATCATATGGCGCAGGAATTGGGATGCAATAAAATTGCCTTGGGTCATCACTTTGATGATGTCATTGAAACCATTTTAATGGGGATGCTGTACGGTTCACAGGTGCAAACCATGATGCCGAAAATTCACAGCGAAAACTTTGAGGGGATGCAGTTAATCCGTCCCATGTACTTGGTGAGGGAAGAAAATATTATCAAATGGAAAGAGTACAATCATTTGGAGTTCATTCAATGTGCCTGTCTCTTGACGGAAAAATGGACAAGTGAAAACGAAATTGCAAATTCCAAACGTCAGGAAATCAAGATGTTATTGAGACAGCTCCGGAAAATCAATCCGGCTGTGGATATGAATATTTTCCGCAGTGTGGAAAATGTCAATTTGAAGACGATTATTTCGTATCATTTGGGTGACGAATATCATCATTTCTTAGATGATTTTGACGAAGGTATCACCAACCATGGCACAAAATCCGGAGAAGGGAGAAGTGAAACATCATGTTGAATCAGTTTTCAAGAACGGAATTATTATTAGGGAAAGACGGTATGGAACGCCTTGCTAATGCAAGAGTGGCAGTATTTGGAATTGGTGGTGTTGGAGGTTATGCCGTGGAAGCTTTGGCAAGAAGCGGAGTTGGCACATTAGATTTAATTGATGATGACCGTGTATGCCTAACTAATCTCAATCGACAAATTTTTGCAGTCCGTTCGACTGTTGGAAAATATAAGGTAGATGTTGCGGAAAATCGAATTCATGACATTTGCCCCGAAACAAAAGTCAATACTTACAAGTGCTTTTATATGCCGGATACCGCCGACCAGTTCGATTTCACACAATACGATTATGTGATTGATGCGATTGATACCGTCACCGGAAAATTAGAGCTTATCATGAGGGCAAAAGAAACCGGCACACCGATTATTTGCTCTATGGGTGCAGGAAATAAATTGGATGCCTCTGCATTTCGGGTGGCTGATATTTATGATACAAAGGTCTGCCCCCTTGCGAAAGTGATTCGCTATGAGTGCCGGAAACGTGGCATTAAAAAGCTGAAAGTGGTCTATTCCGAAGAGCAACCCATCCGACCGATTGAAGATATGGCGATTTCCTGTCGTCATCATTGCATTTGTCCCCCAGATACCAGAAAATGCACCGTCCGCCGTGATATTCCGGGGTCAACGGCATTTGTTCCCTCTGTGGTGGGGCTGATTATTGCAGGAGAAGTTGTCAAGGATTTGTGTGGAATTAGCAAAAAATGACAATCACTTGAAAAATGTGAAAACTTCATGAAAGAATGTGAATCTTTCCTGAAACTTAGCACTCGCCCCTTGACAGTGCTAAAATTCAGTGGTATAATAGAGTCAGAACAAGGGAAGAGTACCAGAGAGGGAACATCCAAAAGGAACTCCCCTCAAAGGTGATGAATAAAATCCCAGTTCCATGAATGATAATAATTTTGGAAGGAGTTTTGACTTATGTTGTTTGTACCTGAAATGTTTAGAAGAAATGGTTTTGATGACTTTTTTGACCGTCCATTTGAAGAGAATCGTGCCCCATACCGTCCGCCTATGCATCCGATGAAAACCGATGTCAAGGAGACAGAAACAAGCTATGAACTGTTAGTTGACCTTCCTGGTGTGAAGAAAGAGGATTTGAAAGTGGAATTGAATGATGGTTGCCTGACTATCAGTGCGGAAACTGCACAAAATAATGATGTTCAGGATGAGAATGGAAAGTATATCCGCCGTGAGCGTTTTTCCGGCACTTATAGCCGTAGTTTCTACGTTGACAAGTCTGTTACCGAGAACGATATTAAAGCGAAGTTTGCGGATGGTGTTCTGACTTTGGAGATTCCGAAAAAAGAACCGACTGTTCCCGAAAAGAAGTATATCCCAATTGAGTAAGTTCTTTACAATCTAATTGTCTTTATAACTCTCCTTTTATATTTTCATGCAAGCCCCCTTTGCGATTGCAGAGGGGGGTTTGTGTTTTTTCATGATTGACTTTTGAAATGGAGTATAGTATAATAGATTTGGAGATGATTTGATGAAAAAAGAAACAGAATTGATATTTTTAAGGCTGATTGTATTATTGGCTGGAATGGCATTGATGATATTGGGAATCATGAGAGGGGAATTGGTAGAAGTCTTGAATAAGGCGGTGAGGATATGTCTGGAATGCATCGGAATCGGGTAAAAAAGCAGGGGAAATTCCGGCTTTTGGTGCAGATAATTGCAACGGTCTTTTTCAATGGCTATTTCATGGGAATCATGAAAGGGAAAATCTACACCGGAAAGAGCAAGGGAATTTGTGTGCCGGTTTTGAATTGCTACTCGTGTCCTTCCGCATTGGGAGCGTGTCCGATTGGCGCATTACAGACCGTAGCAGGCGGACAGAAGCATAAAATCTCATTTTATGCATTGGGGACTTTAATGGTATTTGGGGTATTATTAGGGCGGTTGATATGTGGGTTTCTGTGTCCGTTTGGCTTGTTTCAAGATTTGCTTGATAAAATTCCAGTGAAGAAAATCAGCATTCCGAAAAAAATCGATAAGCCGTTGAGATACTTGAAATATGGGATATTATTGTTTTTGGTGCTACTGTTTCCGGCGGTGATTACTGACCAATATGGAACAGGTGAACCATGGTTCTGTGAATACATCTGTCCAGCAGGAACAATGGAAGGCGGTTTATTTCATGTAGCAGTGAATGAACAGTTACGAAAATTGGTAGGAACGCTATTTTATTGGAAGGTATTCTTATTGGTAGTTGTCATCATAGGGGCAATGAAAATCAGCCGTTTTTTCTGTCGGTATGTTTGCCCATTGGGTGCATTTTATTCGTTGTTCCATCGCTTTTCCTTCCATCAGATGCACGTCAATGCCATGCAATGTACGCATTGTCATGCTTGTGAAAAAGTTTGCCCCATGGCTTTAAATGTCCCCCAAGAATTGAATAGCAGTGAATGCATTCGCTGTGGGAAGTGTCGGGCGGTATGTCCGGAACAGGTGATAACAAGCAATTTTTCTTTGCACGAAAAAAACAATATTTGTGAATAAAATGGTGCAATTCTTGACAAATTTCATGAGATATGGTAGAATGAAAACAGGTATGATAAATTTAGGAGGTGTCAGCATTTGAGTGGTCCAAAAGTAGATACTGCTGCAATTCGTCAGCAGGAATTGACAAAATTGATGAATGCAAGACAGGGACGGCGTGAATTAGCAGAAATGATTCAGAAATCAATTCACGAGGTGGAAATGTGCGTGAATATGCAGGAATTACAGAAATCTTGCAAAAAAGAATTGCAAAAACTCTTGAGACAGGTCAAACATGGAAATGAACTGCTTGACATGGAATCGATTCGAAAAACACATACTCTCATCATGCAGGAATTTCATGGTAAAATGCAGTCGGAACAAAAACGAATGGAATCTGTCAAAACAGCCTATCATTTTAGTGAGTTGCAAAGAGAAAGCAGAAAATTAGGGAATGCTCATCAAGTTCAAATTCGTAGAATGTCTGAAACATCAGCTCCCAAAGTACCAGCCATTTCCCAAAAAGAAGTACAGCAACAATATCAGGCTTTCAGTGAGGAAATGACAGAATTTCTGAACTGTGAACCCATGACAGGCACGCACAAAAATACCATACTCTTATTGAATCATGATTTACAGAAATTGGAAAAAAGTGATATTCCCCTTGATGAAAAAAGTCGGAAATTGCAGAGACTTCACGAGGAATACAGCAAAATTTCCATGCAGATTCACAATGAAATGGAATATCTGTCTGATGCCTATGAAGAATATTGTCAGGAATGTTTTGATTCTCCCATTCCCTTGAAAGCCATCACGGACTTTTCGTCATTGGAGGAAATTCAGACCGCCATGGAAGAAGCCAAAGAACTTGCTAAAAATCAGATTTCCCGTGAATATATCCGCAGACAAATTGATGACGTGATGAGCCAGCACGGCTATCAGATTGTATCTTCTGAACAATTGGAAGAAGCAGACAATCATCAAGTGCTTTATGGTGTCGGGGATGATACAGCAATTCATGTATTTGTCTCTGATGAACAACAAGTGACCATGCGTGTGGTAGGTATCGGCTTTGATGATAAAATTTCAGCAGAGGAAGACGAAAAGTTATTTCAAAAACAATGTGCATTTTGTCAGATGCACCCCGAAATTACCGCAGAACTCGCCCTCCGTGGAGTGATTCTGCAAACCAGAAAGCATATGCCTCCTGATAAGCGATTTAATAAAAAAATCCGTACTCGTTCCGGATTACAGGAACATTCCGGTTCAAGAGCGAAAAAGCAACAGAAACGTCAGGAATTGAAAACGATGCGTAAGGAGAGTTAAACAATGGCTTTTATCAAATGTAAACAATGCGGTTATGAAAATGAACCGGGAACAGATTTTTGTGAAATTTGTGCAGAACCTCTGATGGAAGAGCATCACACTGTTGTCGTTGATATTCCGGCATCTGCACCAACTGTCCCACAGGTGACAGCCCCTGTTTCCAATGGAATGGAATACTTTGTTCTCTGTCCAGAATCACAGACCAAAACTATCTTACCCAATGGAACAGTAACAAGATTTTTCTGTAATGGCTGTCGAAAAGAACACCCGATTGACGGCTTTTTGTGGCAGATTGAAACCCGAACCGTGGAAAATTCATCCTCTGTCAACGCACCTCAGCCAATGCAAGCCCCTGTAAAGGGAAATCGTTTGTACTTAGAGGAAATGAACACCCATTTCCGGATTGAAATTGACCAGCAAGGCGGAACGCTTGGCAGATATGGGAAATATGGAGCTGATTTTTTCCAGTCCAGAGATATGAGAACTGTTTCCGGCGAACATTGCGGGATTACATTCGAACATCATTCATGGGTACTTCGTCATATGAGCCGGACAAATCAAACCAAATATAATGGAATGATTCTCAATTCTGGTGAACCTGTTTTATTGGAAAATGGAAAAATTTTGACATTAGCAAATACAGTATCCTTTATTGTCAGAATTGATTGAAATGTACATTGACAGGATATTATTTCCGGTTGTATCATTGGGAATTCACAAAAGGCTTGTCATTTGGACAGTGGGATGTACAAAGCATTGCAAGGGCTGTGCCAATCCGGAATTATGGGATACAGTCGGAAGAAAAAACAGACCAGTGGAAACGATTCTGCAAATGATTCAGAATATCCACGCACAGCAACCCATTGAAGGCATCACCATTACAGGAGGAGACCCCCTCGAACAACCAGAAGAATTATTGCAATTATTAGAGGGCTTACAGGAAATCACGGAAGATATTCTGGTATATACTGGTTACACCATGCAGGAATTGAAAAAATTATGGAGTCCGTCAATGTTGGAAGATTTGCAAAAAAATATTGCTGTCTTGATTGATGGGCGATACATACAGGAACTGAATGAGGAAACCGCCGTGTTGCGTGGTTCTCTGAATCAGAATATCATTTATCTGAAAAAGCAATACCAAACAGAATATGAAACCTATCTCAAACAAGGGCGTATCATACAAAATGTTTATATGGGAAATCAATTGATTTCCGTTGGCATTCACCACCGGAAAGGAGTATAATTTATGCAGAAACAAACCGTCCCGAAATGGCAGAGGGAAATTGCTAGTTTCAAGGGTATCAAGAGTACATTCATCTTAGAGGGAAATATCAATGATTTCTACCCAGTGTATCCGGAAGGGGAAGAAAATATGACCCCAATGGCATTTGTTGACTTGAATATGACATTATTCAAGCTTTTCAATGAAAATCATGGGACTTGTGACTATGAATTCATGTTCTGTGACCCTGCAACAGGAATTTATAACCGTTTCGGGGATGCTTATGGAAATGTGGAGGAAATGCTCAGAAAATACGGCAAGCCTGATAAAGATGAAAGCTTTTCATTTTCTCCAGATAGGATTTTTCGCAAAGCTTGCAAATTAGATGACATTGAACGGCTTTCTTCGACAATCCGGAATGCATTGGTTGATACTGACCGTGAAAAGCCTGTGACAGTTGTCATGAATTTCGTTTCACGGTATATTTCCTCTCCGACAACCCTTGAACCGGAAGAGAATAAAATGTTCCTCAATTTATTATTTGCCTCTTTGAACGCTGCCAAAATCAATGAACAATTCAATACTTTGATAATGGTAGTTGAAAAATTCAACGATTTGCCGGCATGGTTTTTCTATAATAATCCTAATGTCCGTACCATTTCCATTCCTGACCCTGATAAGGAAATGAGAACCATTTTTGTTGATAAGGAATATACGGAATTTCAAGAAAATGAAGCATTGATGCAAGTACACGATAAGTTCATTGACGTGACAGATGGCTTGAAACACCGTGAATTGAAAGAACTTAGGAACTTATATCAGAGATTGCTCCAAAAAAAGCCCGATACGGAATTATTGGATGCAGTGTCTATTTATAAATATGGCATTATTGAAAATATGTGGCATTCCATTGACCGTGAGAAAATCGCCAATCTAGCAGAGCTTTTGAAAAAGCGTGTCATGGGACAAGATTTGGCAATTGCCAGAACCGTCAACGTTGTGAAAAGAGCAGTAGCAGGCTTATCAGGTTTACAGCATTCATCCGGACAGAATAAGCCAAGAGGTGTTTTATTTTTTGCAGGGCCTACGGGTACAGGAAAAACGGAACTCACCAAGGCTTTGGCAGAACAACTTTTCGGAGATGAGAATAATTGTATTCGTTTTGATATGAGTGAATTTTCCGAAGCCCACGCAGACCAGAAATTATTTGGTGCGCCCCCAGGGTATGTAGGGTATGAAGCCGGTGGACAATTGACGAATGCTATCAAGGAAAAACCTTTTTCTATTTTGCTATTTGATGAAATTGAAAAAGCGCATCCTTCCATTATGGATAAATTTTTACAGATTTTGGAAGACGGACGAATGACAGACGGTCAGGGAAATACGGTTTATTTCTCTGAAACATTGATTATTTTTACCAGCAATTTAGGCATTACCAGACAATATATTGATGCAGATGGAAGAGAACGCAGGGAACAGCTTGTATTTCCAAGTGAAACCTATGAAGAGATTCAGCCCAGAGTGATTGCCGCTATTAAAAACCATTTCAAACCGGAAGTTTTGAACCGTATCGGCAATAATTTGATTGTCTATGATTTTATTCGTCCGGAAGCAGCGAAAGCCATTGTTCGTGGACAGGTGAATAAAATCAATACCAGAATCGCCAAGCAAAATAAAATTGAAGTGAAAACCTCTGAAACGGCATTAGAATATTATGATAAGCTTTCTGATTGTGATGAAGTGCTGGAAATGGGCGGTCGTGGAATTGGCAACATGATGGAAGAAAAATATATCAATCCATTAGCAGAATTTATTTTTGAAGCATCCTGTCAGGAAGGGGACATTATCAAAGTAGATACTGTGGATGGAGCTGTGAAATTTACTAAGGTAGAAACTGTAGACGGAGCTGTGAATCTCACCAAGGAGGCTTAAATATGTGGAAGTATGCCGGATTAGTTGATATTGGAGCAAGTGAAGACCATAATGATGACCGTGCAGTCATTGGAACAAAATTACTTTCCAAAGGGGTAATCAGTGGAACATTGGAAACGCCTTATATCAGTGTTGCGGTTTGTGATGGTGTAGGGGGAAGGCTGAGCGGTGACAGAGCCGCTGAAATCTCCTGTGAAGTATTCGCAAGGAAAACTTATCATGAAGGGAAACAAATGGATGATGTCATTGAAGCCATAGAATCCGCCAATGAAAAGGTATATTTGACCAAAGTAAAAGAACATACCCCGAATGCCCTTTTCACAACAATCGCTGGAATTTATGCAGATGATGAACATTTATTTGTGTGCAATGTGGGTGACAGTCGTGTCTACCGGTTACGCTATCAATATTTGATGCGCCTTTCAAAAGACCATTCACTAGTACAAGAAATGTTGGATTCTGGAGAAATTACCCCAGAGGAAGCATTTCACCACGAAAGAAAAAATGTGATTACCAATTGTTTGGGACTGGATGGGAAAGTCAATCCCAGAGTGGTAGATTTTTCAGATGATATGCAAGAGCGTGATTTGTTCATGATTTGTTCTGATGGTATCAGTGATGCTTTGAAGGAAGAACAAATTCGTGATATATTGGTAGCTTACCGCAACAGTGAAAACTTGAATGAATGTTGCCTGAAATTGAAAGAATCTGCAATGGAATATGGTTCAAAAGATAATATTAGTGTCATTCTCATCAGGAAGGATGTGACAGCGACAAATGGAGAATAATCTCAACAATTCCAATTTTTCATTTAAGAATCGTACACTTCCAAATGAAGAATCTGATAAGCCGGAACAGCCTTTTGTGTCGTCTGTTCCTGTTGTCATTCATGGAGATGATGATGAATGGGACTCTGAACGAATTCCCACCATCCCACAAGTAGACAATAACCAACGAATTCCCACCGTCCCACAAGTAGACAATAACCAACGAATTCCCACCGTCCCACAAGTAGACAATAACCAACGAATTCCCACCGTCCCACAAGTAGACAATAACCAGCGAATTCCCACCGTCCCACAAGTAGACAATAACCAACGAATTCCCACCGTCCCACAAGTAGACAATAACCAGCGAATTCCCACCGTCCCACAAGTGGACAATAACCAACGAATTCCCACCGTCCCACAACAGGAAACCATACAGCAAATGCAGACCGGAAAGAAAGTGCTTTTGTATGGTACAGTGCAATTTACCAGTGCCAAAGGGGAAACATTTTTGATTGATGGGAAACAAGTGGTAAGTGCGGATAGTGGAGAATCTGAAATTTATCGCTGTCATTCACAAAATGATAATGAGCCTTTAGTTGCAAGAATCCTGAAATCCGTTACTCCAAAAGATAGTATTACCAAGAGAAAAAGCCGTGAAAAGGTATTGAATTTTCTGACCCGTGCAAGCCATGAACCCAATTCGCATATATTGCCTTTGCTGGATTATGGCACGGTGAATATCAATGGTCAAGATTATTATGTAGAAATTTATCCTTTTTGTGAAGAGGGTGACTTAGGCAAACAACAGGGGAAAATTCCCTATTATATTTTATGCAGGAAAGTGATTCCGGCAATCAATGAAGCCTTGCACCAATTCCATGAAGCTGGATTTGTGCATAGAGATGTCAAGCCGGATAATTTATACTGGTATCATGGAGAAGTTGTCATTGGTGATTTTGGAATTACCTGTTCTTTGCGTGGGGATGAATTCACGATTGATAAAACCAAAACTGGAACATTAGGCTATTATGCGCCGGAATTGATGTTAAATGAAATTGTTCCGGCATCGGATTATTATTCATTTGGGCAAACACTCTGGACATTGTACAAAGGTCATATGATGTATTCGGATTTACTGCGACATTATAGCCGTATGGGGGTAGAAGAACAGAGGGCAAGAATTAACCATGCAATGATGAGTAATACCTACTATGAATTGGATGAAATCCGCAAAGATGAAAGTTTTTTTGAAATATTGATTCGTGGGTTACTGCAATATGATATTATTCAGCGTTTCCAGTATGAAAAAGTCAAACGTTGGCTTGCTGGTGACAGGTCATTAGCGCACGAAATCGGAAATTATCAGGATGCGAAAATTTTCACAAGGGCATTAAAACTTTTCAGAAAAGAATGCTGGGATTCTGAAGAAGTGGCGCAGTTGCTTTGGACTCGTGAAAATTGGAATTCCGCAAAAGAATTACTCTATAATGGCTATATCAAAGATTTTTTTTCCTCACAAAGTGCAGAATTTGAAACCACACGTTTCCTTGATGATATTATGAAGCGTTACGCAGTCGGGAAAACTGAAAAGCAGACACCTTTCTGGAATGATGTCGGACTTGCCAAGGTGATTATGAGATTGAACCATTACCAATGGTTTGCATGGCAGGGGTTTCAGTTTCACAATATCAGGGAATTAGGAAATACTGTCACAAGAATGTTGAATCGTGGCAGGATTACCAAAATTTGTGATAGTTTTCTTGTCTCTGAAATCATGCTGGAATGGTATCAGCATCAACCCCATTATGAAGAGACAGAATTGAAAGCCCTGAAACAAATCACAAAGTATTCACAGGATAGTATTGACGGCTTGAAAATTGCTTGCAGATGGTTGAAAGAATTTCGCTTTTCGGAGAGCCAGAACACTGTTTACTGTGGCTGTCATAATGTGAATGAACTGATTGATTATCTTTTGAGGGAGAAAAACACGCTCTATCTCCCGACACCATTACAAGTGCCGATTGTGGACGATTGGGAATTTTTAGCGATTCTTTGTATGTGGGGATATGAAGAATCCGTCAGACCGTTTTACCGACTGTTATCATCTGTGTTGTATGAACGTTTTGAATTGTTATTCGATTTTCTGGAAAGTCATGCAGATGAAAAGCACAAGAAAAAAATCCGTCAATATTACCATGATTATGGAACAATGTCTTATTTGTATTGGTTACAGCAAAATCTTGAACTTTACACCTACAAAGGCGAACACTGCAACGAATTGAAAAGCCGTATCAAAGCGGTATTATTGGATAGTACCGCCCCCATTGAACAGCAAAGGAAACTTTTTTCAAGATTACAAATACTTTCCGCAGAATTCCAGACCTATAACAGAAGTAATATTTTTATGGCGCATCTTGGCTTAATCAATCCTAATGCAACAGACTGTATTTATTCCAATCATTCAGATGCAATGTGGGGATTCCAATTTTTGAATAAAACCGTCCCCATTGGGTATTTGAAGTACATTGGATTACAGGAAGGAGAAGGATAAACCATGAAATTATCACAAGCTTTCATTGATATTAGCAGAGAGTACAATAATGTGGGGCAGGAAACAAAAGAAATCCTTGATGAATTACAATCAACCTACGATTCAGCGATTGATTCCAATACATTCTATCAGCAAAGGCGAAACAGTCTCGTAGCAAAAAAAATTTTTGCCGTGCTTCTTTTTGCGGGGCTATTTGTATTTCATGAATATTGGGAAGATTTTTTGGCTACGTTATGCAATTGGGAGATTTTACCATATTTGATAGAACTGACCATGATTACAATTGTATTCTTTCTGGTTTATGAAGTTTATGCATTGTTCCGCTATTTTTACAGCCGTTCGATTGACCGCTATCAAAAACAGATTGACAAAATCAAAACCGAAATTGAACAACGAATGAAGCAAATGAGCGAAACTTCATTCTATGCTCAGATAGTGAAAAAAATCGAAAAAGGCGAAGACATCACCGTGGAAAAGCCCAATGCAATGGGCGAAAAAATTACATCCCTCAGTAAGGAAATATGGGCTTCTACCCGAACATCCATGAGCATTGAAAAATGTTGCAATTTCATGATTGCCATTGGCTTGTATTTATTGGGGTTTATGGTGTTTTACCAGCATGAGAATGAATGGCAAAAATTTTCTGAACATGGGATATTTTGGTTGAGTGCATTAGGCTTTTATTACACATTTGCGATTGATTTAATGATTATCAAAGCAGGGAAATACATGGGAAAATTGATGCGTCCCATAGGGGTTTTGCTGGTATTGGGATATGGTGCATTTCTCTGGTTAGTGCCATGCCAGAATTATGACCTTCCTGTGATACCTTTGGAGGAATTGCCGGAAGAAATCAGGGAATATTTCACAGTGGGGAATCTGATGATAGTCTTTCAGGTTTTGGGGATGCTCATTAGTGTATTATTTGCGAATTATCTGGGAATGAAAGAAAAATGGGAAGGGGAAAGTTTTGAGCTTGTCATGATGTATGGAAGTGCAAAAACCAAGTCAAGGGGTTCAGTGGTATGCCGATGTGTATTGATGATGGTCTTTTTTGCGCTTTCCTGTAAAATTTGTGAATTTCCTCTTGATAAGGATGTAGAAGAACTTTTACCAATTATGTGGTGGATAACCATTCCATTAGTAAAGCCTTTTGGTTCGACATTGTACCAATATTTTGGAAGGGCGAAATGCATTGGAATGTCGATAACATTCACAGGACTTTTAGTATCCTACTACATGACACAAGTAGGGACACTGGAATTGCAACAGCTGATTGTACTGGGGATAGCATTCTGTGGTTATTGGGGCGTATGTCTGGTTGTATACTTACTGAATTTGTTCACACCGATTTTTTTCATTATCAATCCATTGATTTAATCAAAAAACGGGAAAGATACCATATCTTTCCCGTTCTGACAATACCATGAATCAGGCATTACGTTTTTTATCGATACTATCCTCACTGATTTTGATTAAATTCAGCAAGGAAGAAGAATATTCCGGATAGGTTTGTGACAAAATAGCAGTAGTGAGATATAATACCTCTGAATCCTTGACACAATCATTTTCCCCAATGGGAATGCCACTGGAAGCCGCCTTGATATTGGCTTCATTCATGCTGACAATGGCACTAGCATCATCATTGGCGACAACTTTGGGAACGGAAAATAATTTTTGGTCATTATGAGGATTGGCATTATAGACAATGCGAAAGAGCTTATAAACATTCAGCATTAAATAAGAAGACATTTCCTTGATGAGGGTAATGCTATTGGCTTTTTGTGCAAGGGAGAAAAGCAGACTGATGGAATTATTGATAATTTTACGATTGAAAGCCACAACTTCCGGACTGGGCATACTGTTATTTCCGTCATCATCTGGAATATCTTCAATAGAAATCGTTTTTCCTTCTGGTTCTGGGGTGCGTCCAAGCAGATAATCACAGGAAACATTATAATAATCTGCAATCTTAACCAAAAAATCAAGCCCACATTCACGGATACCTTTCTCATAATGAGAAAGCAGAGCCTGAGAGATGCCGAGGTCAGCAGCTGCTTGTTTTTGGCTGATTTGTCGCTCTTTCCGCTGGAGAGCAATAATTCTAGGAAAATCGGAATTCATAAGTGCAAAAGCTCCTTTCTGGAATTTGTCAAAGTATAAAGGGGCATTATCTTGACATATTCTACTTTACTATATATTATACCGCAAATTATACTATTTGTAAAGTGGGAATGTTGTGTGAATTATATTCATTTTTTTTCAGTAAACTTGTATAAAAAAACAACAAAGACAAAAAATGTACATGATTTTTGTGAAATCTTATCAAAATATTGCAGGGAGTTGAATTTCCTGTACAGGAGGTTATATTTTATGAGAGCATATCATATCAGTTTATTTCGTCATGGGAGAACAAAGGCGAATGATGAAGGAATTTATATTGGCAGTACAGATTACCCCTTGACAGATATGGGCTGTGCGGAATTGGCTGGAAAGCTTGACCAATATGAATATCCAAGAGTCCAAAGAGTTTATAGCAGTCCCTTGTCACGCTGTACAGAGACAGCGGAAATTTTGTTTCCAGAAGTCCCACTGTATCTTTCACCAGATTTGCGAGAATTGAATTTTGGCATCTTTGAGGGAAAGTCTGCATTGGAACTTGTTGGAAGGGATGACTACAGGGCATGGCTGAAAGGCGGTTCACCTGAAATCCGACCACCAGAAGGGGAAAGCGCAGAGGAGCTTTGCATTCGTTCATATAAGGCAATCAATACCATTTTATTGGACATGATGGAAAATGATTTTGCACATTGTGCCGTGATTACCCATGCCGGAGTGATTAGCAATTTATTGGCTTGTTTTGGTTTGCCGAAATATTCAGCAACGCAGTTACATAGTGAAGCTGGTGAAGGATTTGAAATTCTTCTCACGGCGCAGATGTGGCAGCGTTCGCAGGCATTTGAAATACTGGGAATGACACCATATTCAAGAAACTAAATTTCTCATGAAAGGATGAGGCAGGGTGTTTTTTCGTGAACTGCATGAATTTTCTCGTCACTCACTCAAAGGGCATTATTTGGGGGCATTCCGAACGGCGGTATTATGTCCGATTGTGGAGACCGTAACCGGAATTGTACCATTGATATTAGGAGCTATTTTAATCGCAAGGAAATCCATGACCCCAAAAGCCTTGTTAATGGGAAATCATACCATGTGGGTAATATTTGGCATTTTATGGGGGATTTTGAGCTTTTCGGCATTGTTGCCGATTCGTTGTGGAGTGTGGAGCTGGTTCACGGCATTGTTAGGAATGGAAAAACAAAAGCGAAAATATTTCGCAACAACAGGAGAATTTTTCCATGCAATGTATTTTTTTGGAATGATTGCATTATTGAGGTGGCTGATATTAACCCCTTGTGCAGTTGCTGGAATTTTAGCATATTTCGCCCTGCAAAGAAGCATTGCTGTGACAGAAAGCGGAATTCTGTTATTCATTGCCATTCAAGCAATGATGTTGTTATTCTGGACAATGGTATTTTGGGTACGGTTCACAATTGGATTATTGGCAGTGCCGTTTTTATATTTGGAGAATCCCGAAATTTCGGTATTCCGTGCGGTGAGAAAATCCGAAAAAATGCTTGCAGGGCATCACAAGAAATTATTTGCCCTGTTATTGGGATATTTGCCATTAGCATTGCCAATTGTGACAATTCCCTTCATATTGCCGAAAATTATGACAGAGGTTATTTTATTCTTACAAATCCGTATGAAAGAATATGCACAGGAGGAATTGATATGCCTGACTTGAAATTTATCATGAATCGCCCTGAACCATGCAAAGCAGAAATATTCCTCCGGAAAGACTGCGGAATTTCCCACCGGCAATTGACCCGACTCAAACACACCGAAAACGGCTTAACACGGAATGGAAAATTATTGAGAACCGTTGACATTGTGAGACAAGGGGACTGCATTCATATTCATATGGAGGACAAAAGCGAAATCATTCCCAACCCTGATTTAATTGTCCCCTTAGCATT
Organism: Oscillospiraceae bacterium; assembly: GCA_036373775.1. Lineage (GTDB taxonomy): Bacteria > Bacillota > Clostridia > Oscillospirales > Ruminococcaceae > UBA3855. The sequence continues at coordinate 39,855 of JAZAUD010000008.1, read as the reverse complement.
CGAAACGGAAGAAGCCTTGATTTTTGACAAGCCCGCCGGAATGCCTGTCCATCCAAGCCAATGCCATCATACTGACACATTGGGAAACGCATTTACAGCGCAATATCCAGACTTGACATTCCGTCCGGTTCATAGGCTTGATAATGATACTTCTGGTTTAATCTGCGTTGCTAAGAATGCCGTTTCCGCTTCCAGTTTGCCGGATAGACTGCAAAAACAATATATTGCCCTTGTTTCGGGAAATCCCCCCGATTCCGGCACGATTGATGCACCAATTGGACGGTGTGAAGATTCCATTATTGTAAGGCGCATTACCCCAAACGGAAAAACGGCAGTCACTCACTTTGAAGTGATAAAGCGTGGAGGAAAATATTCCCTTGTGAAATTTCGGCTTGAAACAGGGCGGACACATCAAATCAGATTGCATATGTCCTATATTGGTTATCCTTTGGCAGGGGATTTCCTGTATGGTGGCGATATGACAGATTTACAGCGTCATGCCTTGCATTGTGCGGAAATGGAATATACTGACCTTTTCGGTCAAATACATATCATTCATTCACCACTTCCGGAAGATATCAAACATTGTTTTGTGCAAAATGCCGGAATTTCGGAATTTTCGGAATAGGCTTGATTTTTTGTACATAATGTGATATGATAATCAAGGTAGTTTTTGGAATACGAAAGGAGAGAAGTTCCCATGCAAAACCATGACCCTGAGGAAGCTTTAATTCAATTAGGTATGATGGTAACTGGAGCTGTACAGAAATTATTGCAAGGGCTGTGGCTTCTGTGCAGAGGAATTTTCCGTATGTTGCGGTATATGTTCTACCAGATAAAGCGAATTTTTCGGCTGATTGGTAAATTATTCCAGCAAATCACCAACGAACGGAAAAAAGCAAGAATGGCTGTGATACATGACGTACATCAGGCAAGAAGAGACGGAAAAGCCTTGAATTCTATGCAGGTCATTGCAAGGTATTTATTTCATGAGCATAGCCTTTTCAAGATTGGATTTAATTACATTATCGCCACGGTTTCGGTTGTATTTTTGATTGCTGTCATTCACTATGGAGCGGGTATGCAATATGCTTTAAGTGTTTCGGTTGGCGGTCAAGAATTGGGAATCATTGAAAACGAAAGTGAATTTCAGAGTGCAGAAAAAGAAGTCATGCAACGTATTTCCATGACTGGTCAAGATGTAGATGTCAATTTCAAGCCTGTTTATGCCCTGAAAATGATTTCTGAGAATGAGGAGTATATTACAGCGCATTCCATTGCTGATAAATTATTGATTAGTTCCCATAATGAGTTAATGAGCGCATATGGCATCTATATTGATGGGGAATTCGTTGGTGCTGTACAGAATAAAGAAGATATTCAAAATCGCCTTTCTGCCCTGTTAGAAGAATACCAGACTACATTAGATAAGAATATTACAGATGTATATTATGCCAAAAAAATGGAATACCGTTCCGGTGTCTACCTGAAAGAAACCATTGAAACACCGGAAAATTTCGTCAGTATCATGCAATCTTCCGATAAGACGGATGTACAATATGTGGTACAGGAAAATGATTCTTTGAGCAGGATTGCCAAAAAATATCATATCTCTGTAGAGGACTTACAAGAACAAAATCCAGATGTTCCGGAAATCCCAGAAATTGGAACAGTTCTCAATATCCGTGCAAAAGAGCGTTATATGCCTATCGCTTATGCCACTACCATGGAAGTCACAAGTGAAATTGACTACAGTACCATCAAAGTACAAACTTCTTCCTTACCCATTGGCACGGAAAAAGTCATTTCTCATGGTGTCCGTGGGGAACGTACCACACAGATGAAAATTACCTATATTGATGGGACGGAACAAAGCCGTGAACCCCTTAGCACGATTGTAACAAGAGAACCCATTCCCGAACAGATTGGCGTTGGTACTTATTCCGCACAGCCTGCAAGCAATACCACGACGGTAAATGGAAATGGGATGTTCGGATGGCCCGTGAATGGCGGACGTATCAGCGACCATTTCGGCGGTGAACGTAACCACAAGGGGCTTGATATTGCTGCTCCCACTGGTACAGAAATTTACGCTTCCGCAGCTGGGAAAGTTATTCGAGCAGGTTGGAATTCCGGCGGTTATGGAAATTACGTCATTATCGAACATCCCGACGGCTACCGGACATTATATGCACATGGGAGTGAAGTCATCGCTGTGGAAGGGCAGGAAGTCGAAAAGGGTCAATTGATTATGCTGATTGGCTCAACAGGTGACTCCACAGGACCTCACTGTCATTTTGAAGTCAGAGTGAATAATATCTGTGTCAATCCGGAGGATTATTTAAGGGTCAATGTGGATTGATGTAAAAAAATCTCCTGAAAGTTGGAAGGCTTTCAGGAGCTGAATTTTGCTAAATCAGATTATCTTTATTTGATTCATGTTCACGAGCTTTTTGGAGTGTATAGTCATCAGGTTCATAATTTTCTTTTCCATAGCGTGTAAGCTGATTGACACGAGCATTCAGAACAGTGACCACACAAGGCAGACCAATATTGAACTTAAATTCATTCAAAATGAATATCAAGCCACTATGGGTAATACAATGCAATTCCATCCCGTCCGGATGACCATGGTCAACGGACATGACACAATCAAGATAATCATCTTCGTCAAGCAGTCGATTCAGTGCTTCATCACGTCGCTTTTGTCTGTCCACACCAAAGTGTTGTGTAGGGGAAAACTTCAATAACTCTTGTAAGGTGAAAGGATGCTTTTTATATACCTGATATACCTTTAATATATTTTCTTTTCGTTTCTTTGACATAAATTTTATTCAACTCCTCTCGCAGTTCATGCACATGGAAAATAATCAAAACTTATCAAGGTGATTTCCATTATACCACATTCTCCAAAATTGTCAATATTCTAAAATGCTAATGGTGAAACTTCACAAAATATCATGGAGTTGTGTACAAAAGTTTTATATAAATTCACTTGACATTTTTGTTTTTTTATGGTAGAATATAAAAAGTACGGCAGAAGCCGTTCGAATGATATGCGAAGAAACGGAAGGTTGCCGGCGGTATGTCGGGGAATTTCCGTGGAGTATGTCCGATTTTAAAATTGGGCGACAAGGAATGTCAGCACAGTCAGTGCATCAGAAACAGAGCTGAATCATGGCTTTTTTTGAGTGTGAACAGCTTGCAGGGATTTTCTGTGGCTTTCTGGTATACTGTCCTTTCGTCCGAAATCTTGACCCAATGTAAGATTTCGGCTTTTATTTACCCTGAACGCTGTGATACACACGGGGCAGGGGAAAGACTGGATTCCTGAACAGAACGCCCTCCCCATTCAACCCCAAGGAGGCGAAAAAAATGGCAGCAAGCGAAAAAATCAGAATCAAAATCAAGGGTTACGAACACGCAACAGTAGACTCCGCAGCAGCTAAAATTGTAGAAGCAGCTAAGAGAAGTGGTGCATCTGTCAGCGGTCCGATTCCGCTCCCGACTGAAAAGGAAATTGTGACAATTCTCCGTGCAGTACACAAGTACAAGGATAGCCGTGAGCAGTTCGAACAGCGTACCCACAAGAGATTGATTGATGTACTCCGTCCCACAGCAAAGACTATGGATACTCTCCAGAAGTTAGAGCTTCCCGCAGGCGTAGACATCGTAATGGAGGCTAAGTAAGCTCCGAAACCTCTGGTAATGTTGGAATCTTCCAACCAATGCCATAGGTCATGTCGGGAAATCCCGACCAATAACCAATAAGGAGGAAACTATAATGCAAAAAGGCATTATCGCCAAGAAAATCGGTATGACTCAGATTTTCGATGAAAATGGCAAGGTAGTTCCCGTGACAGTCGTTGAAGCAGGTCCTTGTGTTGTTGTACAAGTGAAGACTGTAGAAAATGACGGCTATGCAGCAGTTCAGCTCGGTTACGGTGATAAGAAGGCTACTAGAGTCAACAAGCCTATGAAAGGTCATTTTGACAAGGCTAACGCAGGTTACAAGAAGACCCTGAAAGAATTCCGCTTTGATGATTGCAACCTCGAAGCTGGTAGTTTGATTAAGGCTGATACTTTTGCAGTAGGTGACATTGTTGATGTTTCTGGTGTCAGCAAGGGTAAAGGTTTTCAGGGTGCTATCAAGCGTCACAATCAGCACAGACTGAAGGAAACTCATGGTACTGGTCCTGTACATCGTCAGGCTGGTTCAATGGGTGCTTGTTCTTCCCCGTCCAGAATCTACAAGGGCAAGGGCATGGCAGGTCATATGGGTGCAGAAAATGTAACCGTACAGAATCTTGAAATTGTCAAGGTTGACGTAGAAAATAACTTAATCGCTATCAAGGGCGCAATTCCTGGTCCTAAGGGCGGTATTATTACTGTCGTTGACAGTGTGAAGGCGTAAGGAAGGAGGAAACAACAATGGCAAAAGTGAAAGTTTACAACATGGCTGGCAGTGAAGTTTCCGAAACTGAACTGAATGATGCAGTCTTTGGCATTGAACCGAATGTTTCCGTTATGCATGCTGTAGTTGTCAACTACCTTGCAAACCAGCGTCAGGGTACACAGTCCACTCTCACTCGTACAGAAGTAAGAGGCGGTGGTAAGAAGCCGTGGAGACAAAAGGGGACAGGTCATGCAAGACAGGGTTCTATCAGAGCTCCGCAGTGGGTTCATGGTGGTGTTGCAATTGGCCCTAAGCCCAGAAGCTACAGATATACACTGAATAAGAAGGTTCGCAGACTGGCTATGAAGTCCGCTCTTTCTACTAAGGTTCAGGAAGGGAATCTCATTGTTTTGGATACTCTCACAATGGATGAATTCAAAACAAAGAAAATCGCTGCAATGCTCAACGCTTTGGGCGTAGAGAAGAAAGCACTCATTGTTACCGCAGAAGCAGACCCCAAGGTCTACAGAAGCGCAAACAATATCGCAGGTGTCAAGACTGCAGCTGTCAACACCCTGAATGTATATGACATTCTCAATGGTGGCAAGATGATTGCTCCTAAGAATGCCATTGCAAAAATCGAGGAGGTGTACGCATAATGAAAGCAGCACAGGATATTATTATTCGCCCTGTCATTACAGAGCAGGCTACAGATTACCTCCCTCTGCATAAGTACACTTTTCAGGTAGCTAAGGATGCCAATAAAATGGAAATCAAGGCTGCTGTTGAAGAACTCTTCAATGTAGAAGTTGTCAAGGTCAATACAATGAACTGCGACGGCAGACAGAAGAGAATGGGCAGATTTGTTGGTAAGACTTCTTCTTATAAGAAGGCAATCGTTACCATTAACCCGAATCCGGAAAATCCGAAGGGTACTAAGAAAGCCGACAAGAAGAAGGGAACAATCGAATTCTTTGAAGGAATGTTCTAAGAATCGCCCTTTACTATGGGGAATGCCTTGTTTCTCCACTGCATTTCAGTGGAGCATTGAAACCCCGATAATCAAACATCAAGGAGTGAATTTGAAATGGCAATTAAAAGCTATAAGCCCACTTCTCCTTCACGTCGTCAGATGACTGTTACAGATTATTCTGTACTCTCTAAAACTGAACCGGAGAAAAGCTTGCTTGAACCGCTGAAAAAGAAAAGCGGTCGCAATAGCTATGGGCGCATTACCGTTCGTCACAGAGGTGGCGCAAACAGAAGAAAGTACCGTGTTATCGATTTCAAGCGCAATAAGACCGGTATGGATGCAAAGGTTCTGACTCTGGAATATGACCCGAACAGAAGCGCATTTATCGCATTGGTTCAGTATGAAGATGGCGAAAAGCGTTATATCATCGCTCCCAATGGTCTGAAAGTTGGCGATGTGGTTCGTTCTGGTGCAGATGCAGACATCAAACCGGGTAATGCTCTGAAATTGGTTGATATTCCGGTTGGTACTTTCATCCATGCAATTGAGCTGTACCCCGGAAAGGGCGCACAGCTGGTAAGAAGTGCTGGTAATATGGCACAGCTGATGGGTAAAGAAGATAAGTTCGCTTTGATTCGTCTTCCCTCTGGCGAAATGAGAAGAGTTCCGGTTGAGTGCATGGCTTCCATTGGACAAGTTTCCAATATTGACCATGAGAATGTGAACTATGGTAAGGCTGGTAGAAAGCGTCATATGGGTTGGAGACCTATCGTTCGTGGTTCTGTTATGAACCCCTGCGACCATCCTCATGGTGGTGGTGAAGGTAAATCCCCTGTTGGTCGTCCCGGACCTGTTACCCCATGGGGTAAGCCTGCTTTGGGTTATAAGACCAGAAAGACACACAACCGCACTGATAAGTATATCGTAAAACGCCGTAACGGCAAGTAATCGGAAAGGAGGAGCTTAAGCGATGAGCAGAAGTATCAAAAAAGGTCCTTACGTTCAGGAAGTCCTCCTGAAGAGAGTACAGGCTATGAACGAAGCCGGCGAGAAGAAAGTGCTCAAAACATGGAGCCGCTCTTCTACAATCTTCCCTGATTTTGTAGGTCATACCTTTGCAGTGCATGACGGCAGAAAGCACGTGCCGGTATATGTCACTGAGGATATGGTAGGACATAAGCTCGGTGAATTTGCACCGACCAGAACTTTCAAGGGTCACGCAGGCTCTAAGACATCTAATAACGGCAAGAAGTAATTGCGGAAGGAGGAACAATCATGGAAATAGAAGCTAAAGCTACGCTGAATAACGTCCGCATTTCTCCCCGCAAGGTACAGATTGTGTTGGATTTGATTAGAAATCAGCCGCTTGAAAAGGCACTGGCAATTCTCCGCCTGACACCCAAGGCTGCAAGCCCAATTCTTGAAAAGCTTGTAAATTCCGCTGCCGCAAATGCAGACAACAATTTCAGCATGAACAAAGATAATCTCTATGTTGCTGAATGCTATGTGACACCTGGTCCAATTATGAAGCGTATCATGCCCAGAGCGCAGGGTAGAGCTTACAGAATTTTGAAGAGGACTTCTCACATTACTGTTGTACTGAAAGAAAAAGAATAATCCCAAGGAGGTTAAGCATGGGACAGAAGGTTAATCCGCACGGTCTCCGTGTTGGTGTAATTAAGGATTGGGATTCTCGCTGGTATGCTAAGAAGGCTGACTTCGGCGATACACTGGTTGAAGATTACAACATCCGTAACTTCATTTTGAAGACACTCAAGCCCGCAGGTGTTCCCCGTGTGGAAATTGAGCGTTATGCTGAAGATAAAGTGAGAATTCACATCCACTGCGCAAAGCCCGGTATTGTCATCGGTAAGGGCGGTGCAGAAATCGACAAGCTGAAAGCAAAGCTTGAAAAGATGATGAAGAAGACTGTTTCCGTTAATATCGTGGAAGTAAAACAGCCTGACCTCGATGCACAGTTGGTTGCTGAAAATATTGCTAAGCAGTTGGAAGACCGTGTTTCTTTCCGCCGTGCAATGAAGCAGTCTATTGGTCGTGCAATGCGTCTGAATGCAAAGGGTATTAAGGTAACTGTTTCCGGCAGATTGGCTGGTGCAGAAATCGCACGTTCTGAGAGCTACCATGAAGGTACAATTCCGCTCCAGACAATCCGTGCTGATATTGATTATGGTTTTGCAGAAGCTGATACCACTTATGGTAAGCTGGGTATCAAAGTTTGGATTTATAAGGGCGAAGTTCTCAAGGGTGATGTAGCTAAGGCTATGGCTGCAAGAGAAAAGACCGAGAGAAAGCGCAGAGATTCCAGAACTGACAGAAAGCGTCGTGACGGCGGTTTCCGTGGTGAGAATAGACGTGCTTATAATAACGCTCGTACTGCAAAAAGAGAAGGGGGTAACAAGTAATGCTGCTTCCAAAGAGAGTAAAGTACCGCAGAGTCCACAGAGGACGTCTGACAGGTAAAGCTTACAGAGGAAATACAGTAAGCTACGGTGATTTTGGTCTTCAGGCTTTAGAGCCTGCATGGATTACTTCCAACCAGATTGAAGCTGCCCGTATTGCAATGACACGTTACATCAAGCGTGGCGGTCAGGTTTGGATTAAGATTTTCCCCGATAAGCCCATTACAGAAAAGCCGGCTGAAACTCGAATGGGTTCCGGTAAAGGTTCTCCTGAATATTGGGTAGCCGTTGTCAAGCCAGGCAGAGTCCTGTTTGAAATCAAGGGTGTTCCGGAGGAAACCGCAAGAGAGGCTATGCGTCTTGCGATGCATAAGCTGCCGATTAAGTGCAGATTTGTTGTGAAAGAAACTGCTGCCGAAGAAGCATAAGGAGGGGAGTTAGCATGAAAGCAACAGAAATCAGAGAGATGTCTGTCGATGAAATGAACCAGAAGCTTGTTAGCCTCAAGGAAGAACTTTTTGCACTCCGTTTCCAGCTTGCAGTGAACCAGCTCGAAAATACCGCTAAGGTAAAGGCAGTCAAGAAAGATATCGCAAGAATCAAGACTTGTCTGCGTGAAGCAGAGCTTGCACAGAGTGTCAAGTAAGATAGGAGGAAAACGCTGTGGCAGAGAGAAATCTGAGAAAGACAAGAACAGGTTTGGTAGTCAGCGACAAGATGGATAAAACCGTTGTAGTTGCGATTATCGATAACGTAAAACATCCGCTGTATAAGAAAATTGTGAAGCGTACCGTTCGTCTGAAGGCACATGATGAAAATAACGAGTGCAGAGTTGGCGACCGTGTATCTGTAATGGAGACAAGACCGCTTTCTAAAGATAAGAGATGGCGTGTTGTCAACATCATTGAAAAGGCGAAGTAATCCGATACTGAGAGGAGGAAGCATCCATGATTCAGATGCAGACTTATCTTAAGGTTGCAGATAATACCGGCGCAAAAGAACTGATGTGCATTCGTGTACTCGGTGGTACTCGCAGAAGATATGCGAATATCGGCGACGTTGTTGTTGCATCCGTTAAGAAAGCAACACCCGGCGGTGTGGTAAAGAAGGGCGATGTTGTCAAGGCAGTTATCGTTCGTTCCGCTAAGGGTCTGAGACGTGAGGACGGCACATACATTCGTTTTGATGAAAATGCTGCTGTTATCATCAAAGAAGACAAGAACCCGAGAGGTACTCGTATCTTCGGGCCGGTAGCTAGAGAACTCCGTGAAAAGGAATACACGAAGATTTTGTCTCTCGCTCCCGAAGTACTGTAATGGAGGTGTCAATAATGAGCAAGGTTCATGTGAAAACAGGTGACACCGTTATCCTGAGAACAGGAAAAAAAGAATATAAGTTTAAGGGCAAGGATAAGGACAGAGTAACCGGTAAGGTAGTAGCAGTTAGCCCTAAGGAAGGCAAGGTTATTGTTGAAGGTTTCAATATTGTAACCAAGCACCTCAAGCCCACACAGATGGGTCAGTCCGGTAATGTGGTTAGAACAGAAGCTCCCATCTATGCGTGCAAGGTTCAGTTGGTTTGCCCACATTGCGGACAGCCTACCAGAATCGGTCATGTAGTCGAAGATGGTAAGAAGCTCCGTGCTTGCAAGAAGTGCGGCAAGTCTTTCAAGTAAAGGAGAAGCGAAATGGCAAGATTAAAAGACCATTATGCTGAAACTGTTGCTCCTGCATTGATGAAGAAATTCGGATATAAGAGTGTAATGCAGATTCCGAAGCTCGATAAAGTTGTTATCAACGTAGGTGCTGGTGAAGCAAAGGAAAATTCTAAGGTCATTGATGCAATTATGACTGATTTAGCAGCCATTACCGGTCAAAAGCCTGTTGTTTGCCGTGCAAAGAAATCTGTTGCAAACTTCAAGCTCCGTGAAGGCATGGCAATTGGTGTCAAAGTAACACTGCGTGGCGAGAGAATGTACGACTTTGTGGATAAGCTCTTTAATGTAGCTTTCCCCCGTGTTCGTGACTTCCGTGGTATTAACGGAAATTCCTTTGATGGCAAGGGTAACTACTCTACAGGTATCAAGGAACAGCTCATCTTCCCCGAAATTGAGTATGATAAGATTGATAAGGTTCGTGGTATGGATATTAACTTCATCACCACTGCTCAGACAGACGAAGAAGCAAAGGAACTTTTGAGGCTCCTCGGCGCACCGTTTGCTGATTAAGGGAGGAAACGCAACATGGCAAAAAAGGCAATGATTAACAAGCAGAAGAGAACTCCTAAGTTCTCTACAAGAGCCTATACCAGATGCAAAATCTGCGGCAGACCTCATGCATATCTGAGAAAGTACGGTATTTGCCGTATCTGCTTTAGAGAATTGGCAAATGATGGTCAGATTCCGGGCGTAAAGAAAGCAAGCTGGTAATCACAGAAGGAGGGCATAGGAATGCAAATTTCCGATACTATCGCAGACCTGCTTACAAGAATTCGTAATGCAAGCACTGCGAAACACGCAACGGTTGACATTCCCGCTTCCAACGTCAAGAAATCCATCACCCAGATTCTTGCTGATGAGGGTTATATTAAGGATTTCCAAATCGTGGATGACGGAAAGCAGGGGATTATTAGAGTTACCCTGAAATATACCGAAAACAGAACTCCGGTTATCTCTGGTTTGCGCCGAGTTTCTAAGCCGGGTCTGCGTATCTATTCAAGCTGCGAAGAGATGCCAAAGGTTCGCAAGGGTCTGGGCATTGCAATCGTATCCACATCTAAGGGCATTATGACCGACAAGAAAGCAAGAGCTTTGAATGTCGGCGGTGAAGTCCTCGCATATGTTTGGTAAGGAGGAGTGAAGTTATGTCAAGAATTGGCAGAATGCCGATTACTGTTCCTGCCGGCGTAGAAGTCAAGGTTGCAGATAATCTGGTAACAGTGAAAGGTCCGAAGGGTGAGCTGTCCAGACAGTTTTCCAAGGAGTTGGGCATTGAGCTGGACAACGGTGTCATCACCGTAACTCGTCCTTCCGATGATAAAAAGCACCGTTCCCTGCATGGTCTGACAAGAACTCTGATTCATAATATGATTGAGGGTGTTGTCAATGGCTATAGCAAGACACTGGAAATTGATGGTGTCGGCTATCGTGCAGCAAAGCAGGGCAGCAATCTGGTAATGAACCTCGGTTTCTCTCATCAGGTAATTATCGCTGAAACAGACGATATTAAGATTGATGTACCACAGCCGAACCAGATTATTATTAAGGGAATTGACAAGCAGAAAGTTGGTCAGTTCGCTGCTGAAGTTCGTGAAAAGAGACTGCCTGAACCCTATAAGGGCAAGGGAATTCATTACCTTGGCGAGCATATCATCCGCAAGGAAGGTAAAGCTGGTAAGGGCAAAAAGTAAGGAAGGGAGTAAACGGCTATGATTAAAAAGTTTGATAGCAACAAGGCACGTTTGAAGAGACATGCTCGTGTTCGCAGAAAGATTTCCGGAACTCCTGAAGTTCCGAGACTGAATGTATTCCGCAGCTCTAAGAACATCTATGCACAGATTATTGATGATGTCAATGGTGTGACACTTGCTTCTGCAAGCAGCCTTTCTAAGGGCTTCGAAGGCAACGGCGGTAATGTAGAAGGCGCCAAAAAAGTCGGCGAACTGATTGCAAAGGCTGCTGCTGATAAGGGCATCAAGGATGTTGTTTTTGACAGAGGCGGCTACCTGTATCACGGAAGAGTTCAGGCTTTGGCTGAATCCGCTCGTGAAAATGGTCTGAATTTCTAAGAAAGGGAGGGAACACGATTGGCTAATTTTGAGCAGAAAGAAAATGAGTACCTCGAAAAAGTCGTACACATCAATAGAGTATCCAAGACTGTCAAGGGCGGTCGTATCATGAAATTCTCTGCACTGGTTGTTGTTGGTGACGGCAATGGTACAGTTGGTTTCGGTATGGGAAAATCTGGTGAAGTTCCGGATGCAATCCGTAAGGGCATTGAGGATGCCAAGAAGAATATGGTCAAAGTTCCGCTGAAAGGCACTACCATTCCTCATGAAATCGTGGGTAAGTTTGGCGCAGGTGAAGTTTTGATGCGTCCGGCTGCTCCCGGTACTGGTGTAATCGCAGGCGGTCCTGTCCGTGCGGTCATTGAAGTGGCTGGTATCAAGGACATCAGAACCAAGTCCCTGCGCTCCAATAATCCCTGCAATGTTGTAAGAGCTACCATTGCTGGTCTGACAGGTTGCACCACAGCAGAAGAAGTGGCTGAAAAGCGTGGTAAGTCCATCAAGGAAATTCTCGGCTAAGGAGGGCAACCATGAAAAAGATTACACTTGTTAAGAGCCTCATTGGCTGCAAGAAAGACCAGATTGCTACTGCAAATGCACTGGGTCTGAGAAAAATCGGCGATGTTACCAATCAGCCCGATAATCCTTGCACAGCAGGCAAGATTCATAAGATTATTCACCTCATTAAGGTTGAAGAAGCGTAAGCAAGGAGGTGCAAGACAATGCAGATTCATGAACTCGTACCAGCTCCAGATTCCAACAAGCCTTCCAAGCGTGTAGGTCGTGGACATGGTTCAGGTAATGGTAAAACCGCAGGTAAGGGACATAAGGGTCAGAAGGCTCGTTCCGGCGGTGGTGTAAGAATCGGTTTTGAAGGCGGTCAAATGCCGCTTGCAAGAAGAATTCCAAAAAGAGGATTCAATAACATTTTCGCAGCAACATACACAACAATCAATGTTAGTGACTTGAATAAGTTTACTGATGGCACGGTTGTTGATACAGAGCTGCTTCTCGCTAGTGGACTGATTAAGAAGGTCAACGACGGCGTAAAAATTCTGGGTGACGGCGAACTGACAGCGAAAAACCTCACTGTGAAAGCTACAAAGTTCACAAAGTCCGCACTTGAGAAGATTGAAAAGGCAGGCGGGAAAGCAGAGGTGATTTGAGGTGTTTCAGACTCTCAGAAACGCTTGGAGCGTCCCCGAAATCCGTAAGAAGTTCATTTATACGTTCATTATGATTATCATTTTCAGAATTGGTTCTGCAATTACAGTGCCATTTCTGGATTTGGCGAGTGTACAGACGTGGGTTGACCAAAATGCGACTGGCGGAAACTTCTTAGAGTATCTGAACATTCTTACTGGTGGCGCACTTTCCAAAGCTACCGTTTTCTCCCTGTCAATTACTCCGTATATTAACGCATCCATCATTATCCAGCTTCTGACATATGCGCTTCCGCCTTTGGAGCGATTGCAAGAAGAGGGTGAAGAAGGGCGAAAGGTCATTAACAAGATTATGGCTTATGTAGCCTTAGGCTTGGCGTTATTTATGGCGATTGCCTATTATCTGACACTCCGCAACAGTATGCATGCAGTAAAATATACCACTGGTGCATATGGCTGGTATGCTGCGATTATCATTGTAGCGTGTTTCACAGCTGGCGCATCTTTTGTGGTATGGATGGGTAATCGTATCAGTGAAAAAGGCATTGGAAACGGTGTTTCCATGCTGTTGTTTGCCGGTATTTTGGCAAGATTCCCCACCGATGTTGGTACATTGGTAGACCTGACCATTACAACCCCTGCAAAGTATTTCTGGGTATCTCTGGCAGTTCTGGTTATGTTTGTATTTATGATTACGTTCATTGTATTCATGAATGAAGCAGAGCGCAGAATTCCGATTCAGTATGCGAAGCGTGTTGTCAATGGCGGGCGCAGACAAATGGGGGGACAAAGTACACACATTCCAATTAAAGTTTGCATGAGCGGTGTTATGCCTATCATTTTTGCAATGTCCTTTATGTCATTGCCTTCTACCATCAGCCTTTTCAAACAGCCGGTAGAAATGATTACAGAGGACACCACAGCAGGCGAGCGGTTCTATTTCCATTTCATCAATTTCTTTAGAACCACAAGCCCATGGTATGCAGTGCTGTACTTGGTTTTGATAGTCGCATTCAACTATTTCTATGTATCCATGCAGTACAACCCCATTGAGATTGCAAACGGACTTCGTCAGAGCAATGGTGCAATTCCGGGTATCAGACCGGGTAAGCCCACATCTGATTATATTCAGAGAGTACTTTCAAAGATTTCTCTCGTAGGTGCAATTTTCCTTGGTATTATTGCGATTCTTCCGATTGTCATTACATGGATTGACGGCAACCTTGCTTCTCTTTCCATGGGTGGTACATCCATCTTAATCGTGGTGAGTGTAGCCTTGGAGACAGCAAGAACTCTTGAATCTCAATTGATGATGCGTCATCATCCGGGATTCTTAGGATAATGAGTTATAAAAAGTATTGACAAAGGCTGACAAATTTGTTATAATGTATTTGTTATCATGCGAAAACCAAGCGGATAACACTTGATTACTACGAAAGGAGAAAGCTACTCGAAAAATTTGCAGAATATGCTGAAAAGTGACTGTAAATGTGTACCGTAGGCTATACGGGAATTTACGCCTGTGGACTGTACAAGAACTTGTGAGTAGATGGTACATTTTTACTGTTAAAAGCATACAGGTTGAAGCAGGAATTTTCTCAATATGGGTGTGTTTGTCCATATTTTGAGTAGCAGGGCATGTATTATGAATTTGATTCTTCTCGGCGCACCAGGCGCAGGAAAAGGAACACAGGCAGAGGCAATTTCTGAAGCTTTGAACATTCCGCAGATTTCCACAGGCAATATGCTTCGTGAGGCGGTAAAGAACGGCACAGAATATGGTCTCAAGGCGAAAGCAGTCATGGAAGCTGGAGGTCTGGTATCTGATGATATTGTCATTGGGATTCTGAAAGACCGCATTGCTCAGGATGATGCACAGAATGGCTTCATTCTGGATGGTTTCCCAAGAACTGTACCGCAGGCAGAAGCACTCGATAAAATGGGTGTAAGAATTGACAAGGTTGTGGAAATTTTCGTTCCTGATGAAACTATCAAGGAAAGAGTTTCTGGAAGACGAGTTTGTGAAGGCTGCGGCGCATCCTATCACATTGTTTACAAGCCCTCTCAGGTGGAAGGCGTTTGTGATAAGTGCGGTGCGAAAACTGTCATTCGTAAGGATGACCAGCCGGAAACTGTTATTTCTCGTCTGGAAACCTACCACAAAGAAACTGAGCCGATTAAGGCTTATTACGAAAAACAAGGCAAGCTTGAAACTGTTGTTGGACAGGAAGAAGTAGCCGATACTAAGCGTCTGACTCTGAAAGCAGTAGGGGTAGAGATTGCATGAGTATCACGATTAAATCAAGAACTGACCTCGAGAAAATGCGCATTGCCGGCAGAATTGCCGGAAATGCACGTGACCTCGCCGGAAAATCACTGGAAGCCGGAATGACCACAAAGGACATTGACAAAATTGTTCATGATTATATTGTTGGACAGGGTGCAGTCCCTTCATTTTTGGGCTATGGTGGTTTCCCAGGTAGTGCCTGCATTTCTGTCAATGATGAAGTTATTCATGGAATTCCCGGAAGCAGAAAAATCAAAAACGGCGATATTGTGAGTATTGATGTCGGTGCGTATATTAACGGCTTCCATGGCGATACCTGCGCAACTTTTCCGGTTGGTAAGATTTCGGAAGAAGCACAGATGTTGTTGGACGTGACGAGAAATTCTCTCTATGCTGGTATTGCAAAGGCTACTGCTGGTGCAAGACTGGAAGAAGTCTGTGGTGCAGTGGAAGAATATTGTGCATCCAGAGGCTATGGCATTGTTCGTGAATACTGCGGACATGGCATAGGCAGAAATCTGCATGAATCCCCCGAAGTTCCTAACTATGTACAGAAGGGTGCAAGAGATATGCGGGTGAAGCTTCAGGCAGGTATGTGTATCTGTATTGAACCAATGATAAATGTCAAAGGCGATGCAATTCGTGTTTGTAAGGATGGTTGGACAGTCAGGACAAAAAGCGGCAGTCTTTCCGCACACTTTGAACACGCAATTGCAATTACAACCGGTAAACCAGTCATTCTGACGGAGTCGGATATTGACTGATGCGGCTGCAAAGAGGTATGGTGGTTTGTGCTGTCGCTGGAAAAGAAAAGGACGGTTATTATCTGGTATTAAAATTGGAGGAACGTTTTGTTTTTCTGGTTGACGGCAAGCACAGACCCCTTGAAAAGCCAAAGCGCAAAAATATCAAACACATTCGCCCAACTGCCGAAGTTTGGGAAGTGGATGGTTTGACCAATAAAGAACTGCGCCGCAAACTGTGTGAATATGCAGCCAAGGGAGGTATTTGATTTGTCTAAGGAAGATTTGATTGAAGTAGAAGGGGTTGTTCTTGAAGCACTGCCGAATGCAAATTTCCGTGTAGAGCTTCCGAATAAACATGTCATTCTCGCTCATGTTTCTGGAAAACTGCGTATGAATTATATTCGCATTGTACCAGGGGACAAGGTGAAAATTGAGATGTCACCCTATGATTTGACAAAGGGACGCATTACTTGGAGAGCAAAGTAATGCACCATGTAAGGAGGTATTTTCCATGAAAGTAAGACCTTCCGTAAAACCGATTTGCGAGAAGTGCAAGGTTATCAAGCGCAAAGGGAAAATCATGGTTATCTGTGAAAATCCCAAGCACAAACAGCGTCAGGGTTAAGCCCCTGTAAGCATTGGAGGTGAATTCATACAATGGCAAGAATTTCAGGTGTTGACCTTCCCAAGGAAAAGAGAGTGCAGATTGGTCTGACTTATATTTATGGTATTGGTCGTCCGACTGCTGATAAGATTCTGGATGCTACCGGCATCAATCCGGATACCAGAGTCAAGGACTTAACAGAACAGGATGTCGCTAAGCTGCGTGATTATATTGACCAGCATCTGACTGTTGAAGGTGACCTTCGTCGTGAGGTTGCTTTGAATATCAAGAGATTGGTTGAAATCGGTTGCTATAGAGGTGTCCGTCATAGAAAGGGTCTGCCGGTAAGAGGTCAGCGTACTAAGACTAACGCAAGAACCCGCAAAGGACCGGCTAAGACAATCGCTAACAAGAAGAAGTAAGGAGGGCGAATTCTTTTGGCACAGCAGAAGAAAAAGGTTACGACTGTACGCCGCCGCAGAGAGCGCAAGAATATCGAAAGCGGTGCAGTGCATATTCAGTCCACATTTAATAATACAATTGTGACGATTACCGACACACAGGGCAATGCTATTTCATGGGCATCCGCCGGCGGTCTCGGTTTCCGTGGTTCAAGAAAGTCCACTCCGTTCGCTGCTCAGACAGCTGCTGAAACAGCTGCGAAGGCTGCAATGGAACATGGTCTGAAAACCGTTGAAGTTTATGTAAAAGGTCCGGGAAGCGGTCGTGAGGCTGCCATCCGTGCATTACAGACTGTTGGTCTGGAAGTTCGCATGATTAAGGATGTTACCCCGATTCCTCATAATGGTTGCCGTCCGCCTAAGAGACGCCGTGTCTGATTTGGAGGTACATGTACTATGGCAGTGAATAGAGAACCCATTTTAAAAAGATGCAGATACCTTGGTATTTCTCCTATGGTAATGGGAATTAACAAGGAATCTAACCGTAATCCGAATGCGAATAACCGTAAAAAGGTTTCTGAATACGGTACTCAGCTCAAGGAAAAGCAGAAGCTCAAGTTCATTTATGGCATGATGGAAAAGCCTTTCCGTCATTACTTTGAATTGGCTGAAAAGATGGAAGGAAAAGCCGGTGATAATCTGATTACCCTGCTTGAATCCCGTCTTGATAATGTGGCTTTCCGTATGGGCATGGCATTGACCAGACGTGAAGCAAGACAGCTGGTAACACATGGACATTTTACCATCAATGGCAAAAAGGTGGATATTCCTTCTTATCGTGTTTCCGTTGGTGATGTCATTGCAGTTGATGAAAAGAGCAGAACCAGCACAAAGTTCAAGGATGTTGCAGAACAGACAAAGGGCAGAACCACTCCTCTGTGGTTGGATGTCAACAGAGATGCATTCTCTGCAACAGTGAACAGACTGCCGAATCCTTCTGACCTTGACTATGAGACAGAAACACACCTGATTGTCGAGCTGTACTCCAAGTAATCCGTAATTGCTTGCGGGGATGCAAAAATCACAAATAAGAGTAATTACGAAATAGGAGGGTTTATATGCTTGAAATAATTCAAAAGCCGGAAATTGTTCCCGAAGATTTAAGACCTGACGGAAAGTATGGCAAGTTTGTTCTCTCTCCATTGGAGCGAGGCTATGGCACAACCCTTGGCAACAGTCTCAGACGTGTGTTGCTTTCTTCCATTCCTGGTGTTGCAGTCAATTTTGTCAAAATTGATGGAGTGCATCACGAGCTTTCCACGATTCCGGGGGTAAAGGAAGATGTGACAGAGATTATTCTGAGCCTGAAGGGTCTGACCGCAAAGCTCTACGGCGAAGGACCAAAAACGCTTCTTATCAACGCAGAAGGCGAATGTGAAGTAACCGCTAGTGACATTGAAGCAGATTCTGAAGTCACCATTCTCAATCCGGGTATGCATATTGCAACTTTGGGGAAGGATGCAAAGCTTCATATGGAAATTACCATTGACCGTGGCAGAGGATATGTTTCTGCAGAGCGTAACAAGCAGCAGATTGCTGATATCCCGATTGATGTAATTGCCGTAGACAGCATTTATACTCCTGTTTTAAAGGTGAACTATACTGTAGAGAATACACGTCTCGGGCAGGTCACCGACTATGACAAGCTCACAATGGAGGTTTGGACAGATGGAACAATCTCCGCAAAAGAGGCTTTGTCACAGGCAGCCAATCTCCTCAACGAGCATCTGAGACTCTTTGTTGACCTTTCAGACGAAGCAAGTATTCCTGAGGTTCTTGTTGAACCAAATGATAAGGGCAAGGAAAAAATCCTTGAGATGACCATTGAGGAACTTGACTTATCGGTACGTTCTTTCAATTGCTTGAAGCGTGCCGGAATCAATACCGTTGACGACTTAATCAATAAGTCTGAGGAAGAAATGATGAAGGTGCGTAACCTCGGTAAGAAATCCTTTGATGAAGTCAGAGAAAAGCTCCAGTCTTTGGGCTTTGACCTTTCCTCTGAGGATGACTTGAGATAACGCATTCAGATTTGAGATTTTACCCGATGGACGATACCCCCCGAAAAGGGTTCGTCCGGTTTGGTGAGAAAAGGAGTGAATTACAATGCCGGGTACGAGAAAACTGGGCAGAACCACTGCTCATAGAACTGCTATGCTCAGAGCAATGGTAACATACCTGCTGGAAAAGGGTCAGATTGAGACCACTTTGACAAGAGCTAAGGAAGTTCGCAGTGTTGCTGAAAAGATGATTACACTGGGCAAAAATACAGACCTGCACAGCAAGCGTCAGGTATATTCCTATATTACTAAGGAAGATGTTGCAAAGAAGCTCTTTGATGACATTGCTCCGAAGTATGCAGACCGCAAGGGCGGTTACACACAGATTATCAAGATTGGTCCTCGTCGTGGTGATGCTGCTGAAATGGCTATCATCAAGTTGGTTGACTAAGAATGAATTTTGAAAAGCTCCCTTTGTGGGAGCTTTTTTATTTTTGAAAAGCATTGCATTTTCATCAAAAATATGATATAATAATAACATATCACAAAATATTCAGAAAGGAGCAGCTTTCATGAAATTGGTATTTGCGATTGTGAATGGTGATGATAGTCAGGCGGTTTCTAAAGCCTTGATGAAGGCGGGATTTTTTGCGACAAAATTAGCGTCAACTGGTTCATTTTTGAGCGCAGGAAATACCACTTTTTTGACCTGTGTGGAAAATGAAAGAGTGGATGAAGTGATTGAAGTCATTCGGGAAAAGAGCCATAAGCGAAAAGAATTCGTTCCAACAAGTGTATCTATGGGGATGAATTTCCCTGTTGAAGTGGAAGTGGGAGGCGCAACGGTTTTCGTGACGGATGTCGAAAGGTTCGAAAAATTATGATTTACGGCAATGATGCAGGATTACGGTTGATTCAGAGAATGGCAGAAAATGACCATCTTCCCCATGCTTGTTTAATTTATGGACAAAAGGGAATGGGCAGAAAAACGCTTGCTGATTACCTTGCAATGGCGGCACTTTGCACGGGGGAACACGCTCCATGTGGGCATTGTCTTTCCTGTCAGAAAGTACAGAAGGGAATCCATCCGGATTATATTCATGTGGAGCATAGCGGAAAGAGGAATGGTTTTTCTGTGGAAACGGTGCGGAATGTATGTCGTGATGCTGTCATTGCACCTAATGACGGCAATCGGAAAGTATATCTTTTTGCAGATTGTGATAATATTGACCCAAGAGCGCAGAATACACTTTTGAAATTGACAGAAGAACCACCGGAACACGTTTTATTATTATTTACAGTGGTACAGAAAAATGTATTTCTTGATACAATGCTTTCCCGAATGATGCCCCTTTCCGTGCATCCCTGTACACCGGAACAATGTTTTCAGGCACTCACACAGGAACATGAATGCAGTTCCATGGATGCGGAAAGAGCCGTGCAGGCTTGCGGTGGCAATATCGGAAAATGCCTTGATTGGCTCGAAAATCCCGAAATGCAGGAACTGACCAAACAAACCGCATTATTGACGGAAGCCGTTTCAAAAAGACGGCAGTATGATGTTTTGCGGATTTTGGCACAATTTGAGAAAGAAAGACAGAAAGCATCCATTTTGCTGGAATATTTTGATATGCAGTTGAGAGATGCTGTCACTATGAAGTATGGACGGAATGACCGCATGGGCTGTGATAAGGAAAGTGCCGAACATCTTTCGGCTGTGTTGACATTGGGAAGTTTTCAGCGAATACATCAGGCAGTCCAAACCGCTTATGATGCATTGCAATCCAATGTAAGTGTGAAGCTGGTTCTATCCGCTTTTGGCGGGTCGATTTTATGATGATGAACAGAAAGGAAGGTTCTATGACTGAAATTGTAGGAGTTCGTTTTCAAAATTCTTCAAAGGTATATTATTTTGCTCCCAATGGATTACAATTACCAGTGGGAACAAAAGTAATTGTTGAAACTTCAAAAGGGCAGGAATGCGGAGAAGTTGCCCTTGCAAATAAAAATATCAAAGATGAAAGTATTGTTTCACCTCTGAAAAATATCGTTCGTGTGATGACCGCAGAAGATGAGGCACATTTGGCACAGAATCAGCAAAAAGAGAAACGTGCCTTTCAGGTTTGTGAACAAAAAATTGAACAGCGTGGATTAAATATGAAGCTGGTAGATGTGAATTGTGCATTTGATAATTCCAAATTGCTATTTTATTTCACCGCAGATGCAAGAGTCGATTTTCGTGAACTGGTCAAAGATTTGGCTTCCATCTTTCGTATGAGAATTGAATTGCGTCAGATTGGTGTCAGAGATGAAGCAAAGATGTTTGGAGGTTTAGGGGTTTGCGGACGTGAATTTTGCTGTCATGGGTATTTAGGCGATTTTCAGCCGGTATCCATTAAGATGGCAAAGGAGCAGGGGCTTTCCCTGAATCCAACTAAAATCTCCGGCACTTGTGGGCGATTGATGTGTTGCTTGAAACATGAACAATCCGTCTACGAGGAATTGCAGAAAATTACCCCAAGAATTGGCTCAATTGTCAAAACCCCACAAGGCAAAGGAAAGGTTGAGGATGCTAATTTAATTACCGGAAAATTGCGCATTCGTCCCGAAAAAGAGGAAGATATGCCCTATACCATTGACCGGACAGAAGTGGAAGTTCTGCAAAAAGGAAAAGGGAGAGTTATCAAGGAAGATAAGAGCTTGAAAAAGTTGGAAGGGAAATAATTTGTTTAAAATGCACAAAAATAAAAGAAAGATTTAGCCAATCATCCAAAAATGTGACAAAAATCTTGACAATCCGGTAAAAATCTGTTATAATATAGTCATCATAAATCCTACATCCTTATTATTTTTGGCGAGCCTTTTCGGTTCGCCACTTTTTTGCGCAAAAGAAAAACCCCAACAAAGGGGTTTGATTTACTCCAATCCAAGTAAGAAGCGGTCAACAATTCGCCATTGATGGGTAGAGATATTATAGTGACCGGTGGTATCTGGTTGAATCTGGATGGTGATGTATTGGGATTCCTGAAACGTGAGTTCTGAAAAATGTTCATTCAGGATGTTCACGACTTTTTCCCCCCATCGGGATAAAGTATCTGCATATTCAGGGGAATTGGTATCTTCAATTCTTCCAAATTGTGGAAGGAATTCCGAAACATAAGCGTTTTCTACATAAACAAAAACCGTATCCCAAAATTCCAGCGGTTGGGCGGTTAAAGTGACCTGATAGGAGTTATTGGCTTTGATGCTGGGTTCAGCATGATATGTAATTGAATTCAAGAGATTTTCTGCAAAATCGGAATATTCATCATAGGTACTTTCAGGAAGGGAATTGACATCCACATCAAATTTTTGGCAAATCATTGCAACCACGGAATGAACCTCATTTTGATAGAGCATTTGTGCTTGCTGTTCCGTTGAGCCTGTGAGAGATATATACTGCGCTGTATCATTGTGATAAGTGCAATCCATTACCGCTTGTACATAATCAGCATAAGTTTGTGAGATATTTCCGCAGGCGGTGAAGATTCCACAAAGGAGCATTACCGCCAAAAGGAGAGAGAATATTTTTTTCATGTGGATTCCTCCTCAATGGTTTCACTTGTTTCAGGAGTGGAAAGCGTGAGAGGGATGGAATGCCCTTCCGCATCAAAGAAAGTGAGGTTGTCAATGTAAGTATCAGAGATATTTTGCATCCCCCAACGCATCAACAGAAAATTGACATCTTCTACCGACTCATCCCAACATTTTCCGGAGGAAGCAAGCAAAAACTGGAATGTCACATGACAGGCATCTGAACGCTTTAAATCGTATTCCTGCAAATCGTTGGAGGAAAAATCAGCAAATCCATACCATGTGCCATCAGCGGTCATAGTTCCGCCACCGCCACCAATCCAGCCGGCAACCTCCATGTAGTCGCCGTCATCATTCAGGAAAAGGCTGTCTTTGGCTTCTGCGTAGAGGTCAAATTCAATCCGGTCAACTTGTGAAAGCTGTTCAGGGCTAAGTAATGCACTAACATTGAAGCGGATTTTTTGGACAGCGGTGTCAAGATTTTCTGCTGTGGTAGAAGTATCTGTAAATTTCAAAAGATGATTTCCGTCAATGCTTTCAATGCTGAGCGTACCTTCTGCACAGGTCTCATCATCAAGAATGACAGCAGCAATTTCAGTGCCTACTTCATCAAATGTCACGGAATTGATGTCTCCTTCTGGAAGAGGGGCATTTGTTGGGGGTTCGGTGGGAGGTTCAGCTTCAAGGGTGTCAGAAATTTCCTGCATACTTTCAGAAATACTGAAACTTTCCGTTTGTGTTCCATTGCATCCGGTGAGCAAAAAAGCAATCAAGGGGAGAAAATAAATATATTTTTTCATGGTATCACCTCAATATCAAAAAATGCCCTCCTGAAATGAAGGGCATTTCATGTCATATTCTTAATTTGCTGAATCGTGCAGAAATTACTTGCGCTTTCTGGAAGCGACAACTGCACCACAGCTTACAATTGCCAACATTGCAACGGCAACCGCATGACTGCTGTCTCCAGTCGCTGCATTGGTATCAGTATCAACTGCTGTGCCATTCGCAGGGGAGGAGGAAGGGTCAGAAGAACCGCCCAGCTTAGGGTTGGAAGAGGTATTATTTCCATTGCTGGAAGAAGTAGGCGTTGTGGCAACGGAATTGGTAGTAACAACAGCCTGAGTGGTAGCTGCTGTAGTGGCAGTCTCGTCAGCATCAGCCGCTTCAGTGGAAGCAGTTGTTTCGGCGGTGTTGGTGGTATTAGTATCATTGGTATCTTCTGTAGAATTTTGAGCAAACAGACCAACGGTCTTGAAAGTCACTTCAATTCCACTGGAAATCTTGAGTTCGGGGTTAATATCCTTAGAGGGATAATCTGAACCGTCTTTCTTTTGCCATGTATTATAAATATTCAACCGGAGGTCATTCCCATTATCCGCCGTAATCAGAGACTTATTTCCATCAGCGTCACGAGTATAATTGACTGCTGTGCCGTCTACCTTCACGGAAACAATCTGAACATTGATGCTTCCATCATCAAGCGCATTCTTACCATCTGCGGTTTTATAGTCCTGTACATTGACATTAGACTGCAAAACTAAACAGAGGTCGCCGTCTTTGGTTTCCACGGCACTTGTATTTTTCAATGAAACTGTATATTCTGTACCATCAGCAGTAACAGAAACGGCAGGATTTCCCAAAGCATTTGCATCCCAGAAAACTGTACTTGAATTAAATTGACCAGCTAACCAAAAATTATAGCTGTCCTTTTTTTCCGCACTTGCACTTAATGAACCAAACGCAGTCAAACTGATTGCAGAAATTGCTACTGCTGAAATAGCGGCAATCAACTTTTTAATTTTCATATATAATCTTCTCCTTTTTCCCTCACACCATTGTGTGATGATTACAACGGGAATCCCCGTTATTTGACGGAGTTCCGCCAAACCCTAATCATTATTATAGCACAATGCCCTTGAAAAGTCTATTGAAAAATTGCATAAATTTTAACCACTGTTTTTGTCTTATTTTTATACTTTTTTCTGAAAAATTGTTTTGCAATGCTGGAAAAATGCGATGAATGGGCGATTGAATGAAAGCATTTATCAAAATGGAAGCAAGAATGAAAAATAACTGATTAGCAATTTGCACAATTTTTTTGTAGAAATATGGTGGATTTGAAATAGAAATATATTGTATTTTTAAATTGTTGATAGGAACAAAGAAAATACTTGACAATTGTTATCTTTTATGCTATACTATTTGTATTAGAATAAAGAAAAAAATAATGGAGGAAAAACTATGAGGAAATTTTTGTGTGCTGGATTGGCGGCATTTCTTCTGCTTTCAACAGTGGTGGGGTGTGCGTCATCAGCGAAAAATTCAGAAGAAGAGGAAGAATATCAGAATATTACGTTGAAAATCAGTGGTGATTATGGCTCAACACTGGAAGAACGTATCAATGAATTTCAAAAACTGCATCAAGGTGAAGTGGGAATTACTTATGTCATCACTGACAGAGAAGAAGAAATACAGAAAGATGGTATTTTAGTAGACCCTGCTCATGCTGCGGATATTTTCACCTTTTACAATGACCAGTTTGAGGATTATTATGCTGCGAATGTTCTGAAAGAAATTGATGAGAATGCTGAGGAAGTATTAAAGGAATCAGGCGGAAAAGATTCTGCTGCTGCGGATGTCTGCACGGTGGATGGAAAATTATATGCTTATCCTTTGACAACCGGAAACGGCTATTTCCTGTACTATAACAAAAAATTCCTTTCGGAAGATGATGTACAGAGCCTTGACCAGATTCTGAAGGTGGCAAGAGAAAATAATGCTGCATTTTCAATGGATTTTAGCAGTGGATGGTATTTGTTCTCATTCTTCAAGGGGGCAGGGCTGGACTTGCATTATAATGCCAATAAGACAGCCAATATTTGTGAATGGGCTTCTGTAGAGGGCGAACACAGCGGCGTATCTGTTGCAAAATCTATGTTGGAAATTGCTAAAAATTCCGGCTTTTTGAATCTGCCTAATGGGGAAATGACAGCACAGGCAAAAGAAGGCAAGGTCATTGCTGCGGTAAGTGGTCCTTGGCACGCTGCGGAACTTTCCGAAATTTGGGGAGAGGACATGGGCGCAGCAAAATTGCCTACTTATGAAGTAGATGGCGAAGACGTTCAGATGGCGGCTTTCACTGGGTATAAATTGCTTGGTGTCAATGCCAAATCTCCCAATGCGAAATGGGCTATGAGATTAGCCAAATATCTGACAAGTGAAAAGGCACAGCTGGCACGTTTTGAAGAAAGTGGAGAGTGTCCGGCAAATGTAAAGGCTTCCCTTTCTGATGAAGTAGCCAAATCTCCGGTTGACCATGCAATTGCGGAACAAGCTCCCTATTCTTATATACAGGCTATCACAGATTCTTTCTGGGACCCTTCCAGCGAATTTGGTCAGACGATTGCCGCAGGAAATCCCGATAATATTGATTTGCAGGAACTCCTTGATAAAACTGTTGCAGGAATTACCAAACCAGTGAATATTGTTGCAAACTAATTGGATAAAAATACCGCCTCATGCAGGCGGTATTTTCCATCAATGCAAGCCGAAACTGATTGCAATGGCATCATCTACTTTTGTCATAGCAGTATCATCTAATTTTCCTAAGCGGGTTTTCAGTCGCTTTTTGTCAAGGGTTCGCACTTGTTCCAAAAGAACAATGCTGTCTTTTTGCAATCCGCATGTAGGAGCAGTCAAGGGAATATGAGTAGGCAGTGGAGCTTTATCAAGCTTGGAAGTGATAGCAGCAGCAATGACAGTGGGGCTGTGGCGGTTGCCTGTGTCGTTTTGTACAATTAACACCGGACGAAAACCGCCTTGTTCTGAACCGACTACAGGGGATAAATCAGCATAATAAATTTCCCCTCTTTTAACAAAAGTTTGCATGTAAAAAACTCCTTTCTGAATTTGTTGATAGTATTGACAACAGGCGAAAAAATATACATTATATTGTATGTTGAAAAAAAAGACTTGACAAAATCAAAAAAGTATGCTATAATAGTAAAGTACATTGGGGCGTAGCCAAGCGGTAAGGCAACGGACTTTGACTCCGTCATCCCGTGAGTTCGAATCTCGCCGTCCCAACCATTTCGATTATCCCCCAAAATGGGGGATAATTTTATGCTAAATGTGCATTGACAAGAAACCGCAAAGCGTGATAAATGCGTTTTTCGGCTCTTCTGCGTGTGCGTAAAATCGTGGAAGGACAAATTCCCAACTCTCTTGCAATTTGTGCATCTTTTAAACCTTCATAATAATGCATCAGGATAATTTGTCTTTGCCTTTCGGTCAATTCTTCTTGAAGAACGACAGGAAGGGCTTGTTTGATGGCTTGTAAATGGGCAATATTGGTAGAGGGGTTTGGATTCATGAGTTGTTGTAAAAAGCCTTTATCATAGTCAAGTGTATTTTCGGAAACTCTGGTGAATTTCATGACATTGCTCCTTTCTGAATGTTTACCAGTTCTTGAATAATATCATCCATCTCATAAATTTCCATGTAAAGTGCATATCGCCTTGCATGGAGATTTTCTTTTTCCTTACTGCTGATATGGGGCTTTTTCATAGCAGTATTCAATTCGGCAATCCGACGGCGGAGAGAAGCTTGACTGCTCCTGTAAGCATTGATAAGGTCTTGCATATTCAGCACTCCTTTCGAAAATTTGTTCTTAATTTGACGTACAAAAATAAGAACAAGAAATGATTGTTCTTTTAAATGAATGATAAAAGAAATAACGTTTCGAATCTTTGTTCTGTTTTTTATTGTATCATATTTCATAAAATTTGTCAAGGGGTGAATAGAAAAATGAAGGTAATGCAATTTTTAGATAGCTATGCAGACAGCGAAATTCTCCGCCTACATATGCCGGCACATCACGGAAAAGCCCTGAATTCCATGCTTTCTAGGGCTTATCAATTGGATATTACCGAAATATTGGGCGCAGACAGCTTATTTGAAGCGGATGGAATCATCTTAGAGGGCGAAAAAAGAACCGCTCAGCTTTATGGAAGCGGTTCATGTTGTTGGAGTGCAGGCGGTTCAACGCTATGTATTCAGGCAATGCTTGCAAAAATGCGAACAGAAAACAGAACAATCGTTTCTAATAGAACAGTACACAGGGCTTTTTTGAATGGGTGTATTTTATTGGGGTTAGATGTTGAATGGGTATTCCCCAAAAAAGGGGACATCATTTCCGGTGAATATGATTCAGAGGATTTTGAAAGAAAATTGCAATTATTAGCGAAACAAGGCGAAAAAGCTTGTATTTATGTGACAAGTCCGGATTATCGGGGAAAAATACAGGATATTGCAGGTTTGGCGGAACTTTGCCGGAAATATGGTGCAAAATTGCTTGTAGATAATGCACATGGCGCACATTTGGCATTTTTGCAGGAGAACCGACACCCCCTATATTTGGGGGCTGATTATTGTTGTGATTCCTTTCATAAGATGCTACCATCTTTAACCGGTGCAGCGGTCTTGCACAGCCGGTATCAGGATGCACCCGAACTCAAACAATATATGCAAATGTTCGGCAGTACAAGCCCCTCTTACTTAATAATGCGGTCAATTGAAGAAGCTGTGGAATGGTTGGAGGAAAAACAGACTTTACAGGATGCCAAACAAAAGGCACTTGCAATCCGTGAGCGGATTCCCTATGATTGGGTAGGGGATGACCCTTTTCATTTGACAATTTCGGCGAATGGTGTTGATTTTGCAGGACAGCTCCGCCAACATGGTGCAGAGCCGGAATATGCAGATAAAATTTGTTGTGTGATGTTATTGTCTCCCTTCATGAATGAAAGTGATTTTCAGCGGTTAGAAGGCATTTTAAGGGCTTGCAAGCCCTCCATGTCAACATTACCACCTGAATTACCGAAAGCTCCTCAAAGGGCTTGTGAGATGCGGAAAGCTTGCTTTTCAGAATGGGAAATGATACCCATTGAGAAGGCAGAAGGGCGCATTTGTGCCACCGTGCAAGTACCATGCCCCCCAGCTGTTCCAATGGTCATGAGTGGGGAAATTTTTGATAAGAATTGGATTGACTATATGAAATATTTCGGCTTGCAAACGGTAGGTGTTATAAAATAAGGGGTATGGGGGAAGCAATGCACTTGACACAAATTCAGGCAAAAATCTTATTTTTGGTTGAATGTGTCAAGTCTTACTGCATTGCATCCCCCATTTAAAATAAGGGGTATGGGGAAAAATTGCCCTTGCAAAAATTGTATTGAGTTTACGAAATGCAATTTGAAGCAAGCCTTATGGCGATTTGTCCCCATTTAAAATAAGGGGTATGGGGAAAGCAATGCATATAATAGTTTGAGACTATCTCACTGACGGCATTTTACAAACTTTTTCCCCCCAAGCGTTCGCCCATTTTTCGGTATAAAAGCGATAATAGGAGAATTGTTTCCGTTTGCGGTAGTGTTGACACATTGGCAAATGATACCACAACATGGAGGGTATTACAATCACAAGCGGATACAGCCAACCAAGTACGGCATTTTGTACCGTATGACCATATTCATGTACAAGCAACCTTTCATGATGCAGACAGGATTGTTCCATGAAAATGAATGCCCCTAATGAGGTACATCCTTCATGTTTCCAAGCTGTCACAATTGCCCCACGAAAATGATAATATCCATTTTTCCGGTGAATCAGATGTAATACCAAACCAATCAGATTTTGAGGGGTACACCATATACATTGCAACAGTATCCAGAGAATTGATAAAAAATTTTTTTTCATGATAATAATTGAACAGTAAACGTAATTTTTCCGTCACGAAATCCGGCTGAAATTTTCCCCTTATGCAGATTCACAATATTTTCCGCCATGGATAAGCCAATCCCATAACCAGACTTTGCACTGTTGCGGGAAGAATCTTCCCTGTAAAATCGGTCAAAGAATTTAGAATAATCAACATTTTCGCCTTCCTGATAGTCGTTTGTGACTGCAAGAACGGCATATTTTTTTTGCTTGGACAGCATCACTGAAATTGTACCACCATCATCACAATACTTGACAGCATTATCAATCAGAATCGAAACCAATTCATGAATGCTTTTGATATTTGCCTTGATGGAAATATGTTCGGCAATGTCAGCGGAAAATTGTTTTCCCTGTTGGGTAATCACTGGATGGAATGCATCAAATACTTCCTTGACTTTTGCGGAAAAATCAAGGTCTTCTGTGGCAACGTCTCCACGTTCTTCCGCTTCTTCCAATTTTGCAAGGGTAATTAAATCATTGACCAATCCTGAAAGCCGTTTGACCTGATTCAGGATACTTTCCGTCCATTCTGATTTTCCGTCCATAGCTTCAATGACTTCTGCATTGGCGGAGATAATTGCTAAAGGGGTTTTGAGTTCATGTCCAGCATCCGTAATGAAACGCTTTTGCTTTTCATAGGCTTCAATTGTGGGTTTGATTGCCCTGTCAGAAAAAACAGAGATTAACGCAAAGAATACAATGAAGCAGAAAATACTACTCAATATCGAAAATAATTGCATATTCCGGAAATGGTAAATACGGTTTGTCCCATCCATAAAAACAATGACCAGATAGGTGGAATCAGTCAATTCAATGTCAGAATCCATTTCCTGTAATTCTTCCGCACTGATTTGCTTTTTTTCGAAAAAATAAATTCCTTCAGAGTTTTCAATTCTTCCCTTATTCTTTTTTAAACCATAAAAAACAAAGGGAAAAAAGTCTTCATCAGAGACAGAAGCAATATGTTCATAATCCGTTTTCACAATCGTTCCGGTACTATCAAGAATCAGTGAAAAATATCTGGTTTCATAAGGTAATTCCCCATTGACATGGAAAAGGAAATTTTCACGGTGCTGTAAATCCATTGGCATATGTCCGTTATTATCAAGAATGAAATCCAGAATGGAATCAATTTCTGAAATGGTGGAAGCATATGTGACAAGGTTAATGCTTACCACCACTACTGCTAAAATTATCAAGATTGCCCCTGATGCAATCAAAATGAACTTTTTCCGAAGTTTACGAATCATGGATTTTCACCAACAACGTATAAAGTGAAACTGCCGTTCTCCTCACCGGAAATGGAAACATTGGCATTGATGGACTGCAATTTACTATTCAGGAAACATACATACATCCAGACAGCTTTAGCGTTTCCGTTACCGCTCCAGATTTTGTCAATAATTTCAGCGGTAGAAATTGCCGTTCCTGCGTGATTCATGAGTAATTCTGCAAGCTTGACTTCTTTATTGGCTAAGCGGATACTATTTTCACAGGAAAGCGATTGTTCCGAGGTATCAAGAACCACAGAACCAACAGTCAATTTCTTTTGTGTGTAAGTATCGTTTCGCCTTGTCATAGAACGGATTCTTGCAAGCAATTCCCCCATTGCAAAGGGCTTTGTTAAGTAATCATCTGCACCGGCATCCAGTCCAGCAATACGGTCGTCAATTTCGGCTTTTGCCGTCAAAAGTAAAACAGGGGTATAATCTCCCTGATTTCGGAGGGTTTGCAATGCTGTGATACCATCCATGACAGGCATCATAATATCAAATATCATTGCATCATAAGCATTCTTTCCAGCTTGTTCCACAGCTTCCTGACCATTGTAAACGGCATCCACCGCATAGCCGGAATGATTCAGAATGGCTTGTAATGGTCTTGATAATTCCATTTCATCTTCTGCTAATAATAATCTCATTTCTTTTACTCCTTTATAGGATAAATAATATTAAGGGGTATGGGGAAAATTGCCCTCTTAGTGCGTTTTGCATTAGTTTTTTGCAAAACGTGCTAAGGCTTTCAAGGGCGATTGTCCCCATTAAAAATAAGGGGTATGGGGAAAATTGCCCTCTTAGTGCGTTTTGCATTAGTTTTTTTGCAAAACGTGCTAAGGCTTTCAAGGGCAATTGTCCCCATTAAGAATGGTGTATTAAATTCCGGATGGTCTGCATAGAAACATCACAGGAAGCCAACTCATCTGCACAGCGTTTCAATTCCTCCACAATCAATTCTTGATTTTCGATATGCTTTTTGTACTTCATCTGGTGTTCCAAAGCCGCCCATGAATCCATTGCAATGGTTCGGAGCTGAACCTCAACGAAATATTTCCCTTTGGGATTGCCGGAAATGTCGGGGTAATCCGTTTCCAATTCCAATATCATATGATAACTTCTGTACCCATTGGGTTTGGCATGACGGATATAATCTTTTTCTTCCACAACTTGACAGTCTGGAAAACTCCGCAAACGTTCGACATTTTCATAAATATCATCCAAAAACGGACAAATAATCCGAATTCCAATACTGTCACGCATTCGCTTTAAAGCAGATTCCGGCGTTTCCGGAACACCTTTTCGGTTGCATTTTTCTCTCATGCTGTCTTCTGATTTGACACGGGCTATCAGGTGTTCGCAGATTTTCAGCCCTGTTTCCTGATAGACTTCTTTGGTATAAGTATTGATACGCTCTTCCATCATGGTACGCAATTCTTCTAAAATATTGGCATAACCACCGTAAATGCTGTCTGTCATTTTGGTTTCATCTCCTTTAATTGGATGATAGCAGAAAAATTTGTATTCCCTGTGATAGTTTTCGGAAAAATCAGAATTTAATTTTTAGGGGGTATGGGGGAAAGTTGCGCCCTCAATGTAAATTGCATTAGTTTTCAGCAATTTGCATTGAGGCTTTCCGGTGCAACATCCCCCATATCCCTTTATTTTTAAATTCCGATTTATCTCACTTATTTCGATGGTAAATATAATACAAGCCTTTCAGCAGTAAATCATCATCCAGAATAATCTCACGCTTACAAAGGGGAATCACCGTGCTTGCCAGTCCGCCAGTTGCAACAACAGTACAAGCATTGCCTGTTTCTTCCTCAATGTGTGCTATCATGCCATCTAATGCATATGCTGTGGAATACATCATTCCCGATTGCATACAATGAATGGTATTTGTCCCAATAATTTTCTTAGGTGCTTCAAAGGCAATTTTCGGGAGCTGTGCCGTCCGACTGACTAAAGCATCCGCAGAAACCGCCATTCCAGTCATAATGATACCGCCACGATAATTTTTATTTGCATCAATATAAGATAATGTGGTTGCTGTTCCCATATCAATGATAATCAATGGAACGGGATATTCCTCTACTCCTGCGACCGCATCCACCACCAAATCAGACCCCAATTGAGCCGGATTATCAATCATAATCGAAAGCCCTGTCTTGATACCGCTTTTCACAATCATGCTTTCACAACCAATATATTTTTGGATGGCTTGTTTCATGGTATTGGTGACAGTGGGAACAACAGACGAAATAATTGCATTCTCAATTGTTTCGGGGGCAATATGATAAATATCAAGAGCCATTCTGATTTTAGTAGCATATTCCAAATCGGTTTGTTGCTGATTGGTTGCAATGCGTTCACGAAATAAAATTTTATCATCATCAAAACAGCCAAGGACAATATTCGTATTGCCTATATCAATCGCTAGTAACATTTTTTCTCCTTTCTGTAATGGGGGAAAGTTGCGCCCTTAGATTGCAACAGTTTTAAGCAATCTGCGCTAAGACTTAACGGCGCAATATTCCCCCATTTTAATAGCATTTTTCTCCGTATCTCTTTAATTTTTATAGTATTCTCTCTGCATGACGTGTCACATGACAGCCGACATTGACCGCAACCGGCAAGCCTGCAATATGGGTAGCACCTGCTTCCACATTCACATATAAAGCCGTACACGTTCCGCCGAACCCTTGCGCACCGATTCCCAAAGCGTTGATTTTGTCAAGCAATTCGCTTTCAAGTTCAGCATAATAGGGAATGGGGTTGCGCTCATCTGCATCACGACAAAGGGCTTTTTTGGCAAGTAAAGCGCATTCCTCAAAGTTGCCACCAATCCCGACACCAATCACCATAGGCGGACAGGGGTTACTTCCGGCTTGTGCAATGGCATCCACCACAAATTTCACAACGCCATCCCGACCGCTTGCAGGGGTCAGCATTTTCAATTGTGACATATTCTCACTCCCGAAGCCTTTCGGACATACGGAAATTTTCATCTTATCGCCCTCTGTCAAGGTCAGATGAATGACAGCAGGGGTATTATCATTTGTGTTGATACGTTCCAGAGGGTCAGAAACCACAGATTTCCTTAAATAGCCCTCTGTATAGCCTTTGGCAACTCCGGCATTGACAGCATTATTTAATAAACCGCCTGTAATATGTACCTCCTGCCCTAACTCAATGAAAATAACCGTCATTCCGGTATCTTGACAAATGGGGAGGTTTTCTTCCTTTGCTGCCTGTAAATTGGCTTTCAGGTCATCAAATACCGCCTGAGCAACAGGGGATTGTTCACAATCCGCACATTCATAAATGCGCTTTTCCAGATTAGGCGGTAAAATTTTATTCGCTTGAATACAAAGTTCTGCAACTGTATCAGTAATTTCCTGCACTGAAATTTCTTTCATGGTATACTCCTTCCAAGTAAAATATTATTTACTTGCATAGACAATTTTTCCGTTTATCATAGTAAAAACAGGTTCATTCATAATATTCAAGGGGTCATCCGCAAATAATACTAAATCTGCATCTAATCCGGCTTGAATTCTGCCGATACGGTCAGAAACTCCCAAAATATCCGCAGCTTCCGAAGTAATCGCACGAAGTGCCGCTTCACGAGGTAAACCGCCTTTCACAGCCAATGCAGCTGATAACGGTAAGTATTGAATTGGTACTTCCGGATGGTCTGTGCAGATTGCCACATGAACCCCATTTCGATAAAGTTCCCCAGCACAGGAAATATCAAGGTCTATCATTTCCGGCTTTCCTCTGTCACAAATGACAGGTCCTACAATCACAGACAAACCCCATTCCCCGAACAAATCAGCGTTTTTGTGTGCGCCTGTTCCGTGGATAATGACCAAGTCAAGACCGAATTCCTGTGCGATTCTATGCGCCGTTGCCACATCATCAGACCGATGGCAATGGAAATGTGCTTTTTCGTCACCTTCTAGGAGCTGTAAGAGGGCTTCACATTTCGCATCGTATTCCGGTGGTTCTTCCTCGTCGGGATGTTCCTCAAAGCGTTCCAACTTTTCGGCATAGAGTTTGGCTTTCTGCAATCCTTCACGAATTAAGGCGACAGTTGCCATTCTGGTAACAGGAGCTTCATCACGGTCATTATAGACGGTTTTCGGATTTTCACCAAGTGCGAACTTCATACCGCATGGAGTCACAAGCATTTCATCCACACAGCGACCAGCCGTTTTCAAGAGAACCATTTCACCGCCACAAGCATTCGCACTTCCGGGGGAAACCATGACAGAAGTAATTCCGGCATTCCGTGCATCTTCAAAACAACGGTCATAAGGGTTGATACCGTCCAAAGCTCTCATTTGTGGGGTGAAAGGGTCACTGGCTTCATTGCAGTCATCCCCTTCAAAGCCTAAGCCATTTTCGATAATGCCAAGGTGTGTATGTGCATCAATGAACCCCGGAAAGAGTAACCCACCATTGGCATCAATATCATTTTCTGTCACGCTGTCAGGCTTTCCCTGTTCGACAGCCACAATTTTAGTACCTTCAATTTTCACATAGCCATAAAAATGCATATCCTCCGTCATGGAGTAAATTTCCGCATTATAAATTATCATGTTGTTGATTCATCCTCCTGATGTTGTTTCCATTTAATCAATTCAAGACATTTTTGGGTATTGGTGTCAGGGGTATAGACCGCAAAAAGAATATGCGAACTATGCCGGCGGTAGATATTTTTCCTTTGTTCATAAAGTTTGTAAAGCTGTTGTTTGGTACTCCGGCGAACAATGGGGCGGTCTGTATTGGCAATTCGTTGGTAACATAGATTGAACGGCACGTCCAGCATCAATACAATTCCGTGCGCCCTTGCAATCTTAGCATTCTCATTCCGTAGCATTGCACCGCCACCACAAGCAATCACGCCTTCACGTCCGGCAAGTTCCCGAATGGCTTCCGTTTCGAGGTCACGGAAATAAGGTTCGCCGTGCTTCTCAAATATTTCAGGAATGGTCATTCCTGCTTTTTCTTCAATGTAAGAATCCATATCTACAAAAGGGCAATCCATTTCTTTCGCCATCCTCGCCCCGACTGTACTTTTTCCGCATCCCATAAAACCACAAAGAAAAACTGTCATGCATTTTCTCCTTTCTATAATGGGGGACAATTGCCCTTTAAGGCTTAGCACGAACCGCCTAAAACTGGCGCAGTTCGTACTAAGGGGGCAATTTTCCCCCAAGCCCCTTTAAACAGGGAACATCCTGTTTACTTCCTGTTCCATTTCTTTCAAAAGTTCATCAATCTGATGAGGGTCATAATCGAAACCATACCAGATTTCATGAGCGTTGACTGCCTGCCATACCAGCATAGCTGAACCGCCGACAGCAATTTTCCCCATTGCTTTCGCCTTTTTGACAAGCAATGTTTCAGTGGGGTTATAAATCACATCAAAGATTTTATCACAATTTGCAATTACTTCATCTGAAACAGGGCAATTGTCAACTTTTGGGAACATTCCCACAGGGGTAGCATTCATGAGCAAATCAAAATGCTCATCAGGTGCAGAGTCTAACACACGAATGGTATTTTCATAATTGGGAGATTCCAATTCTTGTTTCAAGGCTTCTGCAAGGGCAATATTTTTCTCGACAATGGTCAAATTGGCTTCTCTCAAATATACTTCAGTTGCCATCATGCGCCCAACTCCGCCACTGCCAATCAACAGGACATTATCACGCTCTTGGATTGGGGGAACACTCCGCAAGAATCCAATGCAGTCCGTATTATAGCCAATGGATTTGCCATCTTGATTCACAACACAATTCACAGAGTGATAGCGTTGAGCGGTTTCGTCCAGTTCATCCAGATAGGGAATGATTGCTACTTTGTGCGGAATGGTGATATTGAAGCCGTTCAATTGTTGCAGTTCAGGAATTGCCTGTTCCAATGATTCCGGCGCAATCTCACAAAGGGCATACTCTGCCTTTTTGCCGGACATTGCAAATAAATGTTCATGAATCCAAGGGGACATAGAATGCCCCAAAGGATAACCAATCAATTTGTAATTCATGATAAAATCCTCCTCGTGATGTTTCAATAGTCCTTTCTATGATAACATATTTTTCGTAAAAATACAATGGTTTTTATCATTTTTTTTGCAAAAAATCATTACAAATCAGTAAAATTGATGCTAGAAAATACGGTTTGTATAGAAAAACGGCAATTTGTACAAAAAAAGGCTCAAAATCTTCTTGAAAGATGGGAATTCAGCCTATTGACAGAAATGGTATTTTTCCGGTATACTGATTTCAGAAACTTTTTTTCCGGAGATAAACCGGAAATTTCAATGGAGGGATTTATTTTGATGGAATTTGAAACCGTAGCGGCGATTATCGCTGACCAATTCGACAGAGACGTAGAAGATTTGACAGAAGATACTGACATTTTAGACGACTTAAACGCAACATCCATGGATGTGGTGGAATTGATTGTATCAATTGAAAGTGCGACAGATGTTCGGATTCCCGATGAAATTGTTGACACCATCCGGACAATTGGGGATGTGGTAAATTATCTCGCAGAACATGCCGAAGTACCAGAGGAGGAATAATCATCCACAAAAGGGAAGTTTTTTCACCTTGCTTTTTCTGTGGATTTCTGGTATAATAACAGAAGTACTGAAACCATCTCACCGCTTTTGAAAGGAGCTTGCTTTATGAGATTGAAAGGAATCACAACTGCATTGATTGCAGGTTGCCTGATTTATACCAGCGGAATTTCTTTACCCGTAAATGCGTATACTGCTGATGATGTAGCCGCAAAGGCTCGACAGGCTGGATGGCCCGAATCCTTGATTCAAATGGGCTACAATGAATGGTCTTCCGGTGATTATACCCAAGATAAGCTGGATACCGCTTATGAAAAAGTACAGGAATATAATTCCAAGACAAAAGACCTCATCTGCGATTATTTCGGCGTTGACCCTGAAGAAGTTCCCGACCCCGAAGAAAAAAGTAATGCTGAAATTCCCGAAACCCAACCAGCCTCCCCAATTGCCAACAGCGAAAATGAAAATACTGACGAAAATGCTGGTACAGTAGAAAATCAAGTTACCTCTGAACCTGCTGTTGTGGAAACCGTTACCAAGAAAGACGGCACAAGTGAACCAAGAATTGAGTCTTCCGATTTTATCAAAATGACATTTGATGAAAAAATTGACTATGTCAACCAATTGGAAGAATCTTCTAAAAGTGATTTCATTGCAAGTCTTTCAAAGGAAGAAAAGAATAGTATGTTGAAGCAAATGCCAGTGGAAGATAAAGTGGAATTGATGCAAAGTTACATTGATACAGCCGATTCTATGGGGCTGAATGTTTCTGTGGATACGCTCACAGATGAAAATATTTCACTGACTATTCGTAATCAAGAGGGAAAGATTATCGATAAGGCAAATGTTGGTACTATGATAGATGAAACAGGGATTTCCCATACAAAGCCTTTTTTAATTTCTTTGTTTGGAATTTTATCGGCTATGTTTGGCTTTATTGGAATTTATCGTTATGTTCGTAAAGAAGAGGAACAGTAACACGAAAGGAGTTCTTTTTTGGCAAAATCAAAACAAAAAAAATATACTCTGGTTTTTATTTTGACAGCTTTTTTGATGTTGATATTCAGTATGGCAATCAGTGTAGGGGTTCTCACAATCCCTTATGAACGCTTCAAAACCTATCTGCATTTGGCGTTCATGAACCAGATTGCCGTACCTTCTGCGCAGTCGGATGGGGTATCAGGGTTAGTCATTACAGAAAATGACCAGATTCCCACAGAAACCCACCAGCCAGAAGAAATGGCGGAAGAAGGGACAATTATTCGTCCAGAATTTGGCACTCAATATGCTGTATTAAGCTGTGAAAAATTGGGCTTTTCCGTTCCGGTTTATTGGGGAAGCAGTGAAGAATTACTGGAGTGTGGTGCATGTCAGTCAACGTCTTCTGTTGTCCTTGGTGAAAAGGGGAATGTTGTCATTGATGCACATGTCAATACATTTTTCTCCAACCTTGACCAGATTGAGGCAGGGGATGAAATTGTACTTTATACCGAATACGGCATTTTCACCTATCAGGCAAGAGACTTAGTGGCATTTGAAAACACGGAGAAAAGATATGTTCTCCCTTCTGCACAGGATAAACTCACTTTATATACCTGTCAAGCGCAAGTGTTGGGGACATCCAGCACAAGAATTGGCGTGATTTGTGATGTAGTGAGCAAGAAATTTTATCCTGTGGGAGAGGGGGCGCAGGGATGAAACAACAGATTCCGCATTATATCTTAAATGTGATTTTCACATTATTTCTGGTGTTTAGCCTGATTGGTACAGAAATGACTTTGCTCATGCAAAGGAGCGCACTCAATGTGAATATGTTCCGTGTTGTGGTGCAACAGGAACAATTGACAGAAAAAGCTTATGATAAAGTAGAATCTTATTTCAAAATCCGTGCCAATAGCACCGGCATTCCGGAAGCGGTTTTTTTGCGTGTGGTAGATAAGGAGATGCTTTATAATGGCATTATGGAAAGCGTGACAGCGGCTTTTGATTACCTCGATGGGAATACTCAGGAATATCAATTTACAATGGATTTCACAGAATTGGAGCAGTCTGTTACAGATTTCTTTGAAGAATATGCAGAGGTGAACCATTACCAGAAAGATGAGGTATATCAACAGAAATTACAATCTATCATAGAAGAATCAGAAAAACAAATTCTCTCTACGACAGATAATTTCAAATTTGCTACATTATATGAAAAAGGATGGCTTGTGAAAATCCGGAAATTGGTGGGATACTTAAATATTGCTGTGATAGTATGTATTGCGATTACCCTTATTTTGGCGGTAGTGATTTTATTTTTGAACAAATCAAGGATGCTGAACATTCCGTATTGGTTCGGGCTTGCAGCCTTTACCGCAGGAATATTGGTAGTAATTCCCTGTTTCTGGGTGACTAAGACGAATTATTTTTCTGGTTTTGTAGTGACAGACCCACAAATTTTTTCTGCTGTGGTGGGGTATCTGAATTTATTGGTGAATCGTGCATTAGTGATGGCAGTTGTGACAATTTGCATTGGTATTGTAGGATTTGCTGGATTTGGAGCATTATGTTTCTTCCAGAAGAATGAAGAAAAATAAAAAGAGGTATGGGGAAAATAGCCCTCTTAGTGCGAATTGCGTTAGTTTTAGGCAGTTCGTGCTAAGACTTTAAAGGGCTATTGTCCCCATTTTAATAAAGAGGTATGGGGAAAATAGCCCTCTTAGTGCGAATTGCGTTAGTTTTAGGCAGTTCGTGCTAAGACTTTAAAGGGCTATTGTCCCCATTTTAATAAAGAGGTATGGGGAAAATAGCC
>JAZAUD010000007.1:0-114633 GCA_036373775.1 Oscillospiraceae bacterium | reverse complement strand
TGACAGCGTGTGGCTCACAAGCAACAGAATCTCATCAAACATCCAATGCGCCGGTTTCCTCCGCAGAAGAAATCGTGGAGACAGATGCCCCCATGGAAGAGGATACTCCCAAAGAGGAAACTCCTGCTGAGGAAGCTCCCCCAAATGAGGATGCTCCTGTTGCTGTGGAAGCTCCGGAAGAAAATGCTCCTCCGATTGTTGAGGAACTCCCACCAGATACATCACAATTTTATCTGGATGTTCTCAATATGTACTATCAAAATATCTCCTCCAATTGGGCTGATTATGAAGAGGTTGATTTAGAAAATTCAGATGTAAGTTACCTTTGGTATTTTGCCGACAAGGAAGCTGGACTTTCCCAAACTGGATACCAGTTAATTGACATCAATGGCGATGGAATCGAAGAGTTGCTTGTTGGTGCTATCATGGGAAGTGATATGAGTGCTTATGATGGAATGTTTTATGACCTCTATACATTGAATAATGGTTCACCTGTTCACATTGCTTCCAGTGGGGAACGTTCACGCTATTACCTCGGCAATGGGGAAATTTGTCAGGAAGCTTCCGGCGGTGCTGGACTTTCCGTGAAAGAATGCTACCATGTGACCCCTACAGGGCTGGAATGTTTCGAAACTTATATCTATGATTCTGATACTAACCCTTCTAATCCGTATTTTCGTGCGGAAACGGAATATTCCGAATCAGGGACTTATCCCAATATCAGCCAAAGCGAATATGAGGAAGGAATTGCTAAGCATCCCTATCAGTCGCTTTCACTCACTCCGTTCAGTGATTTTCAGCCTGAATAAATCTATCAAGCTATCAAAAAAGCCCCCATTTGGGGGCTTTTTTGATGATATTTACTTGTTGAGCAACGCTCTTTTCAGCAATGCAAGGTCAATGACGTTCACAACGTTGTCGTTGTTCAAATCGAAATCTTTCGGGATTGCCTGACGGCTCAAAAGTTTCTGACTGAATTCAATTACATCAGCAACGGTCAAATCACCATCACCATTGATGTCACCGGAAATTTTGTCTTCTGTGGGAGCTTCACCGATTATCCCAAATTTATAGCCGTATTTTTCCGCATAGGCTTGGGCGGTGGAATTAGGAACACCGTGGATTGTCCCATAAAATGCACTAACATCAGTTTCCCAATCATGTGCATTGGAAATCGTTCTGGCAGTGTCGTAAATTTCACAAGATGGATTCAAAATAGTAACATCAGTCAAATTTGAACACCCCTCAAATGCACTATCTTCAATGGTTTCGAGACTTTCAGGAAGTACAACAGAAGTCAATGAACTGCATTCACGGAATGAATCCACCCCGATTTCCTTTAAACCATTTGCAAATTGAACAGAATTCAATTCTATACAGCCAACAAACGCAAGTTCTCCAATGTTTTCCACACTTGACGGAATTTCAACTGTCTTTAATGAGGTACATTGGACAAATGCACCCATTCCAATATATTGCACACCTTCTGGAATTGTAACAGAAGTTAATTCTGTGCAAGCATTGAACCACCAAGGTGTAATTGCTGTGATACCCTCTTCAATGACAACTGTTTTGATTTGCTCCCGATAAAAATTCCAAGGATATTCACCAATTGATTCTTCGGCACCAGTTCCAAAAATTGTTAATGTTCCTGTTTCAACATCAAAATTAAAATTGACATTTCCTTCCAGAACACCAGAAGTAGGGGCTTCCTCTGCGCTTGCGACAATTGCAGGCAATTCCTTGAACTCTGCAAATGCTGCTGATGAACCAACCAGACACAATGCAAGACAGGGGGCAATCATTTTGTTTAATTTCATCTTCAATTTCTCCTTTTATCTAAATTTCTTTATATACTAATCATCTTATATCACACTACTATTATACAAAAAAATTGAAAAACAGTCAAGGACTTTTGGATTACATTGCCATATTTCCCATATTGCTGTACATATCGGAAGCACCATCCGGATTGAGTTCAGATTCTGTTGCAATCCCCATTGCAAGCATTTTCGCCCTCATGCAGGTGTAAAATTCCGCCATTGTTGCCTGTTGGTAAGGAATGACAGCAATAACCCCCACATAGCAACACAGCCATCCCAGAATATACCAGCCAATAAAGGAAAACTCCAGAACGAAGCATTTCCATTTTTCGCCATCCATGGTCATTTTGGAAATAGCAAAAGCTCGTTCTTTGGAAAGATTAGGATTTTCCGCCAATAAGTAGGGGATGAGGTAGTATTCATACTTCTTGACAATCCCCGGAATGTAGAATAATAACGTCCAAAGGAAAGTATACAGCCACCGGAAAAACATCACCTTCATGACCGGAGTATACCGCCCACCCATGAAATAGCGGAAAAACCGCCCTAAGTCCACTTCACCAGTACGGGCTTTACAGTAAAAATCACAGACTCCACATTCAAACAAATTCACCACGAAAACCATCCCGACAATTGTTACCACCCATGACGAAACGGCAAGCGTGGCAAGCCATCTGTAAATTGGTGCAAGGGCTGAAAGTAATTCCGGCAAATGGTCTTCAATTTCCATTTCTGACATATCTGTCATTTCTTTCAGAAGACTCACCCACCGTTGAACGTCTCCATTGGAAACATGGATGGAAGCTGAAACCAGTCCCCTTGATAAAAGGTTTGGAAGAGATGCCGCTATGATGTACATGACAGTCACTCCGAACGCTGTCCAATAATAGGGCTTTAATGTCTTCCATGCATTCTGTTTTAATAAGCTATTCGTCCACATAAATTCTTACCTCCTATATTACTATTGTAAATGATATTTACAATTTTGTCAAGTAGTTTTGAAGAATTTTTCTTGTACATACGAATTTTTACAATGAAATACATATTTTCTGTAAATTTTTTCTGAAACACTTGCAATTTAATTTGAAATGCTGTATAATAGTATTGATGGGCTTACTACCCATAATGTAAAAATTAGGAGGTCATTAACTATGGCATTAGTATCTGCTAAGGACATGCTGAACAAGGCTCGTGCTGGTAAGTACGCAGTTGGACAGTTCAACATCAACAATCTGGAATGGACAAAGGCAATCCTGCTCACTGCTCAGGAATTGCAGTCCCCTGTTATCCTCGGTGTTTCTGAGGGTGCTGGTAAGTATATGTGCGGTTATAAGACCGTAGTAGGCATGGTAAATGGTATGCTTGAAGAGCTGAATATTACCGTTCCGGTTGCTCTGCATCTCGACCACGGCACATTTGAAGGCGCAAAGGCTTGCATCAAGGCTGGTTTCTCTTCCATCATGTTTGACGGTTCTCACCTGCCTTTTGATGAAAACCTCGCTAAGACAACCGCTCTGGTAAACACCTGCGACGTACTGGGCATTTCTCTGGAAGCTGAAGTTGGTGCAATCGGTGGCGAAGAAGACGGCGTAATTGGTAAGGGCGAATGCGCTGACCCCGAAGAGTGCAAGACCATTGCTGACCTGAATGTCACCATGCTGGCTGCTGGTATCGGTAATATTCACGGCGCATATCCCGAAAACTGGGAAGGTCTGAGCTTTGAGACTCTGGATGCTATCAACAAGAGAGTCAATGAAGGCAGAGAAACTCCCATGCCTTTGGTTCTGCATGGCGGTACAGGGATTCCGGATGACCAGATTAAGAAGGCAATTTCCCTCGGTGTTGCTAAGATTAACGTGAACACAGAGTGCCAGTGGGCTTTCCAAGAGGCTACTCGTGCTTACATTGAAGCTGGCAAGGACAAGCAGGGCAAGGGATTTGACCCCAGAAAGCTCCTCGCTCCCGGATTTGAAGCTATCAAGGCTAAAGTTAAGGAAAAGATGGAACTGTTCGGGTCTGTTGGCAAGGCTAACGACTAATTTCGCATTGCATCAGCCCTCACTGATTTCAGTGGGGGCTTTTTCTTGACATATATCGAAAAAACACACGCTTGACAAGCATTCCGGTTTGTGCTATAATAGAATCAGAATCAAGAAAAAGGGAGGGCATCAAAATGAAATTGTTCTATCTCCTTGCAGGGGGCGCAGTCCTCACCGCAATTGCTACACCATACCTTTTAAAAGTCGGCACAGAAAAAGTCAAAGAAACTCTGGAAAACCTCGAATATGACCCACAAACCCGAACCATTCGCCGGAAAGATGAAAATGTTATTATTTTAGAAGAAAAAGATTATCATATTGAACACCTTGACAAGTG
This sequence comes from Oscillospiraceae bacterium, assembly GCA_036373775.1. Lineage (GTDB taxonomy): Bacteria > Bacillota > Clostridia > Oscillospirales > Ruminococcaceae > UBA3855. The sequence goes on along the minus strand of JAZAUD010000007.1, from coordinate 110,434 downwards.
ATTGCACCAAAAAAGCCCCCATTTTTGGGGGCTTTTTATTATGCCAGAATCGTAACCAGCATATCATACAGCATATGAATTCCAATCGGAATCCAGATATTTTTGCACTCCAGAAAAGACCAGCTGAAAATCACGCTCAATACCAGAATTGTGATAAATCCAAAACCTGTGAAAACGCTTGCAAAAATTCCGCCATAAATCCAGATGGGGAAATGTATCAGTAAAAATAATACTGCATTGATGCCGATTGTCAAGTATGGTTTGTCCTCTTGATAAGTCGCATTCAAAAGCAACCCACGAAATACAAATTCTTCCGATACTCCGACAAAAACATATGTCAATAATTCCGCAGGGTTGAAATCCTCTGCAATGACAATACCTTTATTTCGTGCAATGCTGTTGACACTTGCCAAAAATATCACAAACGCAAAAATTCCGACCGTTTTCAGGGGGTCAATGGGATTCGTGAACATTTCTTTCCGCTTGATATGCAGGCTGTCGTCAAGTTTCCCCATGAGAATCCATGCCGGAACAGTCCAGACGAGATTTTTCAGAATCCAGTCAAACAGAATCGGGAACAATGCCCCATCTTCCGGCGCAAATTGGATAATTGCCCCACGAATCACCAACTCACAAACTGCCCATACAATATAGAATAGTGCATAATAAATACAAAGGGTTTTGATTTTCTTGCTCATATAATAGTTTTCTCCTCTGTATCATTTTCGACAGGCTTCCGGATGAGGGAATTTTTCGGGAAATTTTGGGAACATGGGAACGAAAATTTCATCATGGCATGGTTGACGGTTTCGATTTGTTCGCCGTCCTCGTTGTAAATTTTGTCCAGTTTCATGGAAACGGGCTGACTTTTCGGGGCTAAAATTTCGATAGTGTCACCGGAGAAAAAGCGGTTTCTTTGAGTCGCATAACAAATGCCATTTTCGCAGTAGTCCACAATTCCAACTACGTCACAGCTAGCAATATATCCGGAATTTTCGTAATATTGGCAAGCGTTCGGGTGTCCGAAGAAAAAGCCGGTACAATATCGCCTGTGACTGACCTTGAAGACCTCATTGTGAATCCATTCGGGTAACTGGTAATCATTGGGATGTTGCAGATAATAATCCATTGCCATGCGGTAAGCGTTCGTCACGACTGAAACATAATAGGCAGATTTCGCCCGCCCTTCAATTTTGAACGAATCCACACCAGCTTCACGGAGTTTGTCGAGGTGGTCAATCAGGCACATATCACGAGCGTTCAGAATATAAGTGCCTTCCTGCGTTTCCTCGATTGGCATGGGGAGATGCGGTCTTTTTTCTTCCACAAGGTGATATTTCCATCTGCATGGCTGCGCACATGCGCCACGGTTGGCATCTCTGTCAGTGAAATACGCTGACAAGAGACACCGCCCTGAAAACGATACACACATTGCACCGTGTACAAATACTTCAATTTCCAAATCTTCCGGAATGTTTTGACGGATTTCGGCAATTTCCTGTAAAGATAATTCCCTAGCAAGTACAATTCTCCTTGCACCCATTTCATAAAGGACATTGGCAGTTTGGTAGTTGACAATGCCTGTCTGTGTGGACATATGCACCGCCATTTCCGGCGCAAGTTTGCGGATGATGGACAATACCCCTAAATCTGCCACAATGACAGCATCCACTTTTGCATTGACTGCTTCGGAAATAAACTGCGGTAATAATGGAATTTCTTGATTTCGTGGGAGCGTATTCACAGTGAGATAAACTTTCACATTCCGTTCGTGTGCCAATTTGACGGCTTCACAAAGTGACTGTGCATCAAAATTGGGCGCACCTGCTCTCATTCCGAACATTGTCCCCCCCAGATACACGGCATCCGCTCCAAAATCCAGCGCAGACTGTAAGCGTTCCCTATCTCCGGCAGGTGCTAAAATTTCGGGGTATCTCATCAATTATCCTCCTCAGCAGATGCGGCTTCTTCCTGTTCCTGCTTTACCTTTTCGATATTTTCGTTGTGTTCTTCAAGAGTTCTTGCAAAGTAAGTTTTTCCAGTATCGATATTTGCATAGAAGTAATAGTATTTCGTATTAGCGGGCCACAAGACAGCGTTAATGGCTTCCATTCCGGGGTTGCCAATTGCACCAGCCGGCAAGCCCTTGCAGACATAGGTATCATATGCATCATACATTTGCTGATTGGAAAGGTCAATATTGGGCTTAATGGTTTGTTCCACATACTTTCTTGTGGGGTCAGACTGTAATCTTCCGCCGAATTCTGCCGGATTTTTGAGACGATTCCAGAAAACAGAAGCAATCTTTGACATTTCTTCCACGTCTGCGGACTCTGCCTGAACAATAGAAGCCAATGTGATAACCTCGTCAAGCGTTGTATCCAGTTCTTCAATTCTGTCATACATTTCCTGTGTCCACTTAGAATCGAAATTGACATAAATTTTCTGACAAACAGAATCAGGTTCCATTTCTTTATAGAAAGTATAGGTATCAGGGAATAAATACCCCTCCATACGCATGAATTTCAAGCTGCTGTTATTTTGTGACAAATGCTCTTCAAACTTATAGCCCAAATTTCCTTGATTGAAATAGAACAAGAATTTCTGACCGTCGCAAACTTCTGCATCCTGCAATCTTTGTGCCGCTTGTACCAAAGTACAGCCTTCAGGGAACATGACATCGACTACTTCCACATCCTGCGCTTGCATTGCTGTACCAGTCAATTCACTGATAATGGTTTCATAAGCCATGGAACTGCTGACTTCATGGTCGCCAGCAATATATTTTGAATCAGAATTTGAAAGTCTGGAAAAGTAAATAAACGCCTTTGGGATGCGGATAATCCCATTTTGTGCCAAAGATTCCGCAATATCTGTGGTAGTTGCACCATCAGGAATATTGAATACAACAAGTGTTTCTGTTCCGTCAATTCCAAGCATATCTTTTCCAATTTCAATAATACCAATTGCCAACGTAATGGAAATGACGAAAATCAAAGTCAACATAATCATGACACCGTATACTCTGGTAATGCCGTGTCTTTTGTGTCTTCTCTTTTTCTTTTTTTTGCTGGATTTCCTACTTCTTTGGTGTTCTTCCTCATCCTCTGAATCTTCGGATTCATCGTCATATTCCTCTTCTTCGTCGTCTTCCTCTTCATCCTCCAATTCATCAGATTCTTCTAATTCTTCTTCCTCTTCGTCCTCTTCTTCCTCATATTCTTCATCAGATTCAGGAAATTCGTCATCAACTTCCTCATCTTCTGGAACTCTGGATTGACCTCTGAACCAAGAAGAATCATCTTCCTGTTCATCTTCAAATTCATCATACATGAAATCTTTATCTTCAGATGCCATTTTTACCTCCATGATTCGTCAGTTATCACGACTTTCACAGGAATGTCATGGTTTTCACATGGTAAATTTTCCTGTAAAATTGCATGATATGTGATACCAATTGTACGCAGTTCAGGATATTGTCCAAGAAAGCGGTCATAATATCCGCCACCTTGTCCAAGCCGTTCCCCATTGGGAGTGAATGCCAATGCTGGAACAATGCAAACGGTTTTTTCTGTGAGAATTGGCTCATCTCTTCCAATGGGTTCAGGAATATTGTAATAATTCCCTATTTGCAGTTCATCTTTACAATGCAAAAGATAAAACTGCATAATTCCGCTTTCCAGACAAACCGGCAATGCTACCGGAATTCCTTCAAGTAACAACCTTTCAAGAATTCCTTGTGTATCGGGTTCTTCTGGAAGGGAACAATACAATAATACGGTATCGGCTTCTTTTATCCAAGGATGCGCAAAAACATTTTGCAAAAGAGCTTTATCCAATTTTTGCTTTTCATCCTTTGAGAGACTGCGCCTCCATGCACGGATTTTCCGCCGTAATTCTGTTTTTTCGGTCATGTGTGTTTAGTGTTCTGGATAGCAGATACCAGCAGAGAGGGCTTTTGCCTTGTCTTCTCCAACAAATACCTCTGCTAATTTCAACCCAAATGCAACCGCAACCCCTGCGCCCTGTGCTGTGATGATATGACCGTCTTTGATGACGGAATGTGCGCTGATAGTTGCGCCGTCCAGCTCCCCTTCAAATCCGGGGTAAGCAATTGCTTCACGTCCCTGCAATAATCCAAGATGCCCCAAAATAGAAGGAGCGGCACAAATTGCACCAATATAAATGCTTCTCTGATTGCAGAAATCAATTGCTGTCTGGACAGCTTCGGATTTTTCCAAATTCAATGTTCCGGGCATTCCCCCAGGGAGAACAATCATTTCAAGGTCATTTCCGAGGGTCATTTCATTGATGGTAATATCCGTCTGCACATTGATACCATGTGAACCCTTGATGACATTTCCACCCACACCAACAATTTGCACGTTTTTTCCGGCTCTTCTTAAGAGGTCAACCGGAGTCAATGCTTCTACTTCCTCAAATCCTTCTGCTAAAAATACATAAATCATAATGATAATGCTGCTACTCAAAATATGGACAAATATACCCATATTGAGAAAATTCCTGCTTCAACCTGTATGCTTTGGATAGTGACAAGTATCTACTCACAAGTTCATGTACAGTCCACAGGCGTCAATTCCCGCATAGCCTACGGTACATCATTTATCATTGCTTTATGATGCAATTTGATAAACCTGACAATCTCTCAAATTCAAACTTGCATTAAAATCTCTGTCTGCTGTATACCCACATTTGGAGCAGAGATAGATTCTATCCGATAATTTCAAATCAGATTTGATGCAACCGCATTGATGACATAATCTGCTTGACGGATAAAATCTGTCCACTAATCGGAGTTCAATGCCACATTCTTTGCATTTTGCAGTGAGTTTTGTTCTGAACTCAAAAAATTTCTGCTGTGCAATTGCTTTTGAAAGATGCCTGTTTTTCATCATTCCTCTAATGTTCAGATTTTCAAGTGTTATCCACATTGGCTTGGTTTTCACCAATTCAGAAATCACTTTGTTGAGATAATCCGTTCTGATACAGTCAAGTCTGTGATGAAGTCTTTGTACTTTCAGCTGTTGTTTCTGGATATTCTGTCGAGTAGCTTCTCCTTTCAAGTTATTTGGTAATTTTTTGAAACTTTCGTATTTCCTCGAAAGTTTTCTCTGCTGTCGTTTCAGACTTTTTTCCAATTTTCTGATATGAGCAGATTTGTTAATATTCGCAAAGAATTTACCGTCTGAACAGACCGCAAATTCTTTGACACCTAAGTCAATGCCAATTCCAAAATCGTTCAGAACAAGCTTTTCCGGTTTTGGTTCTTCCACTAAGACAGAAACATAATATCTTCCTGCTTTCATGGAAACCGTACCACTTTTAATCGTATGTGTCTCTGAATCAGTTGGAATATAGCCCTTTTCTTTTAGTCTTACCCAATCCAGAGTGGGAATTTTGATTCTGTGCCGTTCGCAGGAAATGGGCTGTTTCTTTCCATTTCTTACAAAATACATCTTGACATCAGAATTTCTTTTTTTCTTCCATCTTGGAAATCCGGCTCTGTGTTCAAAAAAGTTTCTGAATGCTCTTTGTGCATTCATGATGCTTTGTTTCACAGATTTACTGCTGACTTCCTGAATCCATAAAAATTTAGGATTCTGTGGAAGATATTCATTGTTCATCCATTTTGAAAAGTCATATCCTGAAACAAATCTTTTTTCTTTTTCATAGATTTTTTTGCTGTATGTTAGATAAAAATTGTAAATAAATCTGCACACACCAATTGTCCTGTGGATGATTTGCTTTTGTTCAGGTGTGGGAAAGATTTCAGTTTTATATGCTTTCAGCATCTCATCACCTCTTAAGCACATTTTAACACTTTTTTCTACATTTGTCTATACTTTTCACTCCTAATTAGTAACTCCTTTCCAAAATCAGCTTTTTTTCTGCCCTTTCAAGGCGGAATATTCGTCACGGACTTCCTGCATCTTGCCACAAGACATTTTCCCCTCTGGACAGACACCCGAAATACAGGAAGGACCCGCTTTCAGGAACAATGACGGCGCAACAGGGTAAACCTCCGCCACCATTGCTTTGGCTAATGCCCTTATCTCCCATTGCGCACGGTTGCAACAGCGCAAATGAAAGAAATGCTGTAATTCTCTTGCATTCATGGTCATGACCATTTTGGTTTCACTTGCATTGGGAAGAACAAACCGAGCGTCTTCAATGGCTTTCTTTTCAGCTTTATTATGTGCCAATTTTTCAGAAAGTCCCTGTTTCAGGAATTCTTGATAATGCTTTTCCTCCAGCATTTCAGAAAGTTTCCGATAGGCTTCCACACAATTCTGAATTGTTTCATCATAAAGCTGTAATGTTTCGGGGTCTTTGGCAATTTCGGGGGGTGTGATATATTCAAAATGTGTCAATTTGACATAGCGTTGACTTTGTACAGAAAAGCTTGCAAGACGGTGACGGGTAATCTGTGCCAGCAATGACCTTGAAACTCCCTCAATCGCAAAAGTAAAGCTTGCGTGTTCAATCGGGCTTTGATGCCCAAATGAAGCCAATTTTTCGACAAAAGCAGCGGTTTTCTCCTCGTCTAAATCGTCCATGAGTTCCATTGCACCAGAATCAGAATAGCAAAGTTTTGCAGCAGCTGCCACAACCTGTTCCGGTAGGACAGTATGTGCAATGAGTTTCACTTTCACAAAATATCACCTCCAATTGGTTGGCATACTCTATTATTATACCATATCTTCGGCATTTCGTCAATAATTTCAGGAAAAATTTAAAATATCTTCATGTATCAATTTTTGTCGAGGATTTTTTCTCTCTGGAATACTCCGTTTCGAGCTTTTTGTCCAGCTCTTCTAAATATTTCCCCTTTTCTTCGCCCTGTTTGATTTTGATGATAAGCCCCACAATAAACAGGACAAAAATTACCAAAGCCACAATAAAAATGATAGTCTCAATTCCCATGATATGCACCTCTATGCATCTTCCTGCATTTCCGGCAATTGCAAAACCGTGATACCTTTCTGTACAATAAAATGATTTTTTCCGTAAAATTTCAGAATTTCATCATCTGCCATGGTAATCAGGTAAATTTTTCTCACTTCTCCCGACAGAACTTCTTTGAGTTCATCAAGGAGTTTTCCGCCCCAACCCATGTGCTGTACTCTGGATTCCACCCAAAGTTCCACAATCTGGAAACAGTTACCACCATAATAATACTCCTTCCTGCCAAGGACAGCCCCAAGTGGTGCATCATCTTCCCATATTGCCAAGCCATAAAAACCATCCGTCTTGTAAAGCTGTTTCAAGCGTTGAATGCTGATTTCTTTTGTCCAGCGGTCAAACCAAGGTTCACCATTGAATGTTCTCATGTAAGATTCCGCCAATTCGGGTAAATCTGTATACCATATTCTTCCAATTCCGTCACGGTGAGGGTATCTGCGTTGTGGTTCTTCGGGTTTGGGGATGGGTTCATATTCTAGAGAAATCAAATACTCGTCAAGCAGTTCCCAAAATTGCAGGAAAGCTTTGTACTCGTCGGGTTCTTCTTCCAGAATCAAGGTAAACCAACCCATAGAGGTTTCTGTTTTTCCAATGTATTTCATGGTAACAAATTCTTTGAACTCATTTGATAAGAGAGTATCATTTTTTCCATGTAACAAGGAATTTGCATTATATCCATGCATGAACATGACAAAATTTGATAATGTGATTTCATTCCCTAAATACATTCCAGCCCTTGCCCGAAATTGTGTCAAAAATTGCCGGATTTCGGGAGTATAGTCTTTTGGTTTGTTTTCCATGAAGCATCACCTCATATTTTCTTGAGTTGGCGATATTTCGCCATGAGCTTTTTTGTGCCGACCGTATCAAAGGCGATTTCCAGCAAATAATCCCCTGCCATGGGTTCAGCCCTTAGAATTGTCCCCTCTCCAAAAACCTTATCTTGAATGCGTTCCCCGACTGCAAAAGTCAACGGATTTCCAGCATTTTGGGCTTGTGTTCCTGCATTTTGTTTCTTGATAGCATCCATCTGTTGGCGCATGGGGGAAACTTTGGAATTTGAACCCTTGACAGCTTTCATTTGTGAACGCTGGCTTTTCGTGACATCAAACAACAATTCCTGCGGAATTTCGTCAATGAATGTCGAAATTTCATTCGCCCTCGTGTAGCCATATAACAGCCTAGCCCTTGCATGAAGCAAATACAAATGATTTTTGGCTCTGGTAATGGTGACATAGGCAAGCCGTCTCTCTTCCTCCATCTGCGAAATATCCGACAAACTGCGACTGCTCGGAAAAACATTGTCCTCCATGCCAATCGCAAAGACCGTATCAAATTCCAACCCCTTCGCAGAATGCATGGACATGAGCGAAACGGTATTTTCTGTTTGGATGCGGTCTGCATCGGTGTAAAGTTCGGTTTCTTCTAAAAATTCTTGTAAAGTGGGGTTTTCATGTTCTTTGGTATAGCGGACAATATTGGAGCGGAATTCTTTCACGTTGTCGATTCTATCAGCGTTTTCCTCTTTGTCCTCTTCGAGCATATCCATGTAACCAGTCTTTTCAATGAGCAGGTCAAAAAATTCTTCCATTGGTAGATTTTGCATCTGCGTTTCGAGTTCGTCCATGATGTCAGCAAATTGCAACAATGCTCCTGCACGTTTGGAAATCGCTGGAAACGATTGACAACTTCTGACAACATCCATGGGGGACATATCCAAATCATTGGCAATCTGGATAATTGTGGAAGCTGTACCTTCTCCGATTCCTCTTTTTGGGACGTTGATAATTCGCTCAAATCGTACAGAATCATTCGGATTGGACAAAATACATAAATATGCCAATACATCCCGAACTTCCTTTCTGTCCAAAAACCGGATACCGCCATAAACTTTATAGGGGATATGATGCCGAATCATGGCACGCTCGACATTATTCGAGAGTGCATTCATACGGTAAAGCACTGCAAAATCAGAATATTGTTTTCCTTCTTCAATGCCTTTTTCGATAATTTCAGCGATAAATTCCCCCTCCTGATGTTCGTCAGGCGGATTGACCAGCTGAATTTTGTCACCTTCTCCGGCAGAAGTCCAGAGGGTTTTCTTTTTTCGCTGTTGATTATTGGAAATGACAGCATTCGCAGAGTTGAGAATATTTTGAGTAGAACGATAATTTTCTTCAAGGCGAATTGTCTTGCATTCCTGAAACTGGTCTTCGAATTGCAAGATATTTTCAATAGTCGCTCCTCGGAAACTATAAATACTCTGGTCATCATCCCCCACGACACACAAATTACAATGCTTTCTTGCTAACAGGCTCACAAGCCGATATTGTGCGTGGTTGGTGTCCTGATATTCGTCAACAAGGATATAACGGTATTTATTCTGAAATTTTTCGAGAATGTCGGGATTTTCTTCTAAAATCTGCACCATGAAATAAATAATATCATCAAAATCAAGCGCATTTGCAGATTTCAAGCGTTTCTGATATTCGCCATAGATTTTTGCAATGGTCTTTTTCTTGTAATCAAATTCCACCTGTTCAGCGTACATTTCAGGCGAAAGCATTGCATTTTTAGCGGAACTCATTTCCGCAAGAACGCTTTTCGGGTTGAAATTCTTTTCAGAAACGTCTATTTCTTTCATCACGGCTTTGATTGCCCTGATACTGTCGTCAGTGTCATAGATGGTAAAATCTGCATGGAATCCCAAACGGTCAATGCAAGTCCTTAACATCCGCACACAGGCGGAATGAAACGTTGCTGCATGAATCATAGTTGCATTTTGTCCCAACGTATCAGTTAAACGGTTTTTGAGTTCTCCGGCAGCTTTATTGGTGAAAGTAATTGCTAAAATCTGCCACGGCTGAACCGGACGGAATGCAAGCAGTTTTTGCAATTCATCAATGTTTATGGGTTTCCCGTCAAGGTATTCCTGTAAACGTTCGGGATGTTCGGGAATGGGTGTCAAATGGTGACAGGTATCGCCAAATAATACCATATTGGCAATCCGGTTGACAATAACAGTTGTTTTTCCGCTTCCAGCTCCAGCCAACACCAGAACCGCCCCTTCTATGGTGGTAACGGCTTCAAATTGGGGGGCATTCATCCGCTGAAAGAATTTTCGAACGGCTTTTCGCTTTAATTCAAGATATTCCGTTTCTGTCATAAAGGCACTTCCTTTCTTTGAGGGGAATCAATTAAATTGATATTTGTCATTTCTGCGCTTAATCGTAAAAATTTCTTCCATGTAAAGAAAAATCCGACGGCAAATCACCGCCGGATTCTGTAATTTTGTCAAGCCTGTTCCATCAATGCAGACATATCATACATACCCGCTTTCTGACCTTTCAGAAAGATTGCGGCATTGACTGCACCAACTGCGAATACTTCCTTAGATGCGGCACTATGAGAGAGTGTGATAACTTCATCATGTCCGGCGAAAATAATATCATGTTCGCCGACAATTGTACCGCCACGGATAGCGTGTAAGCCGATTTCCGTTTTTTCACGCTTCTGACGTTTGGAATGGCGGTCATACACATAATGATATTCATTCCCCAAGCTTTCATTGATAGCATCTGCAATCATGAGGGCAGTTCCGGAGGGAGCATCAATTTTCTGATTGTGATGCTTCTCCAAAATTTCAATGTCAAACTGTCCGCCAAGAATGGCAGTTGCTTTTTTCGCAAGCTGTACCAGCAAATTGATACCCAAAGACATATTGAACGAGAAGAAAACCGGAATATTTTCACTTGCCTTTTTGATGCTTGCAATCTGTTCAGGAGAATAGCCAGTTGTCGCAAGTACGACCGGAATTCCGTTCACCTGACAATATTCCAGCAAATCATTCAATACCGCCGGATTGGAAAAATCAATGATGACATCCGGCTTTTCGGGGAGTTCAGAAAATTTGCTGTAAATCGGAAATTCTGCATATTTTGTGGTGTTGAGGTCAATTCCTGCGCATACAACAGCATCATCACGATTGGCAATTGCATTCGCAACCGCATGACCCATTTTTCCGGATGCACCGGAAATCAAGATTTTTACCTGTTCCATTGTTTTTTCCTCCTGCGGAATCAATCAACAACCGGAACGGGCATTCCGAGATTTTGCATTGCAGCAAGCAATCTGCCAAGATTGATGTCACCCATCTTAGTGAGCGGCATTCTGCAAGCACCAGCAGCCATTCCCAATTGATTCATAGCTTCCTTAATCGGAATCGGATTCACTTCACAGAAGAGACTGTTAATCAGTTCGAGGTACTTAATCTGCAATTCTCCCGCCTTCTTGAAATCATTGTCAAGGCAAAGCTGACAAATTTCGTGTGTTTCCTTCGGGAGGATGTTGGAAAGTACGGAAATAACGCCCTTGCCACCCAAAGACATAATGGGTACAATCATATCATCATTACCGCTGTAAACGTCCAGCAAATCGCCACAAGCTGCGAATACCTGCGCAGTATAGCTGATATTGCCGGAAGCTTCCTTGACAGCAACAATATTCTTATGCTGAGCAAGCTTTTCAAGGGTTTCAATGGAAATATTCATTCCTGTACGCCCCGGAATATTATACAAAATAATCGGAATCTTCACACTATTTGCGATGATAGTGAAATGATTCAGCAAGCCTGTTTGAGTGGTCTTGTTATAGTAAGGAGTTACCAATAATAAGCCATCTGCGCCGAGTCTTTCCGCTTCCACAGAAAGTTCAATTGCATAGCGTGTGTCATTGCTTCCAGTACCAGCGATAACCGGAATTCTATGGTTTGTGTGTTCTACTGCAAACTTGATACATTCTCTGTGTTCCTCATCTGACATAGTAGAGGATTCTCCGGTAGTACCACAAATAATAATTGCATCTGTGCCGTTATCAATCTGGTAATCAATGTTAGTAGCAAGCCCTTCATAATTGATAGAACCATCCAGATTGAAAGGTGTGGTAATGGCAACACCAGCACCAGTGAAAATGGTATTCTTCATAAAACAATTTCCTCCTATTGAGAGTATGTCGGACGGCGCAAAGACCGCCCGAACCTTATTCAAATGTCAATTAGTCAAAATAGCCCTTTGCTGCAAGCAATTCAGCCAACAAAACGCCGCCGCCTGCTGCACCTCTCAAGGTATTGTGAGACAGGCAAACAAACTTATAGTCATACTGGGTATCTTCACGCAGACGACCAACAGAAACAGCCATACCGCCTTCAAGATTTCTGTCAAGCTTTGCCTGTGGTCTGTTATCCTCTGTGAAATAGTGAATGAACTGCTTTGGAGCGGACGGCAATTCCAATTCTTGCGGAACGCCCTTGAATTCTTCCCAAGCCTTCAGAATTTCTTCCTTTGTGGGCTTCTGTTCAAAGCTTACAAATACAGCTGCTGTATGCCCATCAGAAACCGGAACACGCAAACACTGTGTAGTGATATTGGGAGTGGTTGCCTTGACGATTTCGCCATTTTTGATAGTACCCCAAACTTTCAGCGGTTCTTGTTCGGACTTCTCTTCTTCACCGCCAATAAATGGAATCAAATTATCTACCATTTCGGGCCATGTTTCAAACGTCTTCCCTGCGCCGGAAATTGCCTGATAAGTGCAAGCCAAAACATTTTTAATGCCGTACTTTCTCAGCGGATGCAATGCCGGTACATAGCTTTGAATCGAGCAGTTAGATTTTACTGCAATAAAGCCCTTCTTTGTGCCGAGACGCTTTCTCTGTGCTTCAATAATTTCGATATGCTCCGGATTCAGTTCCGGTACAACCATAGGAACATCAGGAGTGAAACGGTTTGCGGAATTGTTGGAAATGACAGGGCATTCCGCCTTTGCATAACGTTCTTCCAGTGCCTTGATTTCGTCCTTCTTCATATCCACAGCACAGAATACAAAATCTACATCATTGACAATGGACTCCATATCAGCGTTGAGGTCACGAACAACCATATTTTTGAGCTTTTCCGGAATCGGAACAGTCATAGCCCACTTTGCGCCGGCTGCTTCTTCGTAAGTCTTGCCCGCACTTCTGGGAGATGCTGCCAAAACCTTGACATCAAACCACGGATGGTCTGCGAGAAGGGTAGCGAAACGCTGACCCACCATACCTGTTGCACCTAAAATACCTACACGATACTGCTTCATAACACATTTGCTCCTTACTTCTGAACGGCTAGGATATGACCTTTCAGAAAAAATTTAGAGAATATTGAAAAAACCGGTTAAAAACCGGTTCATCATGTGTTATCATAGAATTATTGGCAGTACTGCCGATAGCTCTCCATCACACATGATGACAGTGCAGTATTTATTCAATACAGCACCAGAGACAGAAACCCACTCATAATTTCTGCTCTTCGGCGGTCTTGCCTTTTGCATTCGTTCCATGGGGTGAGTACCCCTCCGGAATGTGACTCATCTTGACCGCACCTCTATCCTATTTATATGATAGCATTTCTTAACGCATTTGTCAAGGAAAATTTGAAAATTTTAAGAAAAATTATTTTGTTGCATTTTTCCTTAAACCATGCTATAATATAGATAAAACATAACACCCCTTACAGTATACCATTTGCAGACATATTTGTCAAGAAAAATTTGAAAAAAGGTGATACCATGAAAAAAACTGATTTTTATTATGATTTGCCGGAAGAACTGATTGCACAGACTCCGGTTGAGCCACGAAATGCCTCTCGAATGATGAGCGTCAACCGCAATACAGGAGCAATTGCACACCATCATTTCAGCGATTTGGGACAGCTCCTGCGAAAAGGGGATTTGCTTGTATTGAATGATTCTCGTGTTCTTCCAGCCCGATTGTATGGCGAACGTGAAGAAACTCACAGTTTCGTTGAATTTTTGCTCCTACAGCAAAAAGGTGAAAAGCTGTGGGAAATTATCTGCCGTCCAGCGAAAAAGTGCAAAAAAGGGGTACGCTTTTCGTTTGGCGGTGGTCGTTTAGCGGCTGAAATTCAAGAAATCCTTGATGACGGGAAAAGAATCGTCAAATTTGAATGTGAGGGTAATTTTTATACTGCCCTTGATGAAGTGGGTCAGATGCCGTTACCGCCTTACATTCATGAACAATTGCAGAATAAAGAACGGTATCAGACCGTCTATTCTCGTGAATTAGGTTCAGCAGCTGCCCCGACTGCCGGATTGCACTTCACCAAGGAAATGCTTTCCGAGTTGCAGGAAATGGGTGTCAATATTGCCTATGTGACATTACACGTTGGTTTAGGGACATTCCGTCCTGTCAAAGAGGATGATATTTTACAGCATCATATGCACTCTGAGCATTTTATGTTACCCGAAGAAACCGCCCAACTCATCAACCAGACCAAAGCCAATGGCGGAAGGGTCATTTCCGTGGGTACAACTTCCTGCCGAACACTGGAAAGTGCTGGTCAGATTTGTGGAAAAACTCTGCATGGCTGTGAAGGGGATACCAATATTTTCATTTATCCGTCTTATGAATTTCAAGTGATTGATGGGTTAATCACAAACTTTCATTTACCAGAAAGCACATTGATTATGCTCGTCTCTGCATTTATGGGCTATTGGAATACCATGTACGCATACAAAGAAGCCGTCAAGGAGCGTTACCGCTTTTTCTCATTCGGGGATTGTATGTGCATTCTTCCCTAAAAATAAGGTCAGGCGCATTTTTGAAATGTGCCTGACTATTTCAATTATTCCTCAGTTTGAACAGTAGAAACTGTTTCCATCATTTCAGTAGGGATTTCTAGGGTTTCTGTGGGCATTTCTTCCATCTTGTTGACTTCCTCGAATGCAAGCAGAATATCTTCATCAATTGCCGCATAGCTTCCATCATCATAATAGAAATTATAAGACCCCACTTCCGCAGTCAATCCAGTATTGACATTTTGGAGCATGACATACACTTTTTGTGTACCTTTTCCCTCTAAAGTCACCGTGATAGCATGGTCGTTGTAAGTAGAATTCGCAAAGCCACTGGAGGCAATATGATTGCTGTTTTCATCAAAGAAATCAAGTACAAAATGGGTAGCCGATTCTGACGGAACATCCACAATATATGTAACTGTTCCCAACTTTTCCTCACCCTTGCTCACTGTCAATTCTACATTTGCACCATATTCCAGTGTTTCGCCTGTTGGAATACTCTGTGAAAGGATTGTCCCCACTGTTTCAGGGGATGAAACTTCTGTTACTTGAATTCGTACACCATAAGGCTGTAACAATGTTTTTCCCTCTTCAATCCCCTTACCAACTAAATTAGGCATCTGCACCGAAATCATTTCAGACCCCTGACTAATTACCACGCAAATTTTAGAGCCTTGTTCGATTTTCTCTCCTGCATTGGGTTCAGTACGAATGACAGCATCCACAGGAATATTGTCATTGTATTCATATTTTCTGTCCACATGGAAACCGGCACTCTGGAGCTTAATTTCTGTACGGCTTCCATCTTGATTGGTATAATCAGGAACAACCACCGTTTTATTTTCCTGAACAATTTCAGGAAGGGGCGGAATGATTTCTTCATTGATAACCTCTGAAACAGTCTCTTCATGGTAAAGTGTCTCAATGACAGCAGTTTCAAAAGCTCCTTCATTGGCTGGCTTTTCCTGTAAATCACTAATTGCAGTAGAATAAGATACTTCCTCTGTTGCTTGAAAAGCTTCTGTAGCTTCCATTTTTGTAGAAGCTGTCTCTGTCGGGAAATATTCCATCATGTTGTTAGATTTTGGAGTTTCTCTCCCTTGATTGGATTTCAGATAAACTGTTACTGCAATGCATCCGGCAACGATAGTAAACAGCAAAACAACCATTATCACATAAGGAATTAAGCCTTCTATCTGGGATGTTTCTGCTTTTGTGTCACGTTTGCGGTTATGCATAATGTATCCCCTCCTTCAATATGGGACTGTGAGCCTTTCCGCCTGTTTGTTTATTATAGCATATCAATATGAATAAAATTAGTTGTTTTTATGTCTTTTTTATGAATAAGAGAACAATTATTTCCATAACTGACAATTTTATCATTTTTTATAAACTATCAAGCAAAATTACTGATGAAGTTGCTCAAATTATCAAAAGATACCTATGATAGAATTTTTCTTACTTTCCTCACAACATAATTTACATCGCCTAGAAAGTCTTTTCTAAGCAGTGCCTTTTAGCTTATTCTTTTTTCCAGCTTGTAACAGACCTTTGGCATAATTTTTGGTGGAATGGTGATACTGTAATTATCAGGCGACACAATAAGCCCTACGCAGTAATTCCAATTTGGGAAGGAAATTTTCAATGACATACTGTTCTTTGTCGTCAAAAATGAAAATTCCAGCAAGGTCACGCAGTGCAGTAAGCACACAAATGTTGAACAGCTTTTCAAGGTCGTCTTCATCATGAAATTTCAGGAGGTCAATGTTGATTTCAGCTCTGATATTTTGAAGATTAAAAAGTTTGTCATCATCTGAGAAACAATCTCCTTGTAATGTTATTAACTTTAACATGGGTCTGTTACAAAAAAGATGATAACGGAATGATTTGGAGTCCCTGTAACAAAGCATTCTTGCAGTGAAACGAAATGTTGACTCTAACATCTCAAAGAAATCACCACCATTATCGGAAATACTCTTTCTGGCATATTGTTGAATATCAGTTCTGTATTCCTCCAGCAAATAGCGATAAATATCATCCTTGCTATGAAAATATTGGTAAAAGCTCCCTCTGGATATTCCAGATTCTTTGACAACATTCCCAATAGAGAAATCTTCATAGGATGAGCGTGTAATTTCGTCTTTGACTGCGTTCATGATTCTTTCCTGTTTTGGCTGATTCAAGCGGAAAAATGTCTCTGTTGGCATGATACGGCTCTCCTTTCTCTTAACATTTTATCAATCGAATCACACAACTTCTTCATTCTATTATAACATAAAGTTTTCATTTTGTCAAGAAATGGAAACATAAAAATAAATTTTTTCGGATTTCGAAAAAAGTTAAAAAAAATCGATAAAGAGTTGACAAATCCGGAAAAAAGTAGTATGATAGTATTATCATAACATCAATTCTTGTAAAATACAGTGATTGCAGGAATGATTGAGAGGGGAATAAAGAATGATAAACACTGGAGAAATCTGTCTGCTTGAATGTGGTCAGCAGGCACATGCCGGTACACAGCAGTTCAGCCGAAAGGGGGAGCAGGACTGTCTTTTAGTGATGTGTGGTGTACGCACGATTTTGAGAATTGACGAAAAGCAATGTTATATGCAGCCGTTCACGTTTGTATTACTTCCTTTTACAGAAGAGCAGATTGTGGTGGATTCACAGGGACTTACAGCCTATCGCTATTTGCATTTACAAATCAGTGAACCTTTCATGAAGAGAATGCTTGACAGCGGTTTGACCTTCAGAGAAACGCATACCCTTGCACAGCCTTTGGCAGTAGAAGAAGTATGGAAGTTATTGCTTCCGGCAATGGAAGCCGAAACGGAAGCAGGGAAAGAAATTGGAGTTCATTCACTGCGTTTGTTGATGTGTTTATTGGAGCAAGCATCTGATGGAACAGTCACCCGTGCAGCAGAAGTTCCGCATTATGATAAGCTGACAGCATTACGGCACGAAATTTATCAAAAGCCGGAGAAGGATTGGTTTATTCAGGACATCTGCAACAATTTGGGAATCAGCCGCCCTTATTTCCATAAAATTTATTTGGCTGCGTTTGGAACAACCTGTACACAAGATGTCATTGCAAGCCGTATTGCCTGTTCGAAAAAATTGCTGGAAACAACAGACAAAGCTATCAATGTGGTATCACAGCAAAGCGGATTCGAAACAGATGTGTATTTCATGCGTCAATTCAAGAAACATGTGGGGATGACCCCGACCGCCTACCGGAGAATTTACAGACAAACACAACCCCCTACAAAGAAGAGGAGATAATGAATATTTATGAAGATTTCACGACAATTTAACGTTCTTCATCGGTCTACCAAAGTGACAATGGTGGTTTGCGCAGTTTTTGTGATTATTACAGCAATTGCACTTTTTATGCTGATGCTTTTTCCCATTCATCCAAAAGAACCGGAAACAATCGTTTTAAATCGTCATGCACCCGTTGAGCCAACAGCTCCTATTGTGGAAACAGAAGAGGAACTTCCCGAAACAGAACCCATCATTCAACAAACAGAAGGCGTGCATACACTTTCTACATGGTCAGCGAATATCAGCGGATTCAAACAGGATTTTAATGGATTCAATCAGCAAGTGCTTGGCATTACCACTCCTGAACCTTTTCCACTGCGTACCAAACCGAACGAGAAAAATTTGATGGAAGTTGATGTTCCAGAAGTCGTAAAATCTCCAAAAATTGAAATTTCTCTCGTTAATTTGAATGAAGCTCGTGTTCCAGAGCAAACAGTTACTCAGGCTATCCCTGAATCAAACAACTGAAAAAATGAGGCTGTTGCACATAGCCGTGCAGCAGCCTCATTTCATTATTGATTCTGACTTTCTTTTTATTCTTGATATTCCGCAAGAATCCGCTGTGCCACTTCCTTTCGGGTGCATCGGGTGTCCATTGCCTGTTTTTCGATATAGCGGTGTGCCTCTGGTTCGCTGTACTGCAAATATTGCATGAGTACAATTTTAGCACGGTTAATCAGGCGCATTTCGTCAATTCGCATCATCAATTTTGAATTTTCTCGTTTCAGCCCCATCATTCGGGAGCGTGTCGCTTCCACCAGCCGGATGGACTGATGAAGCATATTCCGGTTGATAGGTCGAGAAACCACACAGACCCCATAATCAACAACTTTGTCCGAGGCATCCTCTGCAATATCCGCCTTACATAGGAGAATCACCCCCGAACTGGTATTTTCTGCCAATTTAATGGAAAGCTCATGTCCAAACTCATCTGTTAAGGGGGTATTGATGATAATGAGTGCATATTCCATGCTGTTCGTCAATCGTCTTGCTTCACTGCCACTTGCTGTATAGGTCAAATTGGTGTACCCATAAGAGGAAAGGAACTGTGCAATGGTTTCCATTGCCTTTTCAGAACCAGATACAATCAATGCTCTGTCCATCATTTTTGCTCCTCATCCTGAATTATTCCGAAAGGAAATATTCATTTTCAAATTCTTCTGGATTGCTTGCCTGATGATAGCCTTCCAGAATTCGTTCCATATTCTGGAAAAAGTTTCTGCGAATTTCAATAGGGAGATGTTCTGCAATGAATTCGCTTTCTCTTGCAATCTGATAAGCCTTATCCAGATTTTCCGGCAATTCTGCAAAATCCTTTTTCTCTGCGGTCAATTCTAATGCATCATCCAAAATAAGCCCCTTTTCGATTCCATCCATCCCAGCACATAACAATAATCTGAATGAAATATAGGGATTACAGCAACAATCCGAACTACGGATTTCAATTCTTGGGTGAACGCCTACTTGTGCCGGAACTCTCAAAAGGGGATTCCGGTTTTCAAAAGACCAGTTAATATGGTTCGGTGCTTTACTGTGTTGCAGTCTTGTATAAGAATTCACAATCGGATTCAAGAAAACAGTCATTTCCGGCATATGCTGTAAAATTCCGGCAATGAAACTCTGACCGATTTGAGAAATTTTGCCGTCTTCCAGCTCAAAAATATTTTTCCCATCCTTTTTGATAGTAATGGTAATGGTTAAGGCACTGCCACACTTATCCTTTAAGGGCTTTGGCATAAAAGAAGCATACAAGCCATTTTGAGACGCTATCGTCTTGACAACGGCTTTATAGTGTACCATGTTATCCGCAGCTGTCACAGCCTCTGCACGGCGGAAATCAATCTCATTCTGTCCGGGCCCATATTTATGAGCGGAACGAGTGGGATTGAGTCCCATTTCCTCCAGAGATAAACAAATTTCACGTCGGGTATTTTCGCACTTGTCAAGGGGTGCAACATCCAGATAACCAGCATCATCATGGGGCTTTTTAGTGGGCTTGCCTTCTTGGTCACAGTCGAAAAGATAAAATTCACTTTTCGTACCGAATTCACAGGAATAGCCTTTTTTGTGCAATTCCTTGATATAACTCTGCAATGCATAGCGAATCCCACCAGCATAATGTGTACCGTCAAGATTCATGATGCTACAGAAAAAGCGTACCACTCTCCCCGATTTTGGTCTCCATGGCAACACAGATAATGTTGAACTATCTGGCACTAACAATAAATCTTGATAGCAATCAGAAAATCCCGCAGCATCCAATAAAATCCCATGGGAAAAAGCCCTTGGCAATTCGTCCGGCATAATGGCAATATTTTTCAAGTTTCCTTGCATATCGCAAAATGTCAGGCGAATAAACTTGACATCATTTTCCGTTACAAAATTCAATAATTCCTTTGGTGTAAATTCCATACCAAATCAACCTCCTATATACAAAAATAGAAATTGCGTCCTGATTTATTATACACTATTTTGGGCAATTTGTAAAGCGTGTCACCGAAATTTTTTTATAAAAAAAGGACTGTCATTCCGAAACGACAGCCCCATGAAGTTAATCTTTTTCATATGCAGATAAAATTCTTCCAATATACATCTGATGCATAGCATCTTTCTGGTAGAAATCTCTTAAATTTTCCTTGAGAATAAAACTTTCCTCTTCCAACATCTGTGCATAGACTTTTTCACAAACCAAAATCAATTTTGCTTCTTCAAAAGCAGTTGTACCATCAATTTCAATTGGTGTCAAGCCGGTTTCTTTTGCCTTATCCACGTCTCTGCCAGAGTGACTGCCACAATAGGCAAGAGCTTTGCGGTACTGTTCAGAGAAAACGCTGATAGTGAAGAGGTTATTTTTTTCGAGATAGCCAAATGTATGGCGAGTACTGCGAACATAAGCAGTCACAACATTCTGATTCCAGAGAACCCCCAGACCACCCCATGAACAAGTCATGGTGTTATAGTCCTCAATTGTGCCGGAAGTCAGGAGAAACCATTCTTTTCCAATTGTCGTGAATGGATTCAGGGGCAATGTTTCCGGTTTTTTCGCTGTCAATGACATACAAACATCATCCTTTCTGTTTCAATTTATGCTGAAATATTGCTAAACATACCAATTTCCAATTATGGAAATAAGACAGCAACAAAAATTGTTGCTGTCTCAGAAAAATTATTCCTCTGTATCTTCGGTATCATCATCTGGAATTAACGCTTCCAGCTCATCTTCACTGAAATCAAATTCCAGCTCCTCACCGCAGTTCGGGCAGGTTGTTTCGCCTTCCTCCAATGTCATTTCATCAAGCAAAATGCTTTCACCGCAAGTCGGACAGATGGTTTCATACTGTTCCTCATCAAATGAATCACCCATACAGTCACCTGTACAATAATCGCAGAAACTTTCCTCATCGTCCTCGTCGTCATCTTCATCATTCCAGAGTAAGTCTTCCATTTCGCCAAGGTCTTCGTCGAGAATGTCGCACAGTTCCTCTAATTCTGCCACACGGTTTTCCAGCTTCTCATTACGTTCAGCCAATTCCTCAAGGGCTTCCACCAGAGCATAGAATACTTTTCCCTCTTTTTTGGTTCTATCAACTTCCTGACCATCAAGCAAGCCTTTCAGATATGCGATTTTATCCATCAAAATCAACCTCCCTTTTGGAAAGTGCATGAAAACTTATGCACGTTCCATATATTCGCCGGTTCTGGTATCAATACGAATTCTGTCGCCTTCATTGATGAAGAGCGGAACACGGATTTCTGCACCAGTTTCCACAGTAGCCGGCTTTGTTGCATTTGTTGCAGTATCCCCCTTAACACCGGGTTCAGTTGCAGTAATTTCCAATTCCACAAATGTAGGCGGTTCAACACCAAATACATTGCCCTTATAGGAAAGAATCTTACAAATCATTTCTTCCTTGACAAACTTGAAGTTATCACCGAGCTTGTCTTCACCAATCGGAATCTGCTCATAAGTTTCCATATCCATGAAGTAATACAAAGTACCATCATTATAGCTGTACTGCATGTCCTTGCGCTCAATGAAAGCGGTCGGGAATTTTTCTGTCGGGTTAAAAGAACGCTCTACCACAGAACCGGTAATGACATTCTTGTACTTAGTTCTTACGAACGCTGCGCCCTTACCGGGTTTTACGTGCTGAAATTCTACTACCTGAACAACGTTGCCGTCCAGTTCGAAAGTAACACCATTTCTGAAATCGCCTGCTGTAATCATAAATAAACCTCCGTAAATCTTTTTTCATAATAATTGAAATTACAGTATACACTTTTATTTTACACCAAAACAGAAGATTTTGCAAGCATTCTGAGAAAATTTTACAGACAAATCAGCGTATTTGGAATATTTGTCAAATTTTCACATCCATTTTCGGTAATCTGCACAAAATCTTCAATTCTCACACCAAATTTTTCCGGAAGATAAATTCCGGGTTCAATGGTGACAACATTCCCCTTTTGCATGGTTGCACTCCTTGAAGGGCTTGCAACAGGGTACTCATGAATTTCTAATCCGACACCATGCCCCAAGGAATGCCCGAAGTAGTCGCCATAACCAGCATCAGAAATTACCTTTCTTGCGATTGCATCCAGCTCCTGACCAGTCACGCCCTCTTTTGCAAATGCCCTTGCAGTATCCTGCGCATTTCTCACGATGGAATATACCCTGCTCATTTCGTCGGTAGGATTGCCAACACAAACCGTTCTTGTCATGTCGCTGTGATAGCCGTCAACGACTGCGCCGAAATCCATCAGGACAAAATCATTTTTCTGTACTTGTCTGTCATCCGGCACACCATGAGGCATAGACGTGTGCGCACCAGTCAAGGCGATAGTCTCAAAAGACAAATCCTCTGCACCGTGCTTTCTCATGTAGAAATCGAGTTCGAGTGCAATGTCTCTTTCTGTCATGCCGACACAAAGTTTTTTCAGGAGATTGTCAAGGGCATCTTCTGCGAGACGTTGTGCGGACTTGATTTTTTCGATTTCGTCAGGGGTTTTGACCGTCCGCAAATCGTAAAGGGCTTGACTTAATGTGTCATCTGCTAAAAATTGCACGTCCTTAATTTTAAGGAATGTGGAAGCCCTGCTCATGGTCAAACTCATGGATTCCAGAGCGCAGGATTTCACATCATGTTCCCTTAAAATGGTTGCAATCTGTTTGAGTACCTTCAAATCCTGTTCAACGACTTTGCAGTGTTTCACAACCTGTCTAGCACGTTCGATATAACGAGAATCAATAATCAGAATGGCTTCTTCCGGAAATACCAGCACATAACCGGCGGAAGACTTCATTCCGGTCAGATAACGGCGGTTGATGTCGTCTGTAATCAATGCACAGTCTACTTTCCCCGAAATCAATGCATTCAGTTTCTGAATCCGCTCTTCAAAGATATTCATTTCAATCAAACCTTCTTTCCATCCAGTTGCATATCCGCCAGAGCCTTGACAGCAAGGTCATAACTTTGCAGACCGAAGCCCGAAATACTCCCCTTGCAGACCGGAGCAATGACGGAATTGGAACGGAATGCATCTCTTGCAAAAATATTGCTGATATGCACTTCAATGACCGGAATTCGTATCGCCTTGATAGCATCCGAAATGGCATAGCTGTAATGGGTATATGCACCAGCATTTAAAACAACGCCGTTATAAATTTTTCTTGCTTCATGGAGCTTGTCAACCAATGCGCCTTCATGGTTGGACTGAAACACATCCGCTTCCATGCCTAAAGATTTGGCATATTCAACCAAATGGGTATTGAGTGTTTCAAAATTGGTATTTCCATAAATCGCAGGTTCACGCTCTCCCAATAAATTGAGATTAGGGCCATGCATGATTAAAATTTTCTTGCTCAAAAAAATCACTCCTTATTCGTCATAGAAATGTTTTGGAAGAAAGGGCTTTTCCAGAATCCGCTTGACTCTGATAAATTCATGTCCCTTCCAAGTTTCCAGCTCCAAAGGCTGTACATAAATACTCCGCAAATCAAACCAATTCGCCCCTAAAATATCGGTGTAAAGCTGGTCGCCAATTGCACAAACTTCATGTTTCTGCAAATGCATACTTTCAACCGCCCTCCTGTAACCGCTGGAAAGGGGTTTATCGGCATCGCAAATGCACGGAATCCCAAGCACTCTCGAAAAGGGCTTGACCCGTGGGGGGTGATTATTGGAAACAAGGCGCATTTGAATTCCGGCTTGTTTCATTTGTGAAATCCAGTCAAGCACACCTTTGGCAGGGGTGGGGTTATCATGGGTTGTTAAAGTATTGTCAATATCAAGCAATAAGCCTTTAATTCCCATCCCTTTGAGAAATTCGGGTGTAATATTGCAGATGGAACGGAATGCAATAGTTGCATGAAGCATCTGAAAAAACCTCCTTTCAGCAAAACAAGGGCATACTGAAAGTATACCCTTGCATTTACGCTTATCAATACTTGCGTTTGCGAGCAGCCTCGGACTTCTTCTTACGCTTTACCGAAGGCTTTTCATAATGTTCTCTTTTGCGAACTTCAGCAATCACACCGTCCTTAGCACAGGAACGCTTAAAACGCCTCAGAGCAGCATCCAGAGACTCATCCTTTCTAACACGTACTTCTGCCACTTACTTATTCCCTCCCTTTGCCACCAAGACAGAGGTTCTATCCTCGGTTTCCAAGGACGCTTTTTTATGTACAACGTCCGGACAGTCCCCGCTTTGGATAGTATATACTAACTTTCCACATGGAAAAGTAGTTATCTCAACCGTATCTTTTCGTGAATAATTTGAATCAATGATAATCCTTAGATAATCATAGTATAATTATACCATACCGCCGGAAATTTGTCAATAGGTTTCTGGAAAGAGACTGATTTTTGTCAT
Source organism: Oscillospiraceae bacterium (assembly GCA_036373775.1). Lineage (GTDB taxonomy): Bacteria > Bacillota > Clostridia > Oscillospirales > Ruminococcaceae > UBA3855. Next base: position 85,621 of record JAZAUD010000007.1, on the reverse strand, counting down.
TTTACTACAAAATTAACAAGTTTATTTTGTACATAAATCTGCTTGACAATGGTTTTATTCTGTGTTGCTTCTGCAACTTTAGGTTCAGCCAGTGCCTGAGCAAGCACAGCATCCTTTTCCGCATCAACCGGAATCTGGATTCTGGAGCGGAGTTTTCCATTCACCTGAACAACAATTTCAACTGTTTCATCTTGACAAAGTGCCTCGTCATATTCGCACCACTTTTGCTGATTGAGAACACCACCGAAGTTGCAAGCCTCATAGATTTCTTCTGTCATATGTGGAGCGAACGGATTCAGCAGGATAACCAGTGTGCGATATTCCGCATGGTTAATACTGCCAGTTGCATAGATGTCATTGACCAAAGCCATCATGGAAGCGATAGCCGTATTAAATTTCAGCGACTCAATATCTTCTGAAACCTTCTTAATGGTCTTGTGGAAAGCGGATTGCAATTCCGGACGGTATGCATCACCCTCTACCAGAATATCTTGCAAAGCCCATACCCTGTCAAGGAAACGCTTACAGCCCTTAATGCTATTGGTACTCCAAGGAGCAGTTTTCTCAAAGTCACCGACAAACATCTCATACATACGGAGTGTATCTGCACCATACTGACGGATAACATCATCCGGATTGATAACATTTCCACGAGATTTGGACATCTTCTGACCGTCTTCACCCAAAATCATACCATGAGAAGTTCTCCTCATATAGGGTTCTTTATAGGGAACAGCATCAATGTCATAAAGAAACTTATTCCAGAATCTGGAATACAGCAAATGCAGGGTGGTATGTTCCATACCGCCATTATACCAGTCAACAGGCATCCAATATTCCAAAGCCTCTTTAGAAGCTAATGCCTTGTCATTATGGGGGTCACAATAGCGCAGGAAGTACCAAGACGAACCCGCCCACTGTGGCATGGTATCTGTTTCACGCTTTGCAGGCGCACCACAACAAGGACAAGTGGTATTGATGAAGCTTTCGAGGGTAGAAAGTGGTGATTCGCCGTTATCAGTTGGCATATAGCTTTCCACTTCGGGCAGACGGAGGGGCAGTTCTTCTTCTGGAATGGCAACCCAACCGCATTTTTCGCAGTTCACCAGCGGAATGGGTTCACCCCAATATCTCTGACGGCTGAATACCCAGTCACGGAGCTTATAATTGACTTTTCTGTGTCCCTTACCTGTTTCTTCCAGCCAATCCTTAATTTTGACTTTGGCATCTTCTACAGAAAGACCAGTCAAGAAACCAGAATTCACCATTACACCAGTAGCGCAGTCCGTGAAAGCGCATTTCTCAATATTACCGCCTGCAACCACTTCCACCATGGGGATGTTGAAGACCTTTGCAAATTCCCAGTCACGCTCATCATGAGCCGGTACAGCCATGATTGCACCTGTTCCGTAACTCATCAGAACATAGTCAGAAATGAAAATCGGGATTTCCTGACCGTTCACAGGGTTGATAGCCTGAACACCTTCCAGCTTAACGCCGGTTTTATCCTTGTTCATTTCGGTTCTGTCGAAATCGGATTTTCTAGCAGCTTGTTCTTGATAAGCCTTGATAGCATCCATATTGGTGAGTTTATCCGCCCATTTGTCAATCATAGGATGTTCAGGAGCGATAACCATATAAGTTGCACCAAAAAGCGTATCAGGGCGAGTGGTATAAACCGTCAATGTATCTCCGGTAGTGGTATCAAAATCAACTTCTGCACCTTCGGAGCGTCCAATCCAGTTAATTTGAGTAGTCTTGATTCTGTCAAAATAGTTCACATCTTTGAGGTCATCAATCAAACGCTGTGCATATTCCGTGATTTTCAGCATCCATTGACTTTTGACCTTTCGAACGACTTCACCGCCACAACGTTCACAGCAACCGCCGACAACTTCCTCATTGGCAAGTACTACCTTACAGGAAGTACACCAATTGACAGCCATTTCTTTTTTATAGGCTAAGCCCTTCTTGAAGAGTTGGAGAAAAATCCACTGTGTCCACTTGAAATAATCGGGGTCAGTGGTATTCACTTCTCTGTCCCAGTCAAAAGAAAGTCCAATCGCCTTCAATTGGCTTTTGAAACGTGCAACATTATTCTGTGTCACGATTGCCGGATGGATTTTATTTTTGATAGCAAAATTTTCAGTTGGCAGACCAAACGCATCCCATCCCATTGGGAAGAGAACATTATACCCCTGCATTCTGCGCTTTCTTGCCACAATATCCATAGCGGTATAAGGTCTTGGGTGTCCGATATGCAGACCCTGACCGGAAGGATAGGGGAACTCTACCAAAGCATAAAATTTCGGCTTGGTATAGTCATTTTCTGCATGGAATGTGTGATGCTCATCCCAATAATTTTGCCATTTCTGTTCGATTTTTTGATAATCATACTTGTTCACGGGAAAAACCTTCTTTCATAGAATGATATGTTATTCTTCTTTGTCAAGATACTGCGAAATGTCAACTTCCTCAGCATCCGCCCAGAGCTGTTCCAGTCGGTAAAAATCTCTTGTTTCCTGATAAAAGACGTGTACAATCACATCCAGATAATCCAGAATATACCAATCCGAACCATTTGCGCCCTCACGGTGGTGTGGTTCAATGCCCTGCTGTGAAAGCATGAACTCCGCCTCATCTGCCAAAGTTCTGGTATGGGTTGTGCTTGTACCATTGGCAATCACAAAATAATCACCAAGAATTGTCAAATCGGTAACTTTCAGAACACGGATATTTTCCGCTCTTTTGGAATCCAAAGCCTTGACAATGATTTTAATTTTCTCTTCTGTTGTCATATACTCATCCCTTTCAAAATTTATTTGATTTCCTTCAGCAAGTCCTTATAATTTGAGCTAAAGTTTGGTTTTTCTTGTCCACCCTCATCAATTTCCTGAAGGCTTGCACTGTTATCATCATAAGCGGTATCCTGATAATACTCTTCGGGAATCCATTCCACAATGGTGCTTTCATCCATTTTCAAAGGTACTTGTTGGGTACGGAAATTTTCATTCAGCATATCCAACGCCGCTTGTTTATGAATTGACCATGTGGCTTGAGTGCCAACAGTACAATATTCCCCAGGGAGAATGAACACATTGACTTTACTCATTTCAATGGTACTAGCGAGGTCGGCAATTCTGGCAATATCATTCAAACTCAAATCAGATGCAATCAATTCTTCTTTGTAAATTTTATTGACTGCGGTAAGAATCTGTAAATCTGTCATGCTGATAGCTTTTTTCATTGCTGCCGCCATAAAAAGACGCTGTGCCTGTACTCTGTCAATGTCTCCCCCCTGATACCCATGACGGAAACGAACCAGCCACTCCGACTGTTGACCATTTAAGACCTGTTCGCCTTCTTCAATGACTTTGTCCGCCTCAAAAATAACACGATAGGGCATATCAATCGGGATACCTCCCACAATGTCAACAATATCAACAATGTTATCACAAGTTGTCGTAATATAAGCATCTACAGGAATCCCAAAACTTTCTTGCACCGCATTGACAACACGCTGTATTTTACTTTTTCGCCTTGTACCACCGTTATAAATGCCATTAAATTTTTTAGAAATTTGGTTGGAATAAGCCGGCATATAGGTATCACGAGGAATCTGGAGAATATTCAGGCTTGCCGTATTCAAATTGAATTGCATCAGATAATTGACATCATGCAAATAGCCACCGCCATTGTCACTGGAATCAAACCCCAGAAACAGGATTGTAAACTGTCCCTCAATTGTCTGGTGAAGGTCAAGCCCATCATCAAAAAGCTTATCAACATTTTCCTTATATTCCACAGGGATTTGGTCAATATCAGACTGATTGATTTCACCCTCAATATATTTGACCGGCTGTCGATTTTTAAGGTAATAACTGATGGATACTTGTGTGATATGACGGTCAGATTTTGTGAATTTCACAATCGGCGCATTCAATATCATCAATAGTATCAATAACAGTGTGAAAACAATCACAGCTATCTTAATCAAAACATTGACAGCAATTTCATTCTTAGAATGCTTTACTGGACGATACCACGAACCGCTCTGGTATTTCTTTTTACTCATTCCAATGAACTCCCTTTCTTTGGCTCTGGCAGTTTGCCCAACCGGAGCATATAACTATTATAGGCTTCAATGGTATAGTGTGGAAGAAGTACGCCTTTTTTCAGTACTGAACCAATGGCATCCGTCAAAGCCTCCAACATTGCAACCTGTAAATTTTCCGTAGCAAGTCGGCGCATTTTCCCAACACCTTTATAATCACGCTCTTCCGAAATCATATCCGCCATGTAAATAATTTCCTCCAATAAGGACATCCCAGCTCTCCCGACTGTATGAAATCGAACCGCATTCAAAATATCCTCATCCTGAATCCCAAATTCTGTTTGAATGAAGTATGCCCCTGCAATTCCGTGCCATAGCTTCCGTGAATGCAGTTCCGCTTCATCAGGTGCAAAATTTCCGGCGGTCATCAATGCATATTGTTCTTCATAAGGAATTTCCTTGCAAATATCATGAACCAATCCAGCAAAATACGCTTTCTCAATATCTGCGCCATACTGTTGGGCGAGAATTTTTGCGGCTCTTGCAACATTGCAGGAATGCTGAAATCTTTTCTTGGTCAGACAACGTTCCAAAAACGCTGTCCGTTCCTTAATATGATACATTTTCCCACTTCCCGAATATAAATTTTGTTCCTCTATATATTGTACTATTTTTTTAGGCAAATAGCAAGAATAATTTTGTGATTTTCTTATCATGCTGCGAATTTTTGTAGAAGATACCGCAAAGCTGTCCACGTTCACAACACAAATTTCGCCATATTGTCCCAATGTTTTTGCAAATCTCTGTAAATTTTTAATTTCACCGTCTTTTCTTGCCATTCCGACAAGTGTTACATACTGTAAAATATCCTGCCAATGATACCAAGTATCAAAACTCAGAAACATATCACTTCCCACAAGAAGAAAAAACGTATCATCCGGACGGCTTTCCACAAAGTGTTTCACCGTGTAATAAGTGTAGCTGATTCTATCCTGTTTCAACTCATAATCTTCCACACGCATCCAAGGATACTCGCTTGCAGCCAATTCACACATCGCAAGCCTTTCCTCTTCCGCTGCATATTCATCCATAGACCGATGAGGGGAAATTTTAGACGGTATCAGCCATACTTCATCCAGATTGAGAGAAGTTCGAATGCTTTCAGCAAGGTGCATATGTCCAAGGTGCGGAGGGTTGAAACTTCCGCCAAAAATCCCGATACGCATTATTTCGCCGCTTTCAGGTCAATAACAGGGTCTTGTGCATTCCGCTTGAATAATACAAACCTGCTCCCGATTACCTGTACAACGTCAGATTTTGTCAACTCTGCGATTTCGTCAGCGGCTTCCCTTGCGGTATATTCGGAATTTTCCAACACACGAAGCTTAATGAGTTCTCTCTTGCGGAGTGCATCATTCACCTGATTGACAAGATTTTCATTGATACCGCCTTTTCCCACCTGAAAAATGGTTTCATAGCTTTGTGCAATCCCACGCAGATAGGCTCTTTGTTTACTTGTCAGCATTCATTTCACCGTACCTTTCTTTGAGCATTTCATACAATTTCCGGAGTGCATTCCCACGATGACTCACAGCATTTTTCTCCTCTGCGGAAAGTTCCGCAAAAGATTTCTCTCCATACATGAAAACAGGGTCATAACCGAAGCCATTTGTCCCACGCTTTTCGAATCCAATAACCCCTTCACAAGTCCCTTCACAAACCGTAGCATTTCCATTTTCATCCAAAAATACAATATCCGTCACGAAACGGGCGGAACGCTTCTCTTTTGGAATGTCCTTCATATTTTCGAGGAGCGTTTCACAAAGCAAGCCTTCCGGCGCATATCTTGCAGAATATACCCCTGGTTCACCATTCAGCGCATCCACACAAAGACCGCTATCATCTGCAATCACCGGACACTTGACAAGCGCATAAACCGCATCTGCCTTAATTTTAGCATTTTCCGCAAAAGTAGTACCATTTTCTTCCGGATTGACACTGACCCCAGCATCTTTTTGAGAAATGACTTCAATTCCCAAAGGAGAGAGAATTTCTCTTGCCTCACAGAGTTTATTACTATTATTGGTAGCCATGACAACTTTCATTCGTTTCAGTCCTCCTTTTTCTTATCCTTTTTCTTTCCGCCGATTTCAGTAAACAACCAAGAGAAGGGCTTTTTCTCTTCTTTTGGTGATTCTTCCGGAGTTTCCGCAGGAGTTTCCTCAATTTCCATAGTTTCGGGAGTTTCCTCATTTACCGGTTCAATTGGAGCTGAACTTTCCGGAGTGGGTTCTTCCTCTTTCTTTTTTCCACCAATTTCCATAAACAACCAAGAGAAAGGCTTTTTCTTTTCCTCTTCTGGTGCAGGTGTTTCCACCACTGGAATTTCTTCCACCGTAGGTTCAATTTCTCCTACCATTGGTTCATCAATCGTGATTTCTTCAGCGGTAGATTCTTCCATTTCAATTTCTCTTACAATTGGCTCATCCACTGCAATTTCCTCTACAATTGGCTCATCAGCAGTGATTTCCTCAACGGATGCCTCATCCATTGCAATTTCTTCCACTGGAGTTTCTTCACTGATGGTTGTTTCTGTTTCGTCAATGTCTTCGGGACGGTCAAACAATGCCCGAACGAAATCTTTATTATTGAAGGGCTGTAAGTCGTCAATTTTTTCCCCGACACCTACCAGCTTGACAGGAATTCCCAATTCATTTTTGATAGAAACGACAATACCACCTTTTGCCGTGCCGTCTAATTTTGTGAGAACGATTCCGGTAATTTTGGCAACCTGACTAAACAATTTCGCCTGATTGACAGCATTTTGTCCGGTGGTAGCATCCAGAACGAGGAGCGTTTCAATGTCGCACCCTTCTGCTTTTTGCACGAGGATTCTGTTAATTTTATCCAGCTCATTCATGAGGTTCTTTTTATTGTGCAGTCGTCCGGCAGTATCCACAATGACAACATCACATTCTCTTGCAATTGCCGCTGTAATGGAATCGAATACCACCGCCGCAGGGTCGCTCCCCTCTGCGTGTTTGACGATTTCGACACCAGCTCTTTCCGTCCAGACTTCTAGCTGTTCAATTGCCGCCGCACGGAATGTATCAGCCGCCGCAACAATGACCTTCTTTCCCTCTTCCTTGAATTGATGGCACATTTTCCCAATGGTAGTGGTTTTACCAGCTCCATTGACACCAATCACCATAATGACAGAGGGCTTTGTCGTGAGATGAAGTTCTGTTTCCTCGCCCATCATATCACTAATGACTTCTTCGATTAAGTCCATAATTTTGGCAGGTTCTTTCACACCACGTTCCTTGACGAGTTTCCGTAACCTGTCGCAAATTTCAACAGATGTTTCGACACCCATATCTCCCATAATCATGGTTTCTTCCAATTGTTCAAACAGTTCTTCATCAATCTTAGTAAAGGAATTCAAGACACGCTGCATAGACAGCATCATTGCATCACGGGTCTTTTTCAGACCTTCCTTAATCTTCGAAAAAAATCCCATTGTCAGCCTCCTTAATCAAATTATGTTTCATTTTCTGTCGGTGCATCTTCCGGCTGTTCGAGTTTGAGCAATCGGGAAATGCCGTCTTTCTGCATTGTCACCCCATATAATACATTTGCCTCTTCCATCGCCGAACGGCGGTGCGTCACAAGCACAAATTGAGTATTGTTCGTAAAATGCTTGAGATACCTTGCATATTTTCTCACGTTCGCTTCATCAAGAGCAGCGTCTATCTCGTCCAGAATACAGAACGGTGCAGGACGTAACCGCAAAATAGCGAAATAAATTGCAATCGCTACAAAACTCTGTTCCCCACCAGAAAGCGAAATCAAATTCTTAATCACTTTTCCGGGGGGTGCAACATTGATTTCAATTCCGGAAGTCAAGACGTTTTCCGGTTCTGTCAATTTCAATTCTGCTTTTCCACCACCGAACAAATCCACGAAAATTTCTTTGAAATTTCGATTGATAATGGCAAAGCTTTCTGTAAAAATCCGGCACATTTCCTGCGTGAGTTCATCAATCAGCTTTTCTAATTCCTGTTTCGATTTCCGAACATCCTGCATTTGTTTGGAGAGAAATTCATAACGTTCGGAAACTTCCCGATATTCTTCAATTGCACCCACATTGACATTCCCCAAAGCACGGATTTTCTGTTTCAATTCAGAAAGTTTTTTCCTAGCAACAAGCATATCTTCAACCGGCTGTGCAAATTCTTTCGCTTCGGAGCGAGTCATTTCGTAAACTTCCAATAATTTATTAACAATACCGTCGTTTTCTTCTGTCAAGCTATTGACACGTTCAGAAAGTCGGGTAACTTCTGCGGAAAGTTTTTCTTTTGCGGTATGATATTCATTCAAGCCGGATTGCAACTCACGAATTTTAATATTCTGTGCATCATGAGATTGTGTGGCTTTTTTAGCGGTTTCTTCTGATACAATAATCTGCTGTTCGGTATCTGAAAGCAGTGTTTCCTGTTCACTGACTGCCTTTGTTTTCTCATCAATGGTTTTCTGATGTTCGTCAAGTTCCATCAAATACTGTTCATTTTTGGCTTTTGCCTGTTCGACAGCGGAACGAGCATTTTCAAGCATCATTTGCGCAGATTCTCTATCTTTTTCAGCTTGTGCAAGGCGAATTTTGAGATTTCCGAACTGTTCCGAAAGCAGTTCACGTTCCTGTTGCATTTGGAGTTTTCTATCTTTTGCGCCAGTAATATTGGCTTCTGCTTCGGCGATTTCAGTATTTTTATTTGCCTGTGAGAGTTTGACAGAAGCAAGCAATTCATCTGCCTGTGCAGAGATTTTCTTCAAATCCTGCATACGTTGTTCAGAATCTTGTTCTCTTTTGCGGTATTGCGCAACAGGAAAAGCCTGTCTTTCCGCTTCATTTTGCGCCTGTAAAAATTTCCGCTGTAATTCCTGATAAACCATATTTTCTTGATTCAGCGTCTTTTCCGCTTCCATGGCTTCATCTGCAAAAAGCCGAGCCTGTTCTTCTGCTTCCTGACAACGTAAAGCAAAAGTTTCAATAGTATGCTCCAGCTCCTGCAATTCCGTCCTTCTTGTCAGCATACCACCAGTTTTCTGGACAGAACCGCCCGTGAATGAACCACCTGCATTGATGACCTGTCCATCCATGGTAACAATCCGGAAACGATAGCCATATTTTTTAGCAATTTCTACCCCGAAATCAATATTTTCAGCAATCACAATTCTACCAAGGAGATTTTCTGCAATTTCCCTGTAACGTGGGTCACATTCCACCAAATCGCTGGCAATTGCCACAAATCCGGCACATTGGGATAAATTTTGTTCAGTCAACCGTCTGCCCTTGATGGTAGTTAATGGTAAAAACGTCGCACGTCCCGCCCGATTATCACGGAGGAAGCGGATTCCCATTTTGGCGGATTCCTCATTCTCCACAATGAGATTCTGCACACTTGCGCCGAGAGCCGTTTCAATGGCGACACCATACCGATTGTCAACCTGAATCAATTGTGCTACCGTCCCGAAAATCCCACGGAGTTCGCCCCTTTGGACAGTACGCATAATTTGCTTGACACTGCCGGAGAAGCCTTCCATGGTGCGCTCTAAGTCGCTCAAAATTCGATGTCGTTGTTTCGAATCACGGAGTTGAAAACTGCATTGTTTGAGCTGGTCTTCTGCCTGTTCTTTTTGTTGCTGTGCAGAATGGAAACTCTGACGGCAATCATTGACTTTGGTTTCCTGTGCAGTCAATTCTTCCTGAATTTTCTGCATTGTCTGTAAGGCTGATTCATAGACTTGTTGTGCCTGTTTGAGGAGTTCGGCATTTTCCTGAAAAGCATTTTCCAATTCCGCAATCGCAGAAACAGCCTGTTCTGCTTTTTCTTCTGCGGATTTGACCTGAAACTGCAATTCACTTCTTTCAAGGTAAAGCTGATGTAAATGCTCATCCGCCTTTTGGGACTTTTCATCCTCTGCACGGTAAGCATTTTCCATTTTCTCAAAAGATGTTTGAGCGTTGGAAAGTTCCTTTTCGGTTTCCTGACAGATACTGCACATTTCAGCGGATTTTTCCTCTGCTTTTGCAAGCTGTGCAGTGAGATTTTCCTGCTCCTGTAGTTCCTGCTGGTGTCGTTCTTGCAGGAGCTTCAAAGCTTCCTGATGATGGACAATATCATTGTTCCATACGGCAATATCTGCCTTTGCCTGTGCGGAAATTTCACGCAGTCTGCGAACTTCTGCACGGGCTTCTTCTGCATGAATGGAGCATTCCTGCATGATTGTATAACATTCCTGAATTTTAGCCTCTTCCGTTTCAATATCACGTTCTGTATTTTCATATTCAGTTTTTGCAATCAGTAATTTATCATTCAAACTATTGAGACGTTCGGCAATGTTCGAAAGCTGTTCCACCCAGACAGAAATTTCAAGCGTTTTCTGTTCCTCTGCGAGAACCAGAAATTTTTGAGCCTTTTCCGCCTGTGATTTCAAAGGCGAAAGACGGCTTTCCAGTTCGGAAACAATATCATTCAAACGCTCCATATTTTCTTGAGCCTGAGCAAGTTTCCGTTCCGCTTCGGTTTTGCGGTAGCGAAATTTAGAGATACCAGCAGCTTCCTCAAAAATTTCTCTTCGTTCGTTGGATTTTGCGCCGACAATTTCAGCAATTCTTCCCTGTCCAATGATGGAATAGCCATCTCTTCCAAGCCCAGTATCCATGAACAATTCGTTAATATCCTTTAAGCGGACAGATTTCCCATTGATACGATATTCACTATCCCCCGAACGGTACAATTTTCTGGTAACGCTGACTTCCTCGCCCATCTCTTCGCCAAATCTGCCATCACCATTATCAATGACAAGAGTGACCGCAGCGAATCCCATTGGCTTCCTAGCGACTGTACCGGAGAAAATGACATCTTCCATTTTATTGCCACGGAGATTTTTGGTAGATTGTTCTCCCAATACCCAGCGAACGGAGTCGCCAATATTGCTTTTTCCGCTTCCGTTTGGGCCCACGACAGCCGTCAATCCTTTGTCAAAATTCAATCGTATCTTATCCGGAAAGGATTTGAACCCCTGAATTTCAAGATATTTTAAATACATTCTATCACCTTGTTGATAGTATTTTTATTCTGTGCTTTGTGAATTGTCATATTCTTCATAAAGAACCCAATCACTTTCACGAAACGTGGAAATCAAGTCATATTTCCGGTATAACTGCAAATCTTCATACCCATAAATTTCATGGTATTCATTCATACACGCATCAATCACCAAATTTGCAGGATAGCGGTGTTCTCCGTCGCACCATTCGGCTTTCTCATCGAAATAGGGGACATCATCTCTAAGGGAATCGAGAAATTTTTCTTCCGCCCCTAATGTACTTGTTTTATGCTTTCCGTTTGAGCGTTTCATTGTTTCAGCACAGACAATAATTTCTGTTCTCTTATCGCCTTCAGGATTTTGAAGCATGACATTTTGAAGATAGATTCGATAGGCGACTTTCTCTGAATCAAAAGCAGGGTCATTTTCAATGAAATTGACCACATCAGAAAAATCAACAGTTTCCACAATGGGAATATTCTCATACTTTTCATATTCCGGTTGAGATTCTGTTTCTTCCTCAACACCATCATTTTCCATATCTGTGGATAATTCTTCTGTTTCTTCCTCAAGAGTTTGCGTTTCTGTTTCCTCTGATAATTCAGAAGAACTTGACGAACTGGATGGAGTATTGGAAACGGCTGAATTTTGGTTTCCACAAGCCGTCAAAAATAACATCCCCATCACAGCCAACACAAACCATTTTTTACCAATCTTCATATATTCTCCTTTTGAATTTATGAAATTATTTTCACCTGAAAAGGTTGGACTTCATCATCCCCGACAACTTTCACACGAATTCCGTAATTCTCATAAAAATAGCGAATATTTGCCTTTTTCTGTCCGACTGCCTTGCTGATACAACTCGGATGAACAGCAAAAACTCTGTCTTCCGCATACACAGTTTGACGACGAAGACCATGCAGTTTCCATCCTAAAATCATGACAGCCGTTTCCATACGAAGCTGATAAATCTCACTTTCGCAGAGTTCACGGAATGCCGGATGATAATAACCCCCGATTTGGTCAGCTTCTACAAATTCACTTGCATGAAGTCCGACTTTGATAATTTGAATATCTTCTTCCTCCATATAAATCCGCATATCACTTGCAACCAACTCCACCATATCTTGAAACGGCATCAAATCATATTCACCCGATTGATACAACTCCGCTAATTTCGTCCCTTTCAGAATGACTACCGGATAAATGCGCACAGTATCGGGATGAATCTCACAGACAGCTTCTCTTGTGATATTTTCGTCAACAAGGGTACTTTGATAAAGCCCTTTCATGACCTGCAAGCCCAATTCAAAGCCATATTTTCGAATGAGTGCCGAGGATGCAAACACATCTTTTGCGGAATGTCCCCTCTGATTGGCTTGTAATACCTTATCACTCATGGACTGCGCCCCCAATTCGATAGCAGTCACATGGTATTTTTTGAGCGTTTCGAGAATTTCGGGGGTGATGCAATCCGGACGTGTCGAAATCCGGATACCATGAAATTTTCCCTCTCCAATGAAAGGCTGTGCAGATTTGAGCAATTCCAGCATATATTGTTCAGGAATTGCCGTGAAACTCCCTCCGAAAAATGCAATTTCGGATTGTGACTTGTCGGAAATTTCCTGCATTGCCTGACTGCATATTCTGTTGACATCCTCCGCACGAGGTAATTTTTGCTGTGAAGTGATGGTATGCTGATTACAGAACGCACACTGAAACGGACAGCCTGCATGAGGGACGAAAATGGAAATATTGGAATGTTTCAAGTTTCAATCCCCATGAGTTCAAGGGCTTCTTTCGCCGCCATTTGTTCAGCTTCTTTTTTGGTTTTGCCCTTGCCCTTACCAATCACATTGGAATTCATGCAAACTTCCACAACAAAAGTTTTATTATGGTCTGGGCCCGACTCTGAAACAAGCACATACTCCACCTTTTCTTCTGGGTTTTTTTGAATGACCTCTTGCAAGGCGGTCTTATAGTCGCCAAATAACAGCGAATGATTTGTCGGTAAAGTTTTCGGGATGAAGTGCATAATATGCTTTCTTGCAGCCTCTAAACCGCCGTCAAGATAAATCGCAGCAATGACCGCTTCAAAGGCATCTGCTAAAATAGAAGGACGTTCCCGCCCACCTGTATGCGCTTCTCCTTTTCCCAAAAGCAAGAATTCCCCCAAATGAATCCGCAGTGCAAATTGATGCAAAGACTTTTCACAAACCAGTGCAGCACGAATTTTTGTCAGTTCTCCTTCCGGAAAATCCGGATAATTTTTGAACAGATATTCCGATACGACAACCGACAACACACTATCACCCAAAAATTCCAGTCGTTCATTACTATGTCTCTGCTTCTTTTTTTCGTTAGCATAGGAGGAATGAGAAAGAGCCTCATAAATCAAATTTTTATTCCTGAAAGTATAACCTATCTGCTTTTCTAATTCTGAAAATTCTGTTTCCATGATTAAACTCCTTTTAATTCTTCCATTGTTCGGGTAATTTCAGCAATCATATTCCCTTCAACGCAAAGTTTCGCTTGACGGATAGCATGATAGAATGCTTTCTGGTCGGAGCTTCCATGCGCCTTGATAACAGGCTTTGAAACCCCTAAAATGATTCCTCCGCCCTCCGACTTGTAATCCATGAGCTGCTGAAATTCCTTGATTTCCTTCAATACAAGGATAGCGGAAAGTGTACCGAAAAAACCGCTGAACCATCCTTTCAGCTTCTTTTTGAACATACTCCCCATGCCCTCATACAATTTCAATACCACATTTCCCGAAAAGCCATCACTGACAATGACATCAAAATTTCCGGTTGGAACTTCTCTTGCTTCTGCATTTCCAATGAAATTGATAGGCGCATTTTTCAAGAGCTGATACGTTTCCAGCTCCAAATCTCTGCCCTTTGTTTCCTCTGCGCCGATATTGAGCAAGCCGACTTTTGGATTTTCAATGCCCTTGACACATTTCATATAAGCCGAACCCATAATAGCAAACTGCAAGAGCATTTCCGGACGACAAACGGCATTTGCTCCGGCATCCGTCAACATGATTCTTCTACCGCTGATAGTGGGAAGCATTGCCGACATAGACGGTCTTTTGATTCCACGGATTCGCCCGACAATCGTTGACGCTCCCACAATCAAACCGCCCGAACTTCCGGCACTCAGAAAAGCATCTCCCTTTCCGTCTTTGAGGGCTTTCAACCCCACAGCAAGAGAAGTATTTTTTCCCTCTTTGATAATTTTGGATGGTTGCTCATGAATATCAAAAACTTCTGCTGTATGAATGATTTCCATATCGTCAATATTGATTGACAATTCTTTTGCAGCGTTTTTGATTTTGGACTCATCCCCACAAAGAACAATTTCAACCTGTAATTCGTCCTTAGCTTTTCGAGCCGCTTTAATCACTTCATTAGGAGCATTGTCTCCCCCAAAAGCATCAATAACAATTTTCATGTTGTTACCCCCATTTCATCAAGAGCCGATTTCAGGCAGGATATTGCCTTTTCAGCAATATATTGATAGCGTTCCTGTTTCCCACGAATTCTGGTTTCAGGCGGTGGCAATAATCCCATATTTGCGCCCATTGGCTGGAAATCTGCCGTTCCGCCCTCACTGACATAATATGCCAATGCCCCCATCATGGTAGACTTTGGCAAAATATAAGGCTGTTTTCCCTGTAAGCGATTGGCAAGGCTTTTGCCTGCAATGATTCCACTGGATGCCGATTCCATGTAGCCTTCCACGCCCGTCATCTGTCCGGCAAAGAAAATATTTTCGGCATTTCTCAACGAATAATCAGCGTTTAACAATTCCGGACTATTCAAGAAGAAATTCCGGTGCATCACACCATACCGCAAAAATTCAGCATTTTCAAGCCCTGCAATCATGCTGAATACTCGTTTTTGTTCGCTAAATTTGAGATTTGTCTGAAAGCCTACCAGATTGAACATAGTCCCCTCTTGATTTTCACTTCTTAATTGCACCACGGCATACGGTCTTTTTCCGGTTCGAGGGTCATGCAATCCGACAGGCTTCAAGCATCCAAAACGCAGGGTATCAAGTCCCCTTGATGCCAACACCTCCACCGGCATACAGCCTTCATACACCCTGAAAAACTCCTTGTCATGCTCATGCAAAGGGGCTTTTTCGGCATTGACCAGCGCATTCCAGAAAGCTTCATATTCTTCACGATTCATAGGACAGTTGAGATAATCCGCTTCTCCTCTGTCATAGCGTGACTGCAAGAAAATTTTCGTCATATCAAGGCTTTCAGCGGAAACAATCGGCGCAGCTGCATCAAAAAAGCTCAATCTCGCTCCGCACAATGTTTCAATCTGTTGGGACATTGCATCCGAAGTCAAAGGGCCAGTTGCAATGATACAATTTTTATTGGGAATTTCCGTGACTTCTTCACGGATAATTTCAATCAAGGGATGATTTTCAATTTTCTTTGTGACCATAGCGGAAAACTGTCCTCTGTCCACAGCCAATGCACCACCAGCGGACACGGAACAAGCCTTTGCACAACGGACTAATAAACTCCCCTGCAATTCCATTTCTGTTTTGAGAAGACCCCCAGCAGAGGCAAGCCGTGACGCTTTCAGGGAATTGGAGCAGACCAATTCCGCTAATTCTTCATGATGGTGTGCGGGGCTATATCGAATGGGCTTCATTTCGTAAAGCTTCACCGAAATACCACTATTCGCCAAAGTCCAAGCGGCTTCACATCCAGCCAAACCGCCCCCAATGACAACCGCCTGCATCATTTCAAGCTCCTTTCATAACCACAGCCATCCTTTTCACAAACCAGACTTCCGGATTTTCCGCCCTTCTGAAACAATGTATTATTGCATTGGGGACAGCGTTCTTCTACTGGTAGATTCCAAGTCATGAAACGGCAATCCGGATAATTTTCACACCCATAGAAAATGCGCCCACGTTTTGACTTTTTCTGAATGACTTTCTTTCCACAGCGAGGACAAAAACCGCCTGTTTCGAGAACAATTTGTTTTGTATTCTTACATTCGGGAAATCCGGGGCAAGCAAGAAATTTGCCATATCTTCCGAGCTTGATAACCATTTTTCTTCCGCACTGTTCACAGACAATATCTGTTTCTTCATCAGGAATTTTGACGTGCTGACCGTCCATAGCCTCTTCCGCTTTGGAAAGCGTTTTTGAAAAATCATCATAAAATGTTTCCAGCATAGAAACCCAATTCGCCGTACCATGTTCCACGTTATCAAGTTCTGTTTCCATTTTCGCCGTGAAATCTGCATCAACAATATGGGAAAAATGGTCTTTCATGACCTTAGTGGTAACTTCTCCCAATGCAGTGGGGCGGAGTTGTTTTCCCTCACGTTCCACATACATTCTGGTCAGAATAGTGGTAATTGTTGGCGCATAGGTACTGGGACGACCGATACCATTTTCTTCCAGCGTTTTGATTAAAGTCGCTTCTGAGAATCTTGCAGGAGGTTGGGTGAAGTGCTGATTTCCGTCAAGACTGACAACATTCAAGACATCATCAACCTTCAAAGGCGGTAACACTTTCTGATTTTCCTCGTCATTGTCGTTTTTCTCCTCATACAGCACGGTAAAGCCGTCAAACTTGACGGAATAACCGGAGGACTTGAAAAGACAATGGTCTGCATCAATATCCACAGAAACCGTATCAAGCAGGGCATTCGCCATCTGACTAGCAATGAACCGCTCCCAAATCAGTTTATACAATTTATATTGGTCATCTGTCAAGCTAGGGCGCACTTGTGCAGGGGTCATATTGGGCATACTGGGGCGGATTGCTTCATGAGCATCTTGTGCATTTTTTTTGGTCTTGAAAACTCTGGGCTTTTCAGGGAGATAATTTTCCCCATACGTCTGCTTGATATAATCCGCCGCCGCCTGTTGAGCATCCGCAGAAATACGAAGGGAATCCGTTCTCATATAGGTAATCAAACCAACTGCGCCCATTCCGTCAACGTCAATACCCTCATACAATTCCTGAGCGGCTTTCATGGTACGTTTGGACTGAAAGCCCAATCTTTTGGAAGCCTCCTGTTGGAGTGTAGACGTAATAAAAGGCGGAGAGGGCTGTTTTTTAGTGACACGCTTTTTGATTGCCTTGACAGTAAAGGGAACACCTTTCAGGCGATTCAATAAAGTGTTCGCCTGTTCCTCGTTAGTGATTTCGATTTTCTCGCCGTCCACTGTTGTCAATTTAGAGGCAAACTTTTTCGCACTTTCGGGAACGGATAAAACGGCATCAATGCTCCAGTATTCCTTTGGAACGAAAGCCCTGATTTCCTCTTCTCTGTCCACAATCAGACGCACTGCAACCGACTGCACTCTACCAGCAGAAAGACCACGCTTGACTTTTTTCCAGAGGAAGGGGCTTAATTTATAGCCAACTAATCTATCAAGAATGCGCCTTGCCTGTTGTGCATTCACTAAATCAATATCAATTTTGTGAGGGTTCGCCATACCGGACTGAACGCCTGTTTTTGTGATTTCATTGAAAGCAACCCGATTATCTGCATTCAAATCGAGGTTGAGCATTTGTGCCAAATGCCACGAAATGGCTTCTCCTTCACGGTCGGGGTCAGTGGCAAGGTAAACCATTTCGCTTTTTTTGGCTCTTTTCTTGAGTTCACGGATAATTTCCTCTTTGCCCTTCATGTCCTGATATTGTGGTGTAAAGCCATTATCAACATCGACACCGAGTTTTGATTTTGGCAAATCACGGATATGCCCCATAGAAGCAATGACTTCATATCCAGCACCTAAATATTTTTGAATCGTCTTCGCTTTCGCCGGAGACTCTACAATCACTAAATTTGACATAAATTCCGCTGTAAGATACAGCGCACACTCCTTTCAGGGATTCCCCTATTTTAACGCTGTCACTTAGACAACACATATAAATTACGTTCGGAATTTTCAATCAATCCCATGAGTTCCATTTCAATCAACAACAATGATGCATCTTGAAATGAAATCCCCAATTGCATACAAATAGAATCTATATTCTGTGCGCCTTCATTTCGAATGAAATTGATAATTCTTTCTTGGTCATCCGTGGAAGAATCCGCAGAAAAATTGAATTTTTCCTCTGAAACTGGTTCGGATGAGACTTGTATTTTTTCTGGTGCAGGTGGGGTTGATGGGGTATCCAGTACAGAAGGCTGAACCGATTCTGAAAAATCCTTTGATGGGGTTTCTTCTTTGATGATTTTGGGGGTTACAGTTTGTTCTTGTTTCTTGTATTTTGGAGGAGACATTTTGGAAGGAATTTGCTGTGCAGAAACTACCTCGGAAATTTCGGTATCTTTCAAGAAATGGAACGAATTCAATACATCTGTCACATCCCGATAATGGAATACCGGATACGCACCATCACGCAATAAATTTGCCTGTCCATCATAACGAATATCATAAATATCAGCTGGCGGAATGCAGAACACATATTTTCCCTGTTCACAGGCGAGATTTGCCGTAATCAAAGCCCCGCTTTTTCCGCTTGCTTCCAGTACCAGAACCCCTTCACCGATTCCGGAAAGAATACGATTTCGTACCGGAAAATTCGCCGGATAAGGCGGAGTTGCTGGAAAATATTCCGAAATCAATAAGCCATTCTGCACGATTTTTTCTTTCAGTATTCTATTTTCTTTGGGGTAATCATAATCGACAGCACAACCCATTACTCCCACTGTTGGAACATTTGCCTGAATCGCCGCTTCATGTGCAGAAGAATCCATTCCCACAGCGCACCCACTAACCAAAATCAACCCAGCATCCGCCAATTCATAACAAAGCCGTTTGCTTACATATTGGCTATATTGTGAAGGTCTTCTTGTACCGACAACTGTCAGAATATGTTCATTTTTTAAAAGCTCTGGATTACCCCTGTAAAATAATATCAATGGCGCATTATAAATATGACGTAACCCATCCGGATAACCGGAATCCTCTTGCGACATGACACGAATATGATTTTTCTCACAATATTCCAATATTTGATATGCTTTTTCAAGGGAAGTGTTGGCAAAGCATTTCTTTTCTCTTTCGTCCATGAGTTTGGTTTCAGGGTCATGCAGGACATAGTATAGCGTTCTTGCATCACCATACTTTTGTATCATTGTGGAAACTTTTGGATTAGCAACACCAAAAATCATTTCCAGCCACAGCAAAAAAGCATCATTTTCATTCATGTTTCACCATCTCCCACATCATGATACCAGCCGCCATTGCTGCATTGAGTGACTCTGTTCTTCCCTGCATAGGTATGATGATACTTTTGTCGCAAACTTCAATTGCCTCTTTTGAAAGACCATTTCCCTCATTCCCAATCCAAACAGCACAGCCCTTTCCAAGCTGTACATCTGAAAGAGAAACTGCATTTTCATTTAATACCGCTGCATAAGAGAGAATTTGTTTCTGATGGAATATTTCGGCTATTTTCCTGACTTCCGTTTCTGTATATACAGGAATCCGGAAAATAGCCCCCATTGTCGCACGGACAGTTTTCGGATTATAAACTTCACAACTCTGACAGCTGATGACCGCATCCATTCCCATCGCATCCGCTGTTCTGAGAATCATCCCCATGTTTCCGACATCCTGCAAATGGTCAAGTACCAGATACCGCCCTTTTGCATTGACAATCTTCTCAAAGGGGTGTAATTTTGGCATACCACAGATGGCAAATACTCCCTGTGTATGTTCCGTCTCTGCAATATAATCCCCGATTTCGTCAGAAATCATACGAAAATTTTCAGGTTGTTGCATGAGTTCATGCAAACTTTCAGAATATTTTTTTTCTGCCGTTTCTGTCATTAAAATGGTACAGGGAATATTTTCCTGCAATGCATCACGAACAATCCGCAACCCCTCTACCACAAATAAACGGTAAGTATATCGATAATGTTTATTTTCGCATAATTTACGGTAATGTTTTATCAATGGGTTACTCTTTGAAGTTACCATTTCCAGCATGAAATCACCTCCCTAAAATACCAAAAACCACGCTCTTACTCATGAAAAAAGAGCGTGGTCTGATTTTGTTCAAATCAAAGTGCAGCCTTAGCCTGTGCTACGATTGCTGCAAAGCCCTCTGCATCATGAATTGCAATCTCGGAGAGCATCTTTCTATTCAAAGTGATACCAGCCTTCTTACAGCCGTTCATGAAAGTAGAATAATTCATACCATTCATCTTAGCAGCTGCGGAAATTCTGGTAATCCAAAGCTGACGGAAGTTTCTCTTTCTCTGCTTTCTGCCGATATAAGCATACTGACCAGACTTCATTACCGCCTGTTTTGCCATCTTGAAATGTTTGCTCTTTGCGCCGAAATAGCCCTTTGCAAGCTTGAGAGTTTTATTTCTTCTCTTGCGAGTCATCATCGCACCCTTAATACGTGCCATAGTTCTTTACCTCCAATATGTTTTTTTTGTTTCTGACCGAACCGATTCCGATTTTTTTCACTTGCCTGACGGCTTACAGATACGGAACGAGCTTCTTGATGGTAGGAGCATTGGAAACATCAGCAACTCCAGCACCTCTTGCGATTCTCTTGCGCTTTGTATCCTTCTGTGTCAGTCTATGACGCTTGTTTGTATGCTGATACTTTACCTTACCATTTGCGGTGAGCTTGAAACGCTTCTTTGCACCGGAATGTGTTTTAACCTTCACTTTAGCCATGATATAATTTCCTCCTTGAATGCTTATTTGGCTGCCTTTGGGGATATGAACATCACAATACTCCGCCCTTCCATTTTTGCGGGCTTTTCGACAGTCCCATATTCACTGCAAGCTTCCTTGAACCGTTCCAGCAATTCATTCCCCAGTTCCGGATGTGCGATGGCACGCTTCCGGAAACGAACGGAAACTTTCAGCTTATCGCCGGACTTCAGAAACTTATTTGCCTGATTGACCTTTGTCTCAAAATCATGGGTATCAATTGCAGAAAACATTCTGATTTCCTTAACTGACATCACTTTTTGATTTTTCTTTGCTTCTTTTTCACGTTTCTGTTGTTCAAAGCAGAACTTGCCATAATCCAGAATACGACATACAGGCGGTTTCGCCTGTGGCGCAATCTTCACTAAATCGAGATTTCTCTCATAAGCGAGCTTCATTGCGTCCTTTGCGGACATCACACCCAGCTTAGAACCATCAGCATCGATGACCAGAATTTCCTTATCCCGAATCATCTCATTGATTTGCATATCCTTATTTTCCTTACTTATTGCGGGCACCCCCAAGCATTAAAATTTAAAACAAAAATGAGTGCAGACAAAATCAGCACCCACCAACACCCATAACAAATTTCCATCGTTATGAAAGATATTGACCGTTTCGGCATCATAGGTCAAACGGTGAGTCACAAGAAGTGTCTGCTTTGTTTTCGCCTTTTATTATACCACATTCCGTCATATTTGTCAAGTCTGTTTTGTATTTTTTTGCAATTGTAACAAAATTTACAGTTTTTTTGAACAAACACTTGACTTTTTTTATCAATGGATGTATAATAAGGATGAAAAACAGTTTTACTTCATCACAATTTTAAATACCAATATAGAGGGAGTGAGGAAAATGAAAAACAACACAAACGTAAAAGGTTTTACCTTAGTGGAATTGATTGTCGTGATTGCAATCATTGGGGTATTGGCTGGCATCTTGATTCCTTCTTTGGTAGGGTATGTCAATAAAGCCAGACGAAGAACAGATGCTGCAAATGCCAAACGTTTGTACGAAGACTTGCAGTTGATATTGATTTCAGATGGTGAACAATATGATGGGAAAGATGGAAAGGAAACAGCCTATCATAGCTTTTTCCGTACAGATGGCAGTCAAACCATTCACTCTGTTGCCGTTGTTGACAGCGAAGGTAAAGCGGAAACTTATCGTTTCAAAGTCGTTTGCAGATTGGATGGAACAAAAGTAAAAACGAATACCAGAAGAGATGGTAAAGCGGTTTGGACAGGAAATGCAGAAGCAAAAGCAATTTGTGCAGCCCTTGATAAACAGCTTGGTTATGCCAACGGAAATAATGGATACTCTATGCCAATGCAATCTAAAAAATACAAAGGAAAAGCTACTGACCTTTGGCTTGTTGGCTATCGAGTAGATGACAAAAGTATTGAAATCTGGGCTGGTGACAGCTATGGAAAATGGCATAGTGAACCAATGTACCGTTTATACCCTGTGTGTCCTGAATACGCATAATTGGTTAAAAAAATCTTGCATTTTATTAAATTCTGTGGTACAATCTATAGTACCCTATCCAGCGACGATTTGTCGCCGGACTATTTTCAATGAAAGGTGAAAGCATGGCAGAAAAAATAATCAGTTTTGGACAGCCTTCTGACTTGCCGGCAATTTTCGGCAGTTGTGATGAAAATTTAAACACCATCCAAAGGGAATACAATGTCATTCTCTTTGCTCGTGGGGCAGATGTCCACATCACCGGAGAACCGGAACAAATCGAAAAAGCCGGCTCTGCGTTGCATCTTCTGGAAGAGCTTGTTCACAAGGGACAGCATTTAACAGAGCAAACCGTCCGTTATGTGCTTTCCATGGTGGAAGATGGCGAGGCGGATTCTGTGCGCCAAATGGATGGTGATGGCATTTGTATGACGACAAGCGGAAAAGTTGTTCGTCCGAAAACAGTCGGGCAAAAAAAGTATGTAGATGCTATCCGAAAAAATACCATTGTTTTAGGGATTGGACCAGCCGGAACAGGAAAAACCTATCTCGCAGTTGCTTTGGCTGTGAAGGCATTCAAGGCACATGAAGTTCAGAAAATCATCCTGACACGTCCAGCCGTGGAAGCCGGAGAAAGGCTTGGCTTTCTTCCGGGGGATTTACAAAGCAAAGTTGACCCCTATTTAAGACCGCTCTATGATGCATTGTTCGATATGTTCGGAGCAGAGACATTTTCACGTCATATGGAGAAAAACATTATTGAAGTTGCTCCATTGGCATATATGAGAGGGCGCACTTTAGATGATGCATTCATCATCCTTGACGAGGCACAGAACACCACCTCTGAACAAATCAAGATGTTTCTGACACGTCTTGGCGCAAACAGTAAAATGGTAATTACTGGTGACGTGACACAAATTGACCTACCGGAAAAACGGAAATCCGGTTTAATTGAAGCCATGAAAGTTCTGAAACACATTGACGATATTGCAACTATTCGCTTCACGGAAAAAGATGTGGTTCGTCATAAGTTAGTACAGGACATTATTAAAGCATATGAAAATTATTATAAGGAAGGGAGAAACTCCTAATGCAGCAAACAGGTAAATTAAAAGTAAGTATCAAGAATAATCAGAATAATGTGAAAATTCCGTCCGGAATTCGTCTGTTAATCCGTCGTTGTTGTCATGCCGTTTTAATTTCGGAAGGCTTCACCCAAAATGCAGAAGTCAGTGTTTCCTTTGTATCCAATCAGGAAATCAGACAGCTGAATAAAACCTATCGTGATAAGGACAGTGTCACAGATGTTTTGTCCTTCCCTTTGACCAGCGCAGACGGTACACAGGAAATTGATGCAGAAACAGGCTATGTATTGCTTGGTGATGTCGTTATTTCGATTGAAACCGCTATGAAACAGGCGAATATTTACGGGCATTCTCTTTCAAGGGAAGTAGGCTTTTTGACAGTGCATTCTATGTTGCATTTATTGGGCTATGACCATGAAACCAGCCCACTTGATGAGCGTATCATGAGGGAAAAAGAAGAATCTGTTCTGGAAAAACTTGGCATTTCCAGAGAATTGACTTTTGTCACACCCACTGAGGAGTCCAACTCATGACAAAATCTGTTTTTTTGACGCTTTCCGGCAGAACCAATGCCGGAAAGTCTACGCTTTTGAATGCTTTAGTCGGGGAAAAAATTGCCTCTGTCAGCAGTAAGCCACAGACCACAAGAACACGCATTACAGGCATTTTAACCAAAGATGAAACACAATTCGTCCTTATAGATACCCCCGGACTGCACCACGGAAAAACCCGTTTAAGTTCACACATGATGAAAACGGCGGAAGATTCCGCTTCTGATGCAGATGCAGTATTATATGTGATTGACTGCACGAAAAAATTGCATGAACAGGATGAAAAAATGCTCAAAAGCATTGCAGACCGGAAAATTCAATGTATTATCATTGTCAATAAAATTGATTTATTGCAGGATAAATCCAAGATGATGCCTTTGTTGTTGAAACTGGAAAACGCATATCATCCCTATGCCATCATTCCGGTGAGTGCATCCACGAAAGACGGCATTGACGAAATCTTGCAGACGGCGGAGGAAATCGCCCAACCGTCCGTGCATTTCTTCCCTGATGACAAATTCACCGACCAGCCCGAAAAAGTTCTTGCTGGTGAAATGATTCGGGAAAAATTATTACATCTGTTAGATGATGAAGTCCCTCACGGTATCGCTGTGACAGTGGAAAAAATGTCAGAACGTGACGACAAGGATTTGCTGGATATTTCAGCGGTTATCTATTGTGAGCGTGATTCCCACAAGGGAATTATTATCGGAAAAAATGGCAGTATGATAAAAAAAATAGCCTCTTCCGCACGACATGAACTGGAGGAATTTTTTCAGATTCAGGTCAATTTACAATGTTTCGTCAAGGTCAAAGAAGACTGGAGAAATAAGGAAGGCTTAATTCGTTCCTTTGGCTTGACAGAGGAATAATTTCCAGACATAATGCCCCCATTTTCGGCGAACACTGAACAAGGGGTGATATGCATGGATGAAACATGGAATCAATTTTTAGAAAGCGGTAGTATTGCTGATTATCTCGCATATACCGCCATGAAAGGAATGGAACATGCTGACAGTCAAGGGTCTTGTGCTATCACAAAAGATGCTTGGTGAACAAGATAAATTTATCGACATCCTCACGGCAGAATATGGCGTTCTCGAAATCCTTGTCAAGGGTTCGGGAAAAATCAACAGTAAAACAGGCAGTGCAACCCAATTATTTGCATATTCAGAATTTTGCATGAATGACGTTTCTAAAGGGGTACGCATTTTGAACAGCGTCAAGCCGATTCAGATTTTCTACTCCCTCCGGAAGTCCGTCACAGCGGTTGCGCTTGCCTCTTATTTTGCACAAATCATATTATTTGCGGTATTACCCAAAAATGGCATCCCTGAAATTTTGCGGTTATCTCTGAACTGTCTGCACTATCTTTCAGAACATACCATGACAGAAGCACACCTGAAAGCGATTTTTGAACTGCGGATTGCATCATTATTGGGATTCATGCCGGATGTGGTCATGTGCCGGAAATGTGGGGAATATTTACCGGAAACGGTAGTATTTTCTGTGGAGGACGGCTGTTTTTTCTGTGAACATTGTGTACCGCCACGGAAACGGAATTACATCCTAATGCCGGCAGGGGGCTTGTTAGCCATCCGGCATATTGTCCTTTCGGACTTTGAGAAAATCTATAGTTTCCGGATTTCGGAACGCTGTGAGAAGCCATTCTGCAAATTTGCAGAAGAATTCTTATCGTATCATCTTGACAGAGAATTCCCGACACTTCGCTATTACAAAGCCATCAGCAAACAGCATTAAACGATTGGCGACATTCCCACGGGTACAGCATTTTGAGACTGTACCCCGAATCATAAGGAGTTATTATGAAACCATTTGAACAAGTTTTAGAATTGGATAAAGTTTTATTAAAAGCGGCTGAATTCACCTCCAATGAAACCAGCCGTCATATGATGTTAAATACAAAAGTCAGTACCGACCTCGCAGAGGTTCAACAGGAAATCACTAAAACAGATGATGCCTTGAAATTGGCAATGCAGTTCGGAACACCGCCCTTCACCGGATTCAAAGACATTTGCAACATGGTGACAAGGGCGGCTTCTGGTGCAAGGCTTTCCCTGAAAGACCTCATGGACGTAGAGGACTTATTGAGACAGGTACAATCTTTATACAGCTGGTACGGACATTGCAGTGAATACGCCACTTCACTGGATTATCTTTTTTCGCTGATTGTTCCGCTTGACAATTTACTGACAACCTTAGAGCGGTCAATTATTTCAGAGGATGAAATTGCAGATTCCGCAAGTCCGACATTATCGGAAATCCGCCGGAAATTAGTCCGTTCTCGTTCTCATCTGCGTGACAGTCTCGACAATATGATTAAAAACAAAACCATGCAAAAGTATCTGCAAGACAATACTGTTACCATCCGTGACGGACGTTTTGTGCTTCCTGTCAAGGCGGAATATCGTAGCCAAGTAGCTGGACTGATTCATGATACATCCTCATCAGGGCAAACCATTTTCATTGAACCCATGCAGATAGTAGAGGCGAATAATGACATTCGCTTGCTGGAAAGCCGTGAGGTGGAAGAAATTGACCGCATCATGAAAAAACTCTGTGCGGAGGTCGGAGAAAATGCCCCTGCATTGAAAAGACTTCATGCGACTTGTGCGGAATTAAATTATTATTTTGCAAAGGCGAATTATGGCGCATCCCTGAAAGCCATGAAGCCCCTTGTCAGTGATGATGGAATTTTAGAATTGAAAAAGGCTCGTCATCCCCTGTTAGACCAATCAAAAGCCGTCCCTGTGAATATTTCATTAGGTGGGGGACATAATGCCCTCATCATCACAGGACCTAATACAGGCGGTAAAACGGTTTCACTGAAAACAACCGGATTATTGACTGCTATGACAATGTGTGGCTTATTGATTCCGGTCACGGACGGGAGCAGAGTTTCCATATTCAGGCATATTTTGGCAGATATTGGCGACAGCCAGAGTATTGAACAGAATCTGTCTACCTTTTCATCTCATACATTGAACGTGGTGGAAATCCTGAATACAGCAGATGACAGTACCTTAGTACTGCTTGACGAATTAGGCGGAGGAACTGACCCCGTAGAGGGCGCAGCCTTGGCAATTTCCATTATTGATTATTTGAAGCAGTTAGGCGCAAAACTCATGGTGACAACGCATTATCAGGAATTGAAACTCTATGCAGCTGATACCCCTGACGTGCTGAATGCATCCTGTGAATTTGATACGGCAACCCTGAAACCGACATACCGTTTAATTTTCGGTTCGGCTGGGAAATCAAATGCATTTGCAATTTCCGGACAGTTAGGCGTTCCGGAAGTCATTCTGAAACACGCAAAATCCCTGATTTCAGAAGAAAACCGCCGTTTTGAGCGTGTCATTTCCCAATATGAAGAAGCAAGAAAACAGCTTGAAACCGAAAAAGAACAGGCGGAACAACTGCGCATTCAGGCGCAAACCTTAAAAGACGAATGGCAACAGAAACGAGATTCCGCCGCTCAACAGGAACATGATATTTTGGAACGTGCCACCGAACAGGCTAGCAGAATTGTAGAATCCACAAAAGCCCAATCCAATGCACTGCTTGACGAACTCGAACAGCTCCGCAAGGAAAAAGACAAAGCGGAATTTTCCTCCAAAGTCTCCGCTATGAAATCCGGCACGGCGCATCAACTCCGTGATATGTACAAGACCGCTAACCCTGTCATTGGCTCGATTGATGACAATGGGAATTATGTCCTCCCACGTCCATTGCAGAAGGGTGACAAGGTGTTAATAGCCGACCTCAATCAGGAAGCCGTCATTTCCGGCGAACCTGATAATAGTGATAACGTCTTTGTGCAGATGGGTGCAATGCGCATGAAAATACAAGTCTCTCGTCTGCGGTTGCTTGACAAGACCAAAACCAATGACAAGCCTAAGAAAAAACAAAAGCGTGGCGGTTCTGTTTCTGTCAAGGCAGAGCGCAAAAGCTCCATGGAATTGGACATCCGTGGACGTGCTTGTGATGAAGGTGTCCACGAAATGGAGCAATTCATTGACGGTGCAATCATGGCGAATATTGGCACAGTGACTATCATTCACGGAAAAGGGACAGGCTTGTTAAGAAAGGCAATTCAGCAACGACTGAAAACTATGAAATGTGTGAAAGCCTTCCGAAATGGGTTATATGGCGAAGGTGAAGAGGGTGTCACCATTGTGACATTAAGGTAAATATTTCTAAAAAAGCTGGTTTTCTTGAAAAGAAGACCGGCTTTTTGTGGAATATCAACAAAAATAAAAATTTCGTGGATAAGATTTACTTTGATTTTCTCTATTGCGCATTCCTGAAAAATTTGATACAATGATATTGAAAGGAAGGTGTTTATTGATGAAAAAACGTAATCAGAAAATTTTATCTGCCATTGCCTCTGTCGTGATGTTGGCACAATGTGCAATGCTTCCGGCATTTGCAGGCGAACAACTAGGACAAGGCGACTTTCAGAATGGTGTAGGTTTGCCTTGGCATATCTGCGAAAGCATGACCGGAAAAATGGATTTCGACATTGACAATGGTTCCTATAATATTACAATTGTCAACCCTGGGGGGGTATCCAATGGCGGTGAAGACAGATGGGATTGTCAATTTCGTCATCGAAATTTAACCCTTGTATCAGGTCATACTTACCGCCTGACCTACAGCGTATGGGCAAGCAATTCCGGCTGGATGTATTCGAAAATTGGCGACATGACCAATGATGATGCGGAATTATGGCATTCCAACGGCAACCGCCTGAATATGAACTACATGGAAAATGCTTCTATCACTGATGTAGAAAATGCCCTCAAATCTGCCACCCCAACAGGTGAATGGAAAGACTACAATTCATGGGAAGGTGTCAATATCAACGGCAACCAATGGAATACATTCGCCTATGAATTCACACTCGGTTCAAACGGAGAACGTGCGACTTCTGCCAATGGTACTGGAGAATGGACGTTTCACTTTGGCGGAAACGGACAGTATACACCATCTGTTTGCTTCCCTGCTGGTACACAATTGAAATTCGATAATCTGGTATTGTTGGATATGACGGACAATTCGAATGATTATGTTGCTGAACCTGTTTGGAATCGTGCCGACATTTTAACCAATCAGGTGGGATATTTCCCGAACGTTGTCAAAAAAGCAACCCTTTTGTCTGACAGTACGGAAAGTATCGCCTTTGAGTTGAAAGACTCCAGCGGAAAAAGCGTTTTCTCTGGTAATTCTGAAGTATTCGGAAAAGATACAGATTCCGGCGACAATGTGCATATTCTTGATTTCACCGACTGCCACACGGAGGGGACATATTATCTTGAAACCGAAGACGGTAAGAAAAGCCGTGAATTTAAAATCGGTATTCAGGAAGAATATTCCGGAATGCTATATGATGCACTGAATTATTTTTATCAGAACCGTTCCGGAATTTCGATTGAATCACAATATATCACTTCTGGAGATGCGCAAAAATTAGCCCGTTCAGCTGGTCATACTTCTGACATAGCAACCATTCAGCAGACTTGGGGCTATACAGGCACATCCGGCACACAGGACGTTTCCGGCGGTTGGTATGATGCCGGAGACCATGGGAAATATGTGGTAAATGGCGGTATCTCTCTCTGGTTGATGCAGAATCAGTATGAAAGAGCCTTGAAAAACGGAGATGTTGCCCCTTACGCTGACGGCACAATGAAACTCCCTGAAAATTCCAACGGCTACCCTGATTTACTGGATGAAGCACGCTATGAAATGGAATGGATGCTGAAAATGATTGTCAAGGACGGCTCACACCAGAATATGGTCTATCATAAAGTCCATGACATCAAATGGACTGCCTTAGCCGTTGCACCCTCTGACGACCCCGAGGAGCGCATTCTCAAGCCCCCGACAACTACCGCTACCCTGAACCTCGCCGCCTGTGGCGCACAGGCTTACCGTCTCTGGAAGGACATTGACCCCACCTTTGCAGAACAGTGCCTGACCGCTGCAAGAAATGCTTATGATGCAGCCAAAAATCATGCTGATATGTTTGCCCCTCTGGATGAATCCATTGGCGGTGGTGCATATGGTGATACAGATGCAACAGATGAATTTTATTGGGCGGCTTGTGAGTTGTATACATCTATTGGAGAAGACCGCTATTATAAAGATATGCAGAATTCTCCCCATTTTCTGGAAGTTTCGACAGAATTAAACGGCGGTGAATCGGTTGGAGTTGTGGGAAGTTTTGACTGGGGACATACTGCCTCACTGGGTTCATTAACCATGATTCTGAATAAAGAAAAACTCACCGAACAGGAGTATTCCACTTTGGAAGATAACCTCACCAAAGCCGGAAACCATTTCCTCAATTTAGAAAATCAACAAGGCTATGGTCTGCCCTATGGTCAGAGTACCATCAGTTATGATGACAGCGACAAGGGCTATGTATGGGGGTCAAATTCCTTTGTAGCAGATAATGCCATTATCATGGCTTATGCATATGACCTCAGCAAGAACACGGATTTTTTGAGCGGTGTTTCCTCTGCAATGGATTATTTGCTTGGACGAAATCCAATGGATTACTCTTATGTAACAGGCTACGGAACGCACAGCGCACAATATCCGCATCATAGATGGTGGTCGAATCTCATTTCTGATACTTTCCCAAAAGCACCTTGTGGGGTACTGGTAGGCGGTTGTAATTCCGGCATGGAAGACCCGTGGGTCAGAGGTTCAGGCTGGAAAAAAGGTCAGATACCCCCTCAAAAATGCTATTTAGACCACATTGAAGCATGGTCTGTCAACGAATGTACCATTAACTGGAATACTCCCCTTGCATGGGTGACTTCCTACCTGTTGGAGCAGAACGGCGGAATTATTGCCGGTCATGCATCTATGGGGACGAATAACGGCGGAAACGGCACATCTAATCCAGATTCTTCCAATTCCGTTGATAATTCCGCCCCGTCCACCACTCCAGCGGAAACCTCCTCTGCTCCTACCTCTGCACAAAATGACAGCTCCTCACAAGCGGAAACTGTCGCTCCTCCTGATGTGAATGAAGTCGCTGAAACCCCTGCCAATGCCGGAAATGCTGATAATTCCACCAATGACCGCAATACCCCCGAAGTCCCCGAACAAACCAGCAATAACAAAATTCCATGGATTGTCGGTGGCTGTCTGATTGGGTTGATTTCACTTGAAATTTTCATTTACCGCCTTATCAAGCTGAATAAGGATAAGAAATAAATCGGAATTTATTGTACTATAAAAGGTGACGGGGGTGACGAGGTGACGGGTTTATACTATCCTACGCACGGAAAAAATAAAAAATATTTATATAGAGAGTATACAGTAGCTCCGTAACCCGTCACCGTATGCGAGTAAATTCTGATTTATCAAAGAAATTAAAATTCATGGAGAATGTTACAAATGAAAAAAATCCCATCGAAACAGTTCAAATTACAGCCCCTCCGCATTCCAGCCGGATGGACGGTCAAATATAATCATTTCTCTGAATATGACCTACAAAAAGACGGCGCAGAATATACCTTTGAACTGGTGGAAGATTTATTGCAATTGGAGTATCAAAATCTCCTGATTGATTTGGGCTGGTATCCTGACATGGATATCAATGGAAAATATCAGCTCTGCCTTGTGGATATGACCGAAGAAAGACCTTTTGACACTCCGCTTGATGTATTTGAATCAAACTCAAAGCAGTTGATTCTTGAAAAACTGGAATATTGGACATCTGCCGGACATTACGGAAAATATCTCTTGTAGAAAATTCCTCCCGAAATTTGTGAATTACCAACAAACATTTCATAAACGCTTGACAAAATTTCAGAAAAATGTTATAATGAATATTATCTTAACTTAGGAGGAAACTACTTATGAAAAAATACGTCTGCCCTGTCTGCGGTTACGTCCATGAAGGCGAAGAACCGCCGGAAAAATGCCCTCAGTGCGGTGTAGCTGGAGACAAATTCATTGTCAAGGAAGAAGAAAAAGAGGTCAAGACTTATGTCTGTCCTGTCTGCGGATATGTTCATGAAGGTACTGAACCGCCGGAAAAATGTCCGCAGTGTGGTGTATCTGGTGAAAAGTTCATTGTCAAGGAAAAGGACACAAAGCTTGAATTCGCTTGTGAACACGTCCTCGGCGTTGCAAAGGCTGTCACTGACCCCGAAATCTTAGAGGGCTTGCGTTCCAACTTTACAGGCGAATGCACAGAAGTGGGAATGTATCTTGCTATGGCTCGTGTGGCATTCCGTGAAGGCTATCCGGAAATCGGAATGTACTGGGAAAAGGCTGCATTTGAAGAAGCGGAACACGCTGCAAAATTCGCCGAATTGCTGGGCGAAATTGTTTCACCGTCCACAGAAGAAAATCTCCGTGTCCGGATGTTGGCTGAACAGGGTGCAACCGAAGGCAAGCTCAAACTTGCCAAGCGTGCAAAGGAATTGAATTTGGATGCAATTCACGATACTGTCCACGAAATGGCAAGAGATGAAGCACGTCACGGCAAGGCTTTTGAAGGTCTGCTGAAACGCTATTTCGGTTAATTTCATCATCAATAAAAACAATTACTCACAAATCAAACCATATCAAAAAAACCGCCTTTCTCGAAAAAAGAAGGCGGTTTTTATTATTTTTCCAATTTCACATTTTCACGCACATTGGCAATCACCATGACCAACCAGATGGCACATACACAAATTGTCGGCATGATTCCGGTATGAAATGCAAACCCCGATACAAAACTAATCAGCCACATTATCATACAAGCAAAATTCCCTGCTTTATATCCTGCATAGCCAGACTTGTAAACAATCAATTTTTGTGCCTCGTCGCTGGAATTCATCCATTGTTGTTCAAAGCGGAAATCCAACACAGAACCTTCTTTTTCGGGGTTGAGCCGTTTTTCAAGGTCAACGGTCAGTTTCGGTACAACGGTACAGAGAATCATTCCTGTGATTAGTAATGCAAATGTTAAAATAATATTCAAATTTGGTAATGTGTCCACAAAATACATTGTACACGAAAATAAGCAAATATTCAATATCATCAGGACAGAACTGCTAATCATAGGCGAATTCATCAATTTTTCGAGGGTGTCGAGTTCATCCTCGTTTTCGCCGTCCCATTTGTCAACGGCTTTTTTCGCCTTGCAATAGCCAATAATCATGAGAGGAATTCCCACCAGCCAGACCACCGCATACAAGATACTGAAAATCAATCCTGAGGTTTCGCCCGAAATGCTTTCCAGTAATGCGCTTGTGTCCACTTTGCCGATAAGTCGCCCGACACCATAGCCCACATGGTAACAAACCAGAATTGTACCCAACAAAATTAAAAGCAGTTTTCTTTCATCTTTTTTCATCATTCATCCTCCTCATACTCGAAAATATCTTCTACTTTGACATGGCAGACCTTTGCAATTTTCAGGGCAAGCGTGACGGAGGGAGAATAATCGCCACGTTCAATTTGACTGATGGTCTGTCTTGACGTGCCGACGAGTTTCCCCATTTCGGCTTGATTCACGCCAATTCTTGCACGCATTTCTTTGAGATGATTATACAACGGCATTACACATCATCCTTTTTTTGTGAAGTTTCTTTGTTCTTGCCAATTTGAATGAGTTCACTTTTTCCGGCATAACGGAAACATACCCCCAAGCAAAGCCCGATTCCCATACCAATTGCCCAATCATCAAAGATAATTGCATACAAAATCCCCAACGAAAAACCAATCAGCCAATTTGCAGAAAATTCTTCTTCCACGTCATTTTTTGTAAAGATTGTTTCATTCCATTTGACAGCGGTAACATCTGTGAAAATAATTTTCTCTTTGGCTTCCATCTGAATGGGTTGGTCGGCTTCCTCTCTGTGGGGTTCAAATTCGGGAGCAGTCCAGACGTTTTCAAGAACGAGAATATTTTCTTTCTGTTCCTTGACCCTGCGGAGCATATAACAGCAGACATATTCTTTTTGTTTGTTCGTATAGGCATATACATAACCCTTACTTTTCAATACATCCAGAGCCTGTTCACGGAGTTCAGCAGGGAAATTTTCTTTGATTACCTTTTTCTTAGAAATTTCGGTAACATTGTAGCCTTTTACATCGCCCATTATCATGACAATCATCCTTTCCAAATTGACAGGTATTCTTTACTTTATGACAACTATTCTTGTCATGAATACAGTATAGCACTGACAAGGAAAGTTGTCAAGCGTTTCCATGAAAGATTATCATAATATACAAAAAACCGCCCCCCTCGGAGCGGTTTTCTTGATAAAATTATCTAATCATAATGGGGGACGTTGCGCCGTAAAGTCTCAGCACGTTTTACAAGAAGCCAATGCAAAACGCACTGAGGGCGCAACTTATCCCCCATACCCCCTTTTTATTACAGCAAATCAGCGATTTTATGAATCATCTCTTCTGTTTTGTCCCATCCAAGACAGGGGTCTGTGATGGACTTTCCATATACTCCCTCATTGACTTTCTGTGCGCCGTCCACGAGGTAACTTTCAATCATGAAGCCCTTAACCATCTTCTTGATGTCGGCATGATGACGGCAGGAATGGAGCACTTCACTCACAATTCTGGGCTGTTCCAAATACTGTTTACCGGAATTAGCGTGATTGGTGTCGACAATGACCGCCGGATTGACAAGCCCTTTTTCAATGTAGTGATGGTACGTCATGAGCAAATCTTCATAGTGATAGTTCGGGAGGGATTCACCATGCTTATTGACATAGCCACGGAGAATAGCGTGTGTCAAGGGGTTTCCGGTGGTGTGAACTTCCCATCCACGATATAAGAACGTATGACTTGACTGTGAAGCATAAATAGAATTGAACATAACAGACAAGTCGCCGGATGTGGGGTTTTTCATACCTGCCGGAATATCCATGCCGCTAACGGTCAGGCGGTGTTGCTGGTCTTCCACACTTCTTGCACCAACTGCCACATATCCAAGCAAATCCGACAAATAACGGTAATTCTCCGGATAAAGCATTTCATCCGCACAAATAAAACCAGTTTCTTCAATGGCTCTGCGGTGAAGTTTACGAATAGAAATCAAGCCTTCGAGCATGTCCTCGGCTTTGGTGGGGTCGGGCTGATGAACCATGCCTTTGTAGCCTGTGCCGTTGGTACGGGGCTTATTGGTGTAGATTCTGGGAACAATCATAATTTTATCTTTGACTTTTTCTTGTACATCTGCAAGCCTGTGAATATATTCCATGACAGCATCTTCACGGTCAGCGGAGCAAGGGCCAATAATCAAAACCAGCTTGTCAGATTCTCCGGTGAAAATCTTAGCCAGTTCCGCATCTTTCTGTTGCTTGACGAGTTCGAACGCAACAGAAAGAGGATATTCTTTCTTGATTTCCTGCGGAACAGGCAATTTTCTAATGAATTCCATTGACATGGGTAACAACCTCCTGTATATCATTTTAGTTTAGTTTAGACAAGTATATTATACCATGTTTCTGATGATGTGTCAAGAGTTGGTTAGTTTTGTGAATAAAAAGGATATGGGGGAAATTGTACTGTAAAAATTCAGCGCAATTTCCCCCATGAATTATATACTAGCTGGATAAGCTTAATCCTGTGTGCCATCCATTGTGTAGATAAATTTCACGTTGCCGTCCATGCCATTGCCGAGACCGGAATAAGAGCGATAATCCTTAGAAATATCACCAACAGCCTTGAAGCGTTCAATCAGGTCTTTGATTTCGGTATCATAAAGGTCATTGATATTATCGATAGCTTCGGACTTAAATTCATGCATACCGTCATCCAATTCCTTTGAACCGTCTTTCAGCTTTTGTACACCGTCTGTTAAATCCTTTGTACCGTCATGGAGCTTAGAAATGCCGTCATAAAGCTGAATTGTACCATCAGAAAGCTGTGTTGCACCGCCGGAAAGTTCCTCTGCACCGTTACGAAGTTCATTTGCACCGGAAGCAAGTTTTGAACCACCAGAGGCAAGCTCTGATAAACCGCTATCAAGTTGACCTGCACCACTGGACAATTGACCTAAACCATCATTCAAAGCCTTTGCACCATCTGAAAGCTGTGTCATACCATTGAACAATGTCAAACCGCCATCATCCAACTTTCCTAACCCATCATGCAACGAAATTGTACCATTCGAAAGCTGGTTCAAACCATCTGTCAAAGCTTCTCCACCAGTCCAGAGACGTGACATCCCGTCCGCCAATGCAGAACTACCGGTTTTCAGCTGTCCAAGACCACCATCAAGCGCAACTGCACCATCAGAAAGTTGAGTCAAACCGCCGTTCAATTGTTCACTGCCGTCAGAAAGTTGACCCATACCAGCGGTGAGGGCTGTACTGCCGTCTTTCAGCTGTCCAAGACCATTATCAAGCGCAACTGCACCATCAGAAAGTTGGGACATACCGCCGTTTAATTGTTCACTGCCATCAGAAAGCTGACCCATACCAGCAGTGAGAGCTGTACTGCCTTCTTTGAGCTGTCCAAGACCATCATTCAAATTGGATGCACCAGCGGAAAGCTGAGCAATTCCATCAACAAGAGAATCCAGACCGCCTACAAGCTGTGTACTGCCGTTTGAGAATTCTGTTACACCATTGTCCAAAGCGGATGCACCATCAGAAACATTGTGCGCACCTGCCTGTAATTGCTGTGCAGAAGTATAAAGCTGATTTGTACCAGCGGAAAGAGCCTTACCGCCTTCATCAATCGTTGTCAAGCCTTCACTCAAGGAGTTTGCACCTTCATCAGCTGTTGTCAAGCCTTCAGAAAGTGAACCAAGACCAGCTTGTAACTGTGATGCGCCATTCTGTAATTGTGATACACCATCTTTCAAAGCTCCGCCATCTGTCATAGAATCTGCAATCTGTTGTTGACCTGCAATGGTTTGTTCAAGGGTTGCAATAGCAGTAGCCAATTCTTCGGAGGGCTGTACTTCATTTGCAGCTTTCAGGGAATCTAATACTTGCTGATTCACTGCAATTGTTGCCTGTAAATTTTCGCTTGCAGAATTCAGACCGTCAGAAACAGAATCCAGACCATTGGACAATGTGGAAGAACCTTCACTCAAAGCTTCTGCGCCTTCCTTTGCGGAAGCAATGCCACCTGCTAAAGCTTCTGCGCCTTCTTTTGCGGAAGTAATGCCACCTGAAAGCTGTCCAGCAGATTCACTAATCTGACCAGCACCAGCCGTCAATTGGTCTGCACCATTGGCAAGACTAGCAGAACCATCTTTCAATTGAGATGAGCCATCAGACAAAGATTTCACACCATCTGTCAATGAGCCTGAACCATCTTTCAATTGTCCCATACCTGCTGTCAACTGCTCAAAACCAGCTACCAAAGCGGTAGAACCTTCTTTTGCACTGCCAAGACCTGCATCAAGCTGAGTTGCACCATCCTTAGCGGAATGGATACCAGCACCAAGAGAGAATGCACCATCTTTCACTTGTGCCAAACCGCCAACCAATTGGCTAGAACCATCTTTTGCACTGCCAAGACCTGCATCAATCTGGTCTGCACCATCCTTAGCGGAATGGATACCAGCACCAAGAGTGAACGCACCATCTTTCACCTGTGCCAAACCGTCAACCAATTGTTCTGAACCATCTTTTGCACTGCCAAGACCTGTGTTAATCTGGTCTGCACCATCTTTCGCCGATTGGATACCAGCCTTTAATGTGGGGGCATTATTCATAATCTGACCGAAACCATCAGTCAGTTGTCCAGAACCACTATAAGCACTGTGAAGACCATCACTCAATGTCTTTGCGCCATCCTTAGCGGAATCAATACCACTCGCAAGAGTACCGCCACCAGATGTTACCTGACCGAAACCATCTATCAATTGAGAAGAACCATCTTTTGCAGAATTCAGCCCATCAGAAAGAGTTTGCGCACCGTCTGCAAGTTCCACTGAACCATCATAAAGCTGAGTTGCACCATCACTCAATTGACTTGCACCGCTCTTTAATTCCTTTGAACCATCAAACAACTGATTGACACCATCTGTTAAATCACCAACACCGCCGGAAAGCTGGTCAATGCCATCATAAAGCTGTGTTGTACCATCGCAGAGCTGATTTGCAGCATCATTCAATTCATTGATTTTTTCCTGCAATTCATCCAGAGAATCTGTCTTATCAAAATCAATATCATTGAAAATTTCATTAGAAACAACTGTCATAGTACCCTGCATTTCGAAATTCTGTACATCTGCCTCAATCGTGAAAGATTCCGGAATTTCCATATCAAAATTTTCCATTTCATCCAGTCCAAGACTTTCTGCAAGGGAAGGAAATGCCATACCGACAACAATCATTTTTTCTCCATCTGAAATCACTCTGCCATTGGTAACAGTGACATTTTGGAAAACATCATTACTTAAAATTGCGGTACTTGCTGCCATGAATGGGACAGCGATTCTTCTGTCTTTTCCGTTGACGGTTTGAGTGACTACTGCATTGTTAGTATAGGTGTATTCAATGACAAGGTGTCCGCTTTTACCTTTGATGTCATTCAAGGAAACACGTCTGCCATCTAATGTATAAGTTACATTGACATCAACAGGGAGCGTTTCATTGCTTTGACCCTTGTAGTAAATATCATTTCCACCTGCAAACCATGTCAAATCCTCTCCACTTTGTGCAAAAGTCTCATCACCTTTGACATTCTGGATATTGGACAGAGTGGAAACATCTGCAATATTCCCTAAGGCTTTCGGGTTTTTGAGCCAATCACTGACGATAATATCACGAATGGTAGAATCACTATTACAAAGTACATACACAGTTTCAGATTTGAAGGGCTGACCATCAGCAGAAACACGCTCTGTAATGGTTTTTTCTTGTACGACAGGAGTTTCTGTTTCCACTGTATCAGTATTGATAGCGGATGCATTGTGCCTCTGTGAAAATGCATAAGCACCAGTTGTACCAGCAGAAATCGCAATCGCTACGGAACAAGCAATCATTTTTTGATATTTTTTCATAAGTCATACACTCCTTTTCATTCAAGCGGAAACAGGTTTTGTCTGGACAGTTTTCGGATGATTTGAGTTTTTGGGGTTACTGTCCTTTGAAATAAAGCCTGCACTGGTTTTACAGATAACTTTATCAAGTAATACAAACAAAGACGGAAGAACGGTCAATACAACCACCATGGAAATCAATGCTCCTCTTGCCAATAACATACAAAGGGAAGAAATCATTCCAATTGTGGATACCAATGCAACGCCGATTGTTGCTGCAAAGAATCCCATTGCTGATACAATGACCGACTTCATAGAAGTTGCTAAGGCAATCTTGACAGCTTCCATTTTTTCTTTACCGGAATAACGTTCTGAACGGTATCTTGTTGTCATTAAGATAGCATAGTCAACCGTTGCACCTAATTGAATTGTACCAATGACGACAGAGGCAACAAACGGAAGAGATTCGCCGATATAATAAGCAGCTCCTAAATTTATCATGATTGCCAATTCAATGACTGCTACCAAAATCACAGGCAACGTCACGGAACGGAATGTGAATGCAATGATAAAGAAAATGACTGCAATCGAAAGAATACTTACTACTTTGAAGTCATGGGCTGTAATGGTAATCAGGTCTTTTGTGGCTGGTGCTTCACCAATCAATAAAGCATTTTTATCATATTTCTGAATGATAGCATTCAGCTTATCAACCTGTGTATTGACAGCATCAGAAGCGACTTTATAGTCTGAACCAATCATCATCAATTGATAGTCACCAGAAACGAGGGACTCTTTCATTTTCTCCGGAATAATTTCCTCTGGAATGGCTGTGCCAACAATGGAATTAAATGCAAGTGTGAACTGTACACCGTCCACCTTTTTCATTTCGCTCATCATCTGATTGACGGTCTTGGCATCAAGGCTGGAATCCATCAACAACATATGTGTACTATTCATGCCGTAATTTTCGGAAAGTTTTTCATTGGCGATAACACTATCCAGTGTTGCTGGTAAGGTACTATCCAAATTGTAGTACACATCATAACTTTCATAGCCGTAGAATGCTGGGAACAATAACACAATTCCGATTGTCAAGAACAATGCAAAGTGCTTTGTGATGAATGCAGGGACTTTCTCAAAATCGGGGAGAAATTCTCTGTGGGAAGTCTTTTCGATTGCCTTGTCGAAAATCAGAATCATTGCCGGAAGGACTGTTACACAAGCAATAACACCAAAAACTACGCCCTTCGCCATGACAATTCCTAAGTCAAGACCTAATGTGAAACTCATGAAACACATTGCCAAAAATCCAGCCACTGTAGTAAAGGAACTGCTGACTACGGAAGAAACCGTTACTGCAATTGCATGAGCCATTGCTTCATCTTTATCGCTGTATGTGCCTTGCATTTCCTTGTAACTGTGCCAAAGGAAAATAGAATAGTCCATGGTAACACCTAACTGCAATACCAAACTTAATGCCTTTGTCAGGAAGGAAATTTCCCCAAGGAAGAAATTTGTTCCCATGTTCCAAACAATCGCAATCCCGATACTTGCCATAAAGAAAACCGGAATCAGGAAAGAATCCATTGCAACAGCAAGAACGATACTTGTCAAAATGACTGCAACCACTGCATAAAGCAATGTTTCACTGTCGGAAAGATGTTTCATATCCGTTGTGATGGCACTCATGCCGGAAATGTAACACTGTTTGGAGGTGATAGCTCTCATTTCGTCGATGGCATCCATGGTCTTATCTGCGGAAGTGGTATCTTCAAAGAAGACAATCATTAAAGTGGAATCACCAGAATTGAACTTGTCAAAAAGTTGTTCGGGAAGGATTTCCTTCGGAATGGAAAGGTCTACTTTAGAAGCATAGGAAAGAACCTCCGCCACTCCATCTACATTTTCCAATTTTTCCGCAACCTTTTTAACATCCTTATCCGGCATCCCTTCCACAATCACAAAAGAGAAACCGCCTTTTCCGAAATCATCTTTCAAAATGTCCTGACCTACCATAGTACTGAGGTCTTTCGGCAAATAGGAAAGAATATCATAGTTGACTCTTGTATTCAGATAGCCAATTGCTGAAGGAATCAGCAACAAAAGCCCAATCAACAATATCAGGATTTTATGTTTGACTATCTTTTCACCAAATTTCTGCATATGTCATCCAACCTTTCTGTTTTGTCTAAGATTTTATCCTTTACAAATAGTATAATACAAAAATGACCATTAGTCAATACCTTTTTGCCAAAAAACTGACCAGAGGTCATATTTTTGTATGAATGCACAAAAATACGCAGTGAAATTAGTGACTAATGGTCAATTTTTAGCACTTGACACAAAAGCAGATTTGGGGTATAATGAAAAGTAGGTAAAAGCGTACAAAACTTTTTAAGAAGGTGACAATTATGGGGAAATTAGAAGCCAATAAGCGCATGAAAGAAAATTCTTTGCTCAATACTGCTTTTGAATTCTTTACCACGAAAGGATTCAGTAAAACGTCAATTTCGGATATTGTTGGTCATGCTGGAGTTGCCAAAGGCACATTTTATCTTTACTTTAAGGATAAATACGACATTCGTAACAGATTGATTTGTCACAAGTCGGGGCAATTGTTTCATATGGCGGTCACGGATTTACAAGCACGCCCAGACTATGAAACCATGATTTTTGAAGATAAGCTGATTTTCATTGTCAATCATATCATCAATCAGCTCAATGAAAATCAGGAGCTTTTGACGTTTATTTCCAAAAATTTAAGTTGGGGTGTTTTCAAAACCGCCCTGACAACCCCCATCACAGATGATAATGATGTGAATTTCGCTGATATTTACCACGAAATGTTATCTGATGCGCCTTATTATTTCCGAGAACCAGAAATTATGCTGTTCCTGATTGTGGAACTGGTTTCAGGGGCTTGCTATTCTGCGATACTTTTTCAAGAGCCTTGCAATCTGGAAGAACTCAAACCGCATTTGTATGAAAGCATCCGCCTTATCATTCAGGCACATAAAGCCGGCGAAAAACAACCACCAGAACAAGAGAAAGTCTGCTGAAAATGCAGACTTTCTTATCATATGCCTATTTTTCGAGAAGTGTTCCCAGTAAACCAATGCAACCGGATTCAATTTCCTGATATGCCTTTGTGAAATTTCTGGTATACCATGGGTCGTCAACCTCTGCGCCTTTTTTTCCGGCGAATTCCAATAATAGATGTATTTTGTGTTCAGGGTCATGGGGGAAAATCCGGCAGATGTTGAGTAAGTTGCTTCTGTCCATCACAAGAAAAAGGTCATACTTCTCATAATCGCTTTTCTGGAGCTGAACCGCATATTTCCCCTCACAGGAAATCCCATGCTTGGCAAGTTCACGCTTTGCAGGGGGATAAACAGGGTTTCCGATTTCCTCACGGCTTACCGCACTGGATGCAACCGTGTGCAGATGAGCAATTCCATTTTGTTCCAGCAAATTTTTCAAGATAAATTCACCCATTGGAGAGCGACAAATATTACCGTGACATACAAACATAATTTTCATGAGCATTCCCTCATTGTAAATAATTAGCAGGGTAAACGCTTTGCTTTTTGGAAACATTGGGATTGTAGTAAGATTCATTGGTGAAATCTCCAATCCTCACAGCAAATACAACACAACGGATTCCATCACTCGCACCAGAATTGCAAGTCTGCAATACTAACAAGTTATCTTGATTATCTTTCGGAATCTCTACCCCATCCCCATACCATACTGTGGATGTACTCTTGATAGCATCATAATAATAACGGAAAGTGGGACGGTTCATGCTGATATAATTCCAATATTCAAAGCTTGCACCAGCTTCCCCATAAATGACATTACACGAAATCACACGATATAAATAACGGTGGTCAACAGATGCCATTTCAATATAAGGATGACTGAACCCCCAACTAGCAGATTTGTAATTTTTGATAGCATGGAACATCGAACCATTTCCCATATTATGACCATATAACAGGGCATTATCTGTCTTATCTAAATTACAGCGATAGTCCGCAAAAATCGCCCCTGCATGGCTGTAAGCTCCACTTGAACTATGATTCACATAATAATCGTTATCAGCAGATTGCATAATTGGGTAATTGACAACGGTATCCGGCACACGAATCCAACCAATGGCATCAGGATTTCCGTTATGATTTGCCTGTACTGTTGCCATATTGATAGTCATGTGATAAGTCGGCAGTGGTTCTTCCTTTGGTTCTGCGGGCGGTTCTGTTGGTGGCTCAGTAGGCTCAACCCAAACATAAGCACTCCTGTCAAGCAGGGGGGTAACTTTGGAGATAGAGGCAGGGATTGCCCTTGAAGGAAGTTTGAAACTTAACGCTGTCCCCAGAGCTAAAAAACATACACTCCCCGCAAGCAAAAACAATACCGCAAGAAAAATCATCCACACTTTATGTTTCTTTGTTTCGTTCATCTTGACGGACTCCTTTCAAAAAGTAATTCTATACCTATTATTATACTAGAAAATGGAAACATAGTCAAGAGAAAAATTTTTCTCAAAAAAATTATTTTTTTCGAAAAAACACTTGACAAATCAAAAAAGATGTGGTATAATATAAAAGCTGTAGGACAAACGGCAATGTTTGGATGCAGTTTCTCAATGGCGGTATAGCTCAGCTGGCTAGAGCACTTGGTTCATACCCAGGGGGTCGGCGGTTCAAGTCCACCTACCGCTATTATTTACGGCGCGTTGGTCAAGTGGTTAAGACTCCGCCCTTTCACGGCGGCATCATGGGTTCAAATCCCGTACGCGTCACTTGGAGTTTCCTGAATGTCGGGAACGATGTTCAGGAAATTTTCTTTCAAAATCAAATCTATGGCGCGTTGGTCAAGTGGTTAAGACTCCGCCCTTTC
Organism: Oscillospiraceae bacterium; assembly: GCA_036373775.1. Taxonomy (GTDB): domain Bacteria; phylum Bacillota; class Clostridia; order Oscillospirales; family Ruminococcaceae; genus UBA3855. The sequence continues at coordinate 41,697 of JAZAUD010000007.1, read as the reverse complement.
ACGGCGGCATCATGGGTTCAAATCCCGTACGCGTCATTCCATACGTGTCGCTCAAAAAATCCTGAATGTCGGAAACGGCATTCGGGATTCTTCCATTTTTTTAGAATGACAAAATATTATCATTTGCGAAATAAATTTCTCTAAAAAGTTAAGATTTATTTAAATTCTGTAATAATGCTTGACAGTATGATTGTGATTATGGTATACTTGAACTGTATTATAGAGAATCATACATTGATATACATATAATAAGGGAGGATTTCAAAATGAAAAAAAGTCTCACAAGAATAACTGCTGTCCTCACAGCTGCAATGGTTCTGACTGTATTAACAGGATGTTCCAAAAACTCACAAGATGGGGGAAACAATGGCAATGGCGAAAACAGTGAAGTTACCAATACTTCCGGAGATAAAAGCAATCCTTTGCAAGTATCACTTGAACATTCCTATTCTTCTGAAAGGGTGAATATTGATGGAATCGGGGAAGCTGGCGACTTTTATCAAATTGGTGACAATTTCCTGATTGCAAGCTATGACAATGAAACTTATGACGAAAAGTTTTTCATTTATCATCCAGCAGATGGCACAACAACAGAATTCAAATTCAGTTACCCTGAAACCCTTCCAAAGGATGAAGAAGCTTGGAATATGGCAGGTTTCCCGACTGAGGATAATACTTTCTGTGTGATTTACGGTCATTCTAAGAACACCATTGATGCAAACGGAGATTACAATTATGAAAATCTCGGTTATGTCATGGATGTTTACGACATGGACATGAATGTGATAGAAACCAAAGAGCTTGCAATTGAAGATGATATGAATTTTGGTGAAATTTTCCCTGCCTCTGATGGTAACTATTATGTCACCATCTGGGATAATAACACCGGAAACCAAACTCTTGCCATATTTGATAAAGATTTTCAGCAAATCGGAACAATTGGCGGAAATTATAACTATTTGCAAGGGGTTTACCGCCTGAAAGATGGTTCAGACTGTGTTTGTTATCAGGATGATACATGGAATATGGTCATGGGAAAAATTGACCCTGAAACAAACGAAATCACTAAAATTGACATTGCAGGAATCACCCCATGGTTTAACCAATGCTTTGCTTCTACAGATGATAACTATGATATTTATATCAGTGATTCTACTGCAATTTATGGCATTAACCTTACCAAAGGAACAACTGAAGAAGTTGTTAATTGGATTAACTCCGATTTCATTGGAAATTATGTCAATAATGTTTGTCAGCTAAGTGATGGAAAATTCATGATTTCCAGCAGTGATGCAAGTTATACCCATTCCGAAATGTGGAAGCTTACCCCTCGTGACCCCTCAGAATTGCAAAACGTCAAATTATTGAGCCTTTCCACATTTTACCCGAATGACAATATTTTACAGGCTGTCAATACATTCAACCGCAGTAACGATGAGTACAGAATTGGACTGTATGACTATTCTAAACTTTTGGATAATACCGGAGATAATTATGATGAAATCTTGGAGAAATTCAAAAATGATATGACCTCCGGTATTGTGGCAGATATTATCTGTACAGATTCCATTCCCTATGAATCTCTTGCAAATAAGGGCATTTTTACCGATTTGACAGAACGTATCAACGCTCTGGATTCCAGCAAATATTTCACGAATGTATTTGATGCCCTCAAATATGGTGATAGATTGTATCGCATGGGATTTAGTTTCAATGTTCACACCTTGGAAGGCAAAACTGAATTTGTTGGTGATAAGCAAGGAAAGACCATCACAGAATATCTTGATATGATTCAGAATCTCCCTGAAGGAATGAACGCTTTCTCCGGCGACATGACAAAAAACTATGCATTATATCAACTTGCTGTTTCAAATTTGAATACCTTTGTGGATGTCACAAATCATACCTGCACATTCAATTCCCCTGAGTTCCTGCGTTTGCTGGAATTTTGCAATACTTACCCTGATGAAAACAGCACAGAACAAAGAACTGATGAAGAATGGGAGAAATATTGGGCTGATGAAGCTTACCAGTATATCAATAATCAAACACTTTTGCATGATGTTTATCTTTCAGATTTGCGCTCTGCCTATCAAGAGAGAATGCAGTATTTCGGCGAAGACCCTGTTACTTTTGTAGGTTTCCCGACTTCTGATGGAAATGGAAACGGCGGTATTATCTCCTTTAATGGTACGGTTGCCATTTCTGCCAATACCGCTTACCCTGACCAGTGCTGGCAATTCTTGGAAAGTATGCTCAGTGAGGATTATCAGGAGTCTTTAAGCTGGTCAATTCCTGTCAGCCGTCAGGCATTTGACAAGATGGCACAAGAATCCATGAAGCCCCAGACCTACAAGGACGAAAACGGTAATATTGCCAATGTTCCCTTAACTGTCTACCGTGGTAGCGAAGAAATCAAATGCCCCGATATGCCACAGTCTTTCATTGATGAGATTCAATCTTATATTGAAGGCATCACGGTTGGCGAATACCTTGATAATACCATTTTGAACATCATCACCGAAGAAGCCGGAATGTATTTTTCAGGCGACAGCACTTCACAGGCTGCGGCGGATATGATTCAGAGCCGTGTCAGCATCTACCTTTCTGAACAGTCTTGAAATTAAGGGGCATTGTCCCCCATTGAAATAAAAAGGAGCAGTGAAAATACTGCTCCTTTTTTGGTATGTTTATTTGTTAAGTAATGCTCTTTTCAGTAACGCAAGGTCAATGACATTCACAACATTGTCACCGTTCAGGTCATATTTTTTCGGTGCGCCTTTTCCGGATTTGAGGGCTTTATGCAAGGCTATCACATCAGCAACAGAAAATTTCTCTGATTCTGTATCACTGAAATGAATTATCACATCATCTAAAATGTCATTTCCATAATCAATTGTAATTTCATTCCATTGCTTCTCTGTCCCTGCATAATAAATTTCTTCCAAACTGGGGCATTCACCAAAAGCATTATTTCCAATTGTTGTCACACCTTCAGGGATGGTGACTTTCATCAATCTGCCACACGAATAAAAAGTACATGGTTCAATGCTCGTAATTCCCTCCGGAAGCACAATTTCCGTTAATTCTTCACAACATCTGAATGCATCTGCACCAATTGTTGTTACACCATCCGGAATATTGATTGATGATAATTCGTTACACGCAAAAAATGCACGGTCTCCAATTGTTGTTACACCATCCGGAATATGGATTGATGATAATTCAGGACAAGCCCAAAAGGCTTGATTTCCAATTGTTGTCACAGTATCAGGAATCAAGACAGTGGTTAAATTATAGTAATCACGATAAAAAGCCCCATCTTCAATGCGTGTAACAGGCAAATTTTCGATTTCCGTGGGAATTTCAAGACTTTTTACCGTGGAATCCTCATAACCGCAAATTCCAATATATCTGCCATACTTATAATAGTACCATCCTTTGTAATTTTTCTGACTTAATGCGCTTGCTGTCAATTCCGCTTGTGAAAAGTCCGCCTGTTTGGGAATGATTGTCCCCATCCCGAACACCATTGCAAAAGCCAATAAACCAGCTGTCAAGCGTTTGTTTTTCATAATATCAAATCCTTTCTAATTTTTGTTTGTCTTCCAACAATCTGAATACAATGTAAATATTATACAAAAAAAAAAAAAAAACAGTCAAGTATTTATAGAAAATTCCTACAAAAATCTATATTTTGAACAAATTAGCGGTCTGTAATTTATTGAAAATTAACAAAATAGCTCCGACTCATTGTCGGAGCTATTGTTGAATCAAACTTATCAATCTGAAATAATTTCAAACATTCCCATCATGCCGGAAACTTTCGTTCCAATGTCGCAACCCATCGGCAGGAGAGCCATAGCGACTTGAAAGAGTTCGTCATTATCAGCATCCAATTGTTTCAGAAAGGCATAATCCCCCTGAATTTCCTGAATGATATAATCATGAGATTCCATGTGAATTCACCTCGCTTTCTGCAACTTTCTTGAGTTCCATCCTTGCATTTTCAAGCATCAATTCACTAGGATTTTCCCCGCCCATAATACGAGCGATTTCCTGTACACGTCCATCAAAATCCAGTAAGTGAACGTTGGTAACAGTGCGGTTATTTTCGTCATGCTTTTCAATCATGTAGTGAGTATCTGCCATGACAGCAATCTGTGAAAGATGTGTCACACATAAAACCTGTCGGCTTCGACTGATTTCACGGAGTTTGACCCCGATTTTCTGCGCCGCCTTACCGCTGACACCGGTGTCGATTTCGTCAAAAATCAATGTCGGGATGCTGTCACGGTCAGCAATGACAGATTTTAATGCAAGCATAATTCTGGACAATTCACCGCCGGAAGCGATTTTTGAAATGGGTTTGGGAGTTTCGCCCTTATTAGCGGAAATCAGGAACGTGATGGAATCCATGCCCTGAATGGTGAGTTTTCCCTTTTCCTGTGCGATACTCAAAATGACGTTAGGCATATCCAAGAAGCGTAATTCTCCTGTGACACGCTCCACAAATTTTTCAGCAGTTTGTTCCCGATAACTGGAAAGAGCGTGTGCTTTTTCGGTGACATCATTGAGGAGGTGTTCTTTTTGTACCTGTAAGGTTTGAATACGTTCGCTTTCGCTGTGCATGGAATCTAATTCCGTTTGTGCATTTTCATACATGGACAATAATTGTTCAAAGTCGCAGAAAAACTGTTTTTCTGCCACTCTGATAGCATGGTAACGATTCCGCATATTTTGCAATTTCTCTTCATCCAGATTGATAGTATCCGCCATTTCGGAAAGTTCGTCTGCAATATCCTTGACTTCAATCAAGACGGCATTCAAACGCTCCATGATTTCATTGGTGTGGGGGTATACATCTTCAATCTCACGGAGTTGTTGCATGGCATTTTCTACCAAATCAGTAACACCCTCATCAGCAGAGAGCATACCGGAAGCATTGGATAAACAGGATATAATCTGTTCGGAGTTTTCGGCTTGCATGAGGGCATTTTCCAGCTCTTCTTCTTCATTGGGCTTGGGATTGAGTGCGCCGATTTCGGAAATTTGTTTCTGTAGAATGGCGGTTCTTTGTTTGCGGTTTTGTTCTTTCCGTTTGAGTTGATTCAATTCACGAGAGACGGCTTGCAATTCTCTGAAAGATGCCTGATAAGCCTGCAAAAATGATTCATCTCCGCCGAATTCATCCAACACCTGTAAATGGTGTTCCGGATTCAATAAAATCTGATTGTCATGCTGTCCATGAATGGAAATCAAAAGCGTACCAATTTCACGCAATGCCGAAACAGAAGCCGTTTTACCGTTGATACGTCCAATGCTTCCCCCATCTGCACGGATTTCACGAGTCAATGTGATTTGTCTTTCTTCACAAGAAAGCCCCATTGTTTCCACCAAATTGATAACATCATCCTGCAAATTCGTAAACAATGCCGTAATTGTCGCACGTTGACAGCCTGTCCTCACCCAATCTTTGGAAACACGCTGACCCAATACAGCTTGAATGCCGTGTATCAGAATGGATTTACCTGCACCAGTTTCCCCAGTAAATACATGAAATGCATTCTGGAAGCTGATACAGGCTTTTTCAATAACTGCCAAATTTTCTATATATAGTTCTTCTAACATACTCTCACCTGTTTTGGATTTTCTCATTCAGCTCCGCACAGAACTGCTTAGCCTGTTCGCTGGTTCGGAGCAGTACAAAAATAGTATCATCTCCGGCAATTGTTCCCACAATGTCCGGACGTGAAACGCTGTCGAGCATGGTACAAACTGCCTGAGCCGTACCGACCTGACAGCGTACCACTGTAATATTTCCAGCAAAATCCACTGAAACAATATTATTCGAAAATAAGCCATCTTGTGGAATGGAAATTTCCGACTGTACATAATGATAAGTTCCATGCTCATCCGCTTTTTTCATCAGGTTCAATTCACGAATATCACGGGAGATTGTCGCCTGTGTGACCGGAAAGCCTTGTTCTTTCAAAAGCTCCTGCAACATTTCCTGATTCAAAACGGTATGATTACGAATGATTTTCAATATTTCCCTTTGTCGAGCCTGTTTCATGAAATGCCTCCATTATGAAAAACCTTTGATAGACTGCATCAATTTTCGATTGACTGCATCATAAAAACCGCCATTCCGCAGATTGATTAACGAAATGCTATGCTTTGATTTGACAATATCCAACCTATCACCCAATGGGAACGGAATCGGCTTTTCTCCATCTGCACTCAACAGAATATTTCTGCTGTCCCTTGCGGTGTGCTGAATTGTGATTCTACGGTCAGACGACACCAAAAGCGGACGATTAAACAGCGAATGCGGACAAATGAACGTCAGTTCAATGCACGAAAGCTCCGGTTCTAACAGAGGACCTCCGGCAGAGAGTGCATAAGCCGTTGAACCTGTGGGAGTACTGCATACAATTCCATCTGCACGGTAACGACCAATCAAATTATCATTCGAACATACCGTGAAATCGAATACTTTCCCATATAAACCAGACACTGCAATATCATTCAGTGCCGTGAACGTCTGCACATTGTTTCCATGCTTCAAAGCCCCTTCTATCATCATTCGGGGAGAAAGGTCATATTCGCCACGAAATAACCTGCCCAATTCGTCAAGTTCGTCGGTTTCCAATCCAGCCATAAAGCCCAATGTTCCGGTATTGATACCCAAAAGCAAAGCCTTTGAACCAATCATTTCTTTTGCACAGCGTAACATCGTGCCATCTCCGCCAATAGCTACCACAATATCCATTCTGTGAACCATTGCCGGAAAATAATCATACTTGATGCATGAAAACACCGTAAATTCTGCCCGACAGCTATTGTCAACCCAAATTTCACCGCCGAATTGATGCAGTCTTGCAATCACTTCTTTTGCACAGGAAAGTGCATTCTTTTTCTGAAAATTTGGATAAATCGCAATTCTAAGCATATCAACCTCTCAATCCTGTCAATTTTACCAAAGAATCAAAATCCGGAAATCCATTTTCAGCGGAATGATTCTTTGTCAAATATGCCAAATATTCAATGTTTCCGCTTCCCCCCTGTACCGGAGAAATACAAACCCCCTGCACCTGAAAACCGATTTCCTGCGCAAAGGCTGTGACTTCCTGTAAAACCTGTTTATGTGCCTTTGCAGATTTCACAATTCCATGCTTCCCGATATTCTGCCGACCTGCTTCAAACTGTGGCTTGATGAGTGCCACACATTCCGCCTTTTCTGCCAACAATCGATAAACAGACGGTAATACCAATTTGAGGGAAATAAAGGAAACATCAATTCCGCAAAAATCCGGCATTTCCGGCAAACTTTCCACAAAACGGATGTCAGTATTTTCTAAATTGACAACTTTTGGATTTTGGCATAAACTCTCATCTAACTGCCCTTTTCCCACATCAATTGCATAAACCAATTCTGCCCCATTTTGTAACATACAATCCGTGAAACCGCCTGTTGATGCGCCTACATCCATACAAATGCGATTTTTGACGGAAATCGGGAAATTTTGTAAAGCACCCTCCATTTTTAAACCGCCACGCCCGACATATTGCAAATCGTCCGACAGTGACAGAACGTCCGTTTCCTTTACTATGACAGAAGCTTTTTGCAGGGGATTTCCATTGAGGGTGACTTTTCCCTCTGCAATGAGCATTTTTGCCCTTGAACGGCTTTTACAAAGTCCACGCTCTGTCATAGCAATATCAGCTCTTATTTCCATAGGCATAAATATACCGGCATACAGCGTGTTCAGAAAGTTCCGCCTTTTCCAGCAATGCCGAGACAGAAGCCTGTTTCAGGAATTTATTCGCAGATACACGAACAAACCGACCTGTAAAGCCGTACTGTGCCAACAATGACCCGAAAATGGTAGAAATCCCACCGTAACCACTGCTTTCTTCAAAGAAGATAACAACCCGATAACGGAGGGCTTTTTCTATCAATTCTTCTTCAATGGGGAAAATTCTTGTCAATTTCAAAAGGCTTGTCTGATAACCGCTTTTGGCACAAGTTTCATGTGCTTTCCAAAGTGATTGATATACTCGCCCATAGGAAATCAGAAGCAAATTGGAATTCATTTCCGTCAAGCAGTAATCCGTATTACAATGTTCCTTGGGAAAAGTCAAATCTTTTTCATTTCCTCTTGGATAGCGAACCGCCGTCAAAGCCTTGTCTTCAAAAATGGCTCGATTCAAGCAGTATTTCAATTCGTCATAACCAGCCGGCGAATATATCACCGTATCTGGAATGGATGTCAACATTGGTACATCAAACATTCCCTGATGGGTTTCGCCGTCTTCTCCAACAATTCCGGCACGGTCAATCCCTAATACCACATGTAAACCGCCAATGGAAACATCATGTATTAACTGGTCATATGCCCTCTGTAAAAAGGTGGAATACACTGCAAATACTGGTATCATTCCAGCACTTGCCAAACCCGCTGAAAAGGTGACGGCGTGTTGTTCGGCAATTCCCACATCATAGAAACGTTCGGGAAATTCCTTCTCAAAGTATTGCAAGCCTGTCCCATATTCCATGGCTGCGGTAATCGCACAAATACGCTTATCTGTCCTTGCAAGCCGTGTTAATTCTTTCCCGAATTCAGAGGAATAGCAATCATCTCCCGAAACTTCCGGATTCCCTGTCATAATATCAAATCTGGATACCCCATGAAATCGGCTTGGATTTTCTTCAGCTGGTGGGTAATCTTTCCCCTTGACGGTACATACATGCACAAATACAGGGGCTTCATAAAGTTTCGCCGTGCGGAGAACTTCTTCCAATTCCTGTTGATTATGTCCATTGACTGGCCCTAAATACACAAATCCCATCTGTTCAAACATTGTCGCCTGTTTCATGACAACACGCTTGAAACTGTCCTTTGTTTTTTTCAGTACCTTGATGGTTGGCATTCCCACAGCAGGAGTATTGAGTAAATTTCGTTCCAGTTCCTTTTTTTTGAGAACATAGCCCTCTTTTTCACGGATGGAACGCAAATATCCTGAAACTGCCCCAACATTTTCAGAAATTGACATATGATTATCATTGAGAATGACAATCAGATTTTTCATTTTCTCTTTACCGCCATTATTCAGCCCTTCAAAAGAAAGCCCCCCTGTCAATGCACCATCACCAATCACGGCAATCACATGATGATTGTCACCATTCAGGCGCATTGCTTCCGCAATTCCACAAGCTGATGAAATTGATGTACTGCTATGACCACTGATAACAATATCATGAGGGGATTCCTCCGGTTTGGGAAATCCGGAAATACCGTTTTCTTTGCGGATTGTCCGGAATTCCTTCAATCTTCCTGTCAAAATTTTATGAGTGTAACATTGATGCCCCACATCCCAGATAATTTTATCTTGTGGGGAGTCAAAAACCCTATGCAGTGCAAGAGTTAATTCTACTGTGCCGAGATTGGATGCAAGATGTCCGCCATTATGGGAGATGGTACGAATTAAAATACTGCGAATATCCTTGGCAATTTTCCGGCACTGGTAGTAATTCAATTTTTTCAGGTCTTGCGGTAATTGTAAATCCTGCAAACGCAGTTCATTATTATATTGATTCGTATTTTCCATAATATTCTTATTACAAAGGAATGAATGCACCGATTCCAATTCCCAGAATCGCACCGCATACCACCTGTAAAGGGGTATGCCCCAATAATTCCTTGAACTCCTTTTTTCTGGTATCGTCAGTACCGTCTTGTGCGAAAAGACGGGTCATAATTTCATTTAATTGCTTTGCATGTTTTCCAGCTTCTAAACGAACATTAGCAGCATCATACATGACAATTGCCCCCAGCACAAACATAATGGCAACAGCGGAACTATCCCAACCCTCTACTCTTCCAGTTGTCACAAATGCTGCACATACTAAGGCTGAATGAGAACTCGGCATTCCTCCCGAACCATACAGCCTTTCTAACTGCACATTTGCATTCTGTACAAAATAAAGGATGAATTTCAACACCTGTGCGGCTGCCCATCCCAAAACTCCAGCTACTAATATCGGATTATATACCATCAATTTCCACCGCCTTTTATTTGACACGTTTCAGAAGTTCATCTGTCAAATCATGCAGAAATTCCAGATTTTTCGCTTCTGCAAAAGCTGTATCCAGCTGTGAATGTGCTTGCTTTGTCAATTCTCCTGCATAAATTTTCGCTTTTTCAATCCCCAATAATGTGACAAATGTTGTCTTGTTTTCTTCTGCATCACTGCCAATGGGTTTGCCGAGTTCCTCTTCTGTACTGGTCACATCAAGAATATCATCAATGACCTGAAAAGCAAGTCCTACCAGTAACCCATAATTTCCAGCTGCTACAAATTGCCTTCTTGTACCATTGCCACAAAGACAACCCATTCTGCAAGCAGCCGCCATCAATGCGCCCGTTTTCCCACTGCACATGGTCTGCAATTCCTGAACCGTTACTTGTTCCTGTGTTTCAAATTGCATATCCATCTGTTGACCGCCAACCATACCATTTGCACCCTCAAACGTAGAAAGCGTACTAATCAACATAACTTTCTGGTCAGCGGTCAAATTAGTATCTGCTGTAAGAATGGCGAACGGCGCACAAATTAACGCATCTCCTGCCAAAATGGCGGTTGCTTCTCCAAATGCCTTATGACAGGAAGGTTTTCCCCTGCGCATATCATCATTATCCATTGCTGGCAAATCGTCAAAAATCAAGGAAGATGTATGTGTCATTTCCATTGCACAGGCGGAAGAATCCGCCTTTTCCAATTCACCGCCACACGCTTCACAGAATGCATAAATCATAGCCGGACGGATTCTTTTTCCGCCTGCGGTCAAAGAATGGCGCATTGCTTGATAAAGCTTTTCGATGCTCAAACCGGTTGCATTTTGTTCCATCTGTGAAACTTGTGTTTCCATATATTTTTCAACCCGCTCAGCATAAGCGGAAACTTTTTCCATGACTTTGCTCATTGTCCTGTTACCTCATTTCCGGAAGGCTGTCCCTGAATCGTCTGCACCTGTAAGACAGCTTCCTGTAATATTTTATGACACTCTGCGGAAAGTTCCATTCCCTCACTGTAAAGCTTAGAAGCCTCTTCAAGGGAAAGCTGCTCATTTTCGAGACGTTTGGTAATTTCCGCTAAGCGTTTCATTTTCTCTTCATAACTCATTTGATGCTCTCCACCTTTGCTGTAATTGTTCCATCTGCAAGACGGATTCTGACGGAATCGCCATCTTTCACATTTTTGACAGAAGAAAGAAGGCGGTTGTCTTCCTGATAAACTGCGGCATAACCACGCTGTAAAATTTTCATGGGGTCAAGCTGAATCAATTTTTCCTGCTGTGCCTGATATTGTACCATTTTCCGGCTCAAATAGCCATTCATAGCATGGTTAAGTTGTTGGGTGGTACGTTGTAATTGTTCCTGCTGAATTTTCAGCCGATAATCAGGGCGGTACAGTGCCAACCGATTCCGCAAGGAAACAAGCTGATTCTGCTGACCCTGCAAATAATTCATATATGCCCCTTGTAAATGCGCCTGCTCCTGCTGTGTCCAGCCGTGCAACGTCGATAAATCCGGAACAGATAATTCCGCAGCTGCGGAAGGAGTGGGCGCACGTCTATCAGCGACCGCATCCGCAATGGTAAAATCTACCTCATGCCCCACCGCTGAAATGACAGGCGTTTGACAATGGTAAATTGCATAGGCGACATTTTCGGCATTGAATGCCTGCAAATCCTCTGACGAACCGCCACCACGTCCCACAATCAGCACATTGCAATGTTGTGTATCAGCGAATGTAATTGCCCTTGCAATGGAATCAGGGGCTTGTTCGCCCTGTACCAATACAGGAAATAATTTCACTTTTACAATAGGGCATCTTCTGTTCAAAATATTCAAAATATCCTGCAATGCTGCCCCAGTCGGAGAAGTGATAACTCCAATGGTTTCCGGCAAAAATGGGAGTTGTTTCTTAATGTCCTCACGGAAAAGCCCCTCTTTGCGGAGTTTTTCTTTGCGCTGTTTCAATTCCAGCGCAACCATTCCCAAACCTTCCGGCTGAATGCTGAAAGCCTTTATCTGGTAATATCCACCAGCTTCATAGACCGTCAACGCACCATCGACAATCACTTTCATTCCATTTTGTGGACGAAAGCGCAGACTTCCGGTCATATTACGGAACATCACCGCACGGATGACGCTGTTATTTTCTTTCAGCGAAAAATAATAATGTCCGGAGGAATGCGCTGTAAAATTAGAAATTTCTCCTCTGATGAGAACACGCTTTAAATTATCATCCCCATTGATTTGAGAGGCAATATAGCGGTTAATTTGTGAAACTGTCAAAATTTCCATACTTTTGCTCCTTCCGTACAGATAGCCGCATAAATCGCCGTACCTGTTGCATTATCGCAGGAAAATTGAGGTTCTGCGAAAAATGTATTTTCACTTTCCAGAAATTGGCGAATCAATTTATCTGCCATGACACCACCAGCATATAATACCGGAGTTTCGGGAAATTCTGTAAGAACGGCTTTTGTCATTTCCTGTAATACCATACCAACCGCAGTCAAACAAAATTTTGCTGTATCGGGCATACTTGCCCCATCATCCAGCATTTTCCGGCATTGGTTCTCCAATCCGGAAAGACAGCAATTTTTCCCTTTCATGACAGGATGATATTTGAAATGCTTTGCACTTTGCTGTGCAATTCGTTCCAATTCTGCCCCACAGGGAAACGATAACCCCAGCATTAGCCCCACTCTGTCAATCAATTGCCCCGCCTTCAAATCCGTAGAAGATGACAAGGGTGTGACCTTGACAAGCAATTCTGTATCTGGTTCACATAGAACACAGTCTGTTGTTCCGCCACTCACATGAAATGCAATGAATTTTTCTTGCAGTAATTCCAATTTTCCGGCGGAATACAAACCGGCGAGAATATGTCCCATTTGATGACTTGTCCGGTGGACAGGAATTCCCAAAATCTGCCCGAACATCTGCGCCGTTCCCTCTCCACAAAGGAAGCACGGCATATAAGACCCTTCCACGTTTCGGGGTCTGACAGATACGCCAATACTTGAAATGTCCTTTCCGGAAATATCCAATTTTCCAAGTACTTCCGGCAATTGCACGGTATGATGAAAAACGGCATCACTTTGCCGGAGTCCTTTTTCACCAGCCTTGACAGGAAGCAATTTTTTTGACTGTATTACCTCGTGGGTATCGCTATTGTAAAGGGCGACAGAAGTTGTATAGTTGCTGGTATCCAGTCCGAGATAAAGTGACATTATTCTGACTCCTGTGGTTTGGGACGTTGGGGGAGGGTACGAACATATGCACCTAAAACCCCATTGATAAAGGCGGTATCTTCTGCGATTGCGTACGTTTCCGAAAGTCCCACTGCTTCACTGACTACCACATTGACAGGGGTTTCCGGAATATTCAGCAATTCATAAATTGCCATTCTCAGGATAATGAGGTTAATTCGGGGAATTCGATTGACTGCACGTTTTGTACTGTAGGATGCAATAATCTGGTCAATTTCATCAGTTTGGGAAAGAACACCTTCCACCAACTTTTTCACATGGTCATTGATTCCGATTTCAGCAATTTCTTCTGCAACGCTGTAAAGTTCTTCGGGGGTATCGTCCCTGAAAGATGCTTCAAACAGCAGTAAAAACGCATTTTCTCTGCATTGATGTTTTGTCATACTGTAAATCCTTTCTAAGGGGTATGCAGTTACCCAAAACTGCACACCCTTTCACCTGTTTGAGTTCCGTTTCATTCAGCGGATGCCATCCCGCCAACTTCTACATTGACCTTTACAGCAATAATGCCGGTCATGTCCTGAACTCCCTGCTTGACTGCCTTCTGAACCTGATTCGCCACAGGAATTGCACGAGAACCATTTTTTACAATGACCTGTACATTCACAGAAGCAGCACCGCCGAGATTTTCCACCGTGACTGCCTCACCAGTGGGGGAAAGTCCTGCAACCCCTTCTACTTCCTGTGCAGCCAATTCCACAACACGGCTCAGGACAGTATCAGAAATACAAATTGTACGGCTTGCGGGTTTTACATTGTCCATAATCAATACTTCCTTTCTATACCACTCCGGAATTTTACCAGAATATGGAAAATATGTAAGCTTTTTTGAGGCTTACTTCTATTATACCAAAAAATTTCGAAAAGTACAACTACTTTACTTCAAAAATTCTAATATTTTCAGAAGAAATTGAAACTTCTCCCAAAATAATATCTTTAATTAGTGCAGCATCACCAGCTTCCAAGCCGTCTGAACGTACCACAACCTTCGCAGAATCGCCATCAAGGTACACAACGCAGTCTTCAAAGCCCTGCGAACGAATCAAAGACTCAATTTTGCTTTCACTTTCAATCAAGTTAGAAACTTCCACAGCATCCAGAGCCGTGGTGATAATTTCGTCTTCTGTCAAATCTCCTCCACCCATAACCATCTGTAACGTTTGAACGGCTTCATCACGACTGACGGTTTTCTGCAATCGAGCCTGAGCGAAATAATCTGCGGAAGGGTCTGCTTCGGTGGGAGTGACAGCAAGATTTTCTGTAGTGGTTTGAGTCGGTACAATTTTGTTAGCAGGTTCTTTATCGGGCTGTGCGCTGACAAATTCCGTATCACCGTATCTGGTTTGTTCAGTGAGTTCAGCGACAGGGGTCATCGTTTCGCCTTGTGACATAGAATAATTAATGTATACGGCAATCGCTAACATTGCGGTCAAGCATGACAAGACAATCTGACGTTTTCCAATAATTACGGATGGTTTTTTCATGATAACATTACTCCTTTTCTGAAATGACGGCAATGGTGTTACTGTGCCGCCTGTGTAACATAAATACAGCCTGTCGGAATTCCACACGCAACAGAGACAGCCTGATACACGGACTCTTTCACAATGTTACTTGAGCCACCATCACAAACCACCACAACCCCTGTAATTTGTGGATGGGAGACGGATTCTACCAAGGCTTCCTTATTGCTTCCGCCTATGGTGACATAGGTGTTATTGGTGCGGACTTGCTCATCTGTGACGAGTTTTTCATCTTCCTGTGCATAGTGATACTGTTCACTTCCTCCAATGGTAACAAGTACTTCCACTGAACCCACCCCAGCAATGGAGTGTAACATATCCTCCAATTGGGATTGTAATTGAAGGCGGTAATCTTCCACGGAAAATTCCGTTTCCTGTTGGGGTTCTTCTTTTTTGGGTGTCTTGAATGAAGAAAGCAAAATACAACCAATTCCCAATAATCCCAATATCACAATCACATGAACCGCAATTTCTTTTTGAGATAATTTAGGGAATTTCAGTAACACAAATTTTCACCTCCTCACCGAATAATGCACTTAAAATCCGGCAGGCATCAGCGGAATTATCACATTCCGCCTTTACCTCACTGCAATATATGCAGTTTTCGTCATTCATATGCAATTGCACTTCAACGCTTTGACATATAATTCCGGCAGAGTTTAATTTTTCCGTCACAGCTTCACAAATTTGCTTTTCCGATTCCTGTAAAAGCGTCTCCTCAAATGTATCAGAAAGCGAGGCTGTCCCCTGTTCCATTTGTTCAGCGGTAACGATTGCCGATTCTGACGGAAATTCCATCCCCATAAAAGGCGTTATCATACTCACCAAAAAGAGCATGGACATCAAAAATTTTATCTGCCTGTCCAATACAGCCGGATAAATCAAGCTCAGAATTCCCACAGATGCACTTAACATACACATGGAAAGAATGGATTCTCTGATATGCTCCATGTTTCGCCCTCCTTTATGGTGAAAGTGTTCCGCTAATCAATAATACTGCTGCTGCGGAAAAAATGAACATCACGGAAAAACTTACCGCAACAGAAAACCCCATTGCAAGAATGCTTTCCATATTCTTGAAAAATCTCGTCAAGCCATCCGCTACGAATAACCCCGATACTGCGGACGAAATCGCCATCAACAGCCGATAAATCCCAAGCTTCACCAGTGCCGGCATAAATAGCGAACACAATGCCAATATTCCCAACATTCCAACCCCTGAACGCAATACCCCCATGCTTCCCAATACAGCGGTATAGGCATCTGAAACCGCCCCCCCAATAATTGGCACTGCTCCAGAAATCACATACTTTGCGGCTTTTGTGCCTGCCCTGTCTGCGGAAACGGCAACAAGGCTTTGTACGGTCAGCATTCCCAAAAATACCGCCATCATCAAGCCCAAAATCCAAGCCGTGACTTTCTGTATCAATTGAATGATTCCTTCCAAAGAAACTGCCGGATTGACTGCATCTACAATACTCATAGCAAAGCACATTCTTAACAAGGGTATCAATAGTTTGGTAGCGGTATGCATTGCAATTTCACACAATGCCACAATACTGCTTTGGTAAACTGTCGCTGTCGTCATTCCACCGCTGACAGTCAGAATTCCGGCGAATATCCCCGAAAATGCTAACATGAAATCAGCAGAATTTTCTAAAATCCCAGAGGACGAAATCAACGCATTTGTCACAGGTTCGGCGACAATTCCAGAAGCGCATAAAATACAAATCACTTCATACACTGCCCGAATTTTACCATTTCCGCCTTGCAAGCCTGATGCCATTGCAGAGAGAATAATCACTCCCATGCATAATGACAATGTTTTCATAGGTAATTGTATTTCGTCAACTGCCATATTCCAGACTTTTCGAATAAATCCGGTGAAAGTCATCTCTGTTAATGCGGAAGTATCCGAAATATCGGCATTTTCCGGAACAAAGTCATTATTCTGCAATAAATCCCCTGCACCGCTGGATTCCAGAAGGCTGGACAGCGTATCATCATAATCATATTCGCTATATACTGTCATAGCCGGAAACAACATACAGCATAGCAAAGCCATCAGGAGTGAGAGTATCTTTTTCACCCTATCACCCCCAGAACCGTTTGAGAAAGTGTCACGAATAACGGCAATGACAGCACCGCTAAAAATATCTTTCCGCATAATTCCACAGCGGAAGCAATGGCATTTTCTCCGCAATCCTTGCAAAGGTCTGTTCCGAGTTGGGTCAGCCATGCAATGCCGATAGCTTTACAAATCAAGGCGAACCATTCCGGCTGTAGACTGCTTTCTGCAAACAATTGGGAAGCCGTATCCTTGATACTGCGCACTTGTGGCATGACCGCCAATAATACCACCACGACAACCGTAATCCCCAATAAGACTGCCTGCGGTTTCTGGTATTCTTTCAGCACCAAGCATAAAACAGCCCCCAATATACAGAATACCGTTGTTTCCTGCACTGTCATAAGCCAAATACCGCCTTTACCGTGTCAAATAATTCCCGTATCTGGTCAATGACTAACATCAATACCACAATCAACCCTGCTAATACTGTCATCATAGCTTGTTCGTCACGTTCCGCCTTTTTGAGGACAATGCTCAAAACTGCGACAATAATTCCAGTTCCAGCAATTTTGAAAATCAAATCAACATCCATTTGTAAACCCTCTTTTCTTTTGGATTACCATAATAAAACCCCCAACATACAGCCGGCTAAAATTCCAAGCGATTGATATAATTTCCCCTGTTTCTGGTAACGTTCCCGACATCCTGAAAGCACCTGTTGTAATTGAATGCGATGCAATTCCAAAGCGGACAATTGCCCTTCAATGTCTGTCGTTCCTAATACCTGTCCTAAACTTTCCAAAATCTCCCTTGTGGGAAGGGGTACAGCAGTATCATTCTCAATTGCATCATTCCAGATTGTAGACGGCATCAAATAGGGGTTGCTGTTTTCACTGATACTTTGAAGGAAATGAAATTCCTGATAAGTAGGATTGGTGGACAATATGTCAATCAGTTCGTCCAATTCCGGTTGTTGATAGCGGATATAGGCGGAACATTCCTCTGTGAGGGCTATCAATTTTTCTGTTCGCCTGACATCATTCTGTAAACGTTGAGACGCATATAACCCCATTCCGCCACTTGACAGAAACAACAATAATATTCCTATCCATTTCATAGTCGTTGCACCCTCTGAATGGCTTGTTCACGATTAAGGTACACACAATATTGAAATACACCAGCCTGAAAAAGTGGCTGTATCATCACACGTTTTCGAATATCATCAAAGTTTCCAGCATGAACCGAAGCAATAAATTTCACTCCGCAACCATGCGCCTGTAAGATTGCATTCACATCCTCTTCCGTGCTGATTTCGTCACAAACAATATAAGCCGGTGTCAAAACCCTTAAAGCCGTTAAAATGCCGTTTTTCCGTGGGTAGCCGTCCAGAATATCGGTCATGATTCCCACATCATATTGAGGAATTCCACGCACCACAGAGGCAATTTCTCCACGTTCATCAATGAGGGAAGTTTTCAGGTTATCGCCGACAATCCGGCACAAATCACGCAAAAATGTTGTTTTTCCGCTTCCGACTGTTCCAGCAATCAGGATACTTTGATTTTCTGCCTGTCGCCAAATGCCGGATGCAATGCCCTGAAATTCTTTTGCAATGCGGAAATTCAAGCCGTTGACATTCCGTAAACTCTGCACGGAATTTCCGTTTCTGACAGCACTCCCGCAAATGCCAACCCTGCACCCTCCACGAATCGTCACAAAGCCCTCTGCAATGTCCTGTTCATGACTGTAGACAGAATGTGACATGACCGCCTGAAATGTCCTTGCAATGTCCTCTGAGGTCATAAAGATAACATTCTGATTTTTGTTTGTCAAACCGGACGGAGTGAGGAATACTTCTTTCCCTCTTTGTGAAATCATCACCGGACGACCACACCGGAGACGGATTTCCTGAATCTCATCTGTGACGGATTCCGGCAACTTCCGCAAGCATTGCCTGACGGATTCCGGTAAATAATCCTGCACTTTTTGAAAACTGCTGTTCATTTCACTGCACATCCTTTCTGATGTTCATTCTCTTAGAACATACTATGTATATGTATACGAAAAAATGTATAATGAATTCACTGAAAAAACGTCAAAATTCGTGCTTTTTGTCAATGTGATGCTGTTTGAGTTTGACAACTATTGACAAAGTTCGTGAAATCCGGTATAATAAACGTGATTCTAGAAATTTTCAAGAAAGGAATTGTTTTTTATGTTGGAAACTTTGAACACCAAATGGGTAGCTGCATGGGGAAATGCAATTTCCATTCGTATCCGAAGACCGGAAAATTATGGAAAAGATTTTACACTCCGTTACCCGATTACCATGTTGCTGGACGGGGAAGCCATTCGCATTACGTTGGATAATTTCTGCGGACATGAGCCGATTACCGTCAATCAGGCGACAATTGCAGAATCTCTCACCAGTTCGGATATTGTCAACCCGATTCCGGTGACATTCAACGGTTCAACAAGTGTCACCATTCCAGCAGGTGAACGCATTCAAAGTGACCCCATTCCAATGGCTGTCAAGCGTGGGGGAAAAATTGCAGTCAGTTTATATTTTGCCGATTTCACAGAAATGCGCTCTGCTGTCGTCGTGAATGGAGTATTGTCAGGGGGATATTTTGCGATTGGCAACCATACCCAAAGCAACCAGCTCCCTGTTGATTTATCAAATTCCACGAATTGTTTTTACTTTTTGAGCGACATTGATGTCTTGACAAGCAATGAAAAACACAGTATTGTGTGTTATGGGGACTCTATCACCGCACAATCATGGGTTGATTATTTGATGTTGCGCAGTTTGAAAGAGGGTGACGGCACTGTTGCCATTGTCCGCAAGGCTGCAAGCGGTACGAGAATTTTACGTCAATACGACAATATCACCTATGATTCCTACGGCTTAAAAGGGGAAACGAGATTTCCGCATGAAGTCCCTGTTTGTGGGGCAGATACAGTCATCATTCAGCATGGTATCAATGATATTATTCACCCTGTCGGAGTGGAGGTGAACAAATTCCGCCCGTGGAGTGATATGCCGACTTTGGAAGATTTAATTGAAGGCATGAGAAAATACATCCAATGGGCGAGAGAATACAAAATGCAAGTCTATTTGGGTACACTCCTACCAATTGAAGGCTGGAGAACCTATGCCCCATTCCGTGAGGAACTGCGGAACGCTTTCAATGACTGGATGCGCACCACAACAGAAGTCGACGGCTGTATCGATTTTGATAAGGCTGTCAGAAATCCCGACCGCCCGACAGCCTTTGCAGAAGGCTTTGACGGTGGAGACCATCTGCACCCCAGCCAAAAGGCAAGTCAGGTCATGGCGGATACTGTGCCATTGTCGCTGTTGTGTTCTGGTGTGCTGAAAAATGCCTGAAAAACGCTTGACAAATTCAATTTTTTGTGCTATACTGAATTCATATCACACAAACGCTATGAAGGAAAGAAGTAAGAAATTCCCCTGTTTCCAGAGAAATGCCGGACGGTGCAAGGCATCAAACAATAATTTCTGAAATACATTCCGGAGCGGATTCCCTGAACGATTTGGATTTATTAGGGGAGTACGGAGTAAACGCACGTTACAGCGTTTCGAGGTTCGCCGGAAATGTTTGATTTTCGGCTGACAAACTGAGGTGGTACAGCGGTAAATTATCGCCCTCTGCTTTTTGGCGGAGGGCGTTTTTTGTGAGGTGACAGCATCATGAGACCAACAAGCCCCCTTTTAACGCTGATTTTGTGGCTTGTCTGTACAGCTACAATATTTATTGTTCTGTTCATTTTTCTGGGACTGAAAATACAAGCTGTGATTGTTTGCGTGGTGTGTTTGGTGATTGCGTTCGGGTCATATTTCCGTGAAATAAAAGCCAATCAATCCGCCATTCAAAAGCGTGAAAGCGTTACCAATGGCGATTATTTCCGCTCCCCTGCATGGAAAGAAGCATATCTGCAATACAAAGAACTCCACCCCTTTGAACATCCTCAGGAAAGAACCCTGAAAGACGATTTATTCCGCCGATACCGCCGAAAAGAATCATTTCTCTCCATATTGATGTACTTGATTTTGCTGGTGGGTACGATTGCAGGGATGATATATGATTTTGATAAAAAATATCCTTTCTGTCTTGGAGTTCCAATGTTTGGATGGTTACTGATTGACAGCCTCAACACATTCACCGGAAAACCTGTTCGAAAATGGCTGAAACATGATATTGATTACCCCACATTGGAAACCTCTTACCAGCATGGAAGTATGTTGACTTACAAGGGGAACGGTTTCAATTTAGGTACGACCCACATTCACGCATACACTCCACAGACAGTATATGCCATTGATTATGAGCTGGTGAAATCCATCACTAGAAAAATGGTTCGTGCTGTCAGTCATGATAATACCATTTTTGATGAGGAATACAAGCATTTTGCCGTCATTCATGTGCGACTGCCTGAAAGCGGTAACATGACACAAGTCGAAATTGAACTGAATCCCTTTCAAGTCGAGATGATTCTTGATGAATTTGCAAGAATCAAAGGTTCTGTATCAACGCAGAATGAATTTACCGTCAAATATGATAGCTGAATACTATCATTCAAATCAATATTTTAATCAAAAGGAGTAATCACTATGACTGTTTTTGAAGAACTGCAAAGACGAGGACTTCTCGCCCAACTGACTGACGAGGAGGAAATCAAGGAGCTTATCAATGCCGGAAAAGCCACGTTTTACATTGGCTTTGACCCGACAGCGGATTCCCTGCACGTTGGGCATTTTATGGCGCTGTGTCTCATGAAGCGTCTGCAAATGGCTGGCAATAAGCCCATTGTATTATTGGGCGGTGGTACTGGCATGATTGGCGACCCCTCCGGAAAGTCCGATATGCGCAAGATGATGACCCGTGAAACCATTGACCACAATGTCGAATGCTTCAAAAAGCAAATGAGCCGTTTTATCGACTTCTCCGACGGAAAGGCAATTGCCGTGAATAATGCCGATTGGCTGTTAGACCTGAATTATGTCGATATGTTGCGTGAAATCGGTGTCTACTTCTCTGTCAACAAGATGCTTTCTTTCGAATGCTATAAGCAGAGATGGGAAAAAGGCTTGACCTTCTTCGAATTCAACTACATGATTATGCAGAGCTACGACTTCTACAAACTGTTCACCGATTACGGCTGTAATATGCAGTTCGGCGGTGACGACCAATGGGCAAATATGCTCGGCGGAACGGAACTCATCAGAAAGAAGCTCGGTAAAGATGCCTACGCTATGACAATCACCCTGTTGCTGAATTCTGAAGGCAAGAAAATGGGCAAAACCGAAAAGGGCGCAGTATGGCTTGACCCTGAAAAAACATCCCCCTATGAATTTTTCCAGTACTGGAGAAATGTAGCTGATGCGGATGTTATCAAATGCTTGAAAATGCTCACATTTGTACCGATTGAAGAAATTGAGGAAATGGAAAAGCACATGGAAGGCGCAGAATTCAACAAGGCAAAAGAACTCCTTGCCTATGAACTGACTGCCCTCGTTCACGGGGAAGAAGAGGCTAAAAAAGCCCTTGACACGGCAAAAGCAGTCTTTGGCGGAGCTGGTTCATCTGAAAATATGCCGACCACTGCCATCCCTGCTGATAAGCTCACAGACGGAGCAATCAATATTCTGGATTTAATGGTAGAATGCGGACTTGTCCCGACCAAATCCGAAGCACGCCGCAACGTTCAGCAGGGCGGTGTATCTGTCAATAATGAGAAAGTCACCGACCCCAAAGCCATGATTACCCTTGACGGCGAAACCATCCTCAAAAAGGGAAAGAAAGTATTCCACAAGGTCACATTGGGCTGATAAATTTCATAGGATATAAAAAACAGCTCCGGCGAAATGTCGGGGCTGTTTTTTTGTATTCACATTTGCAATCAAAAATAATTGCAAATTGCAATATAAAGTAACTCTATACTTTTTCTTTGGAATGTGCTATAATGACATTAGATGCAAGATTGTTCAGAAAGGACGGTCAGCCTTTCAAGCAGTCTTCCCTGATTGATGGGGGAAAGAGTATGAAACCCGACAAGCAATTTGGTTTCCACCGGATTCAATTCTGATTCCGTCAATCCCCTTTTGCTGTTGCTCAATCCAGCAACATAATCCAGTGAGACATGATACAGATTGGCAATGCTGATAGCAATATTCATAGGCAGTTCGCTTTCTCCACATTCGTACCGCCTGTACTGTGTCAGATGCAAATATAATTTTTCTGCAACCTCTTTTTGTGTCATGTCTGCATCTTCCCTTAAATCTCGTATTCGCTGGTAATTATGCATAAAAACACCTCCTGAATTTGTGTTACTATTATTTTAACATTTTGCACAAATTTGTGTTGACAAATTCACTATTTTGTGTTATAATAAGAACAACAAAGCACATTATTGTGCTATTCAGAGGAGGAAATAAAAATGACAATCACAGAAGCAAGAGAAAAATGGGGTATTTCCCCTGAAAAAATGTTGGAAATGCTTTCATTGGGAGTGATTCGAAATGTAAGAATTGAAAATGATGTTGTGACACTGCCAGATTATCAGGGAATCCGTTTCCCAAGAAAAAACCAGAAAATCACCTGTCAGTACATTGAAAAGACAATTCTTGAAAGCTGTGAAAATTTGTGGTATACAGATTATTGTCTGTTGTGTGTCGAGGAAACTGTTTTTTCAACAATATTGAAACTGTTGGAAGAAAATGGTTATATCGCAACAAAAGTCCCCACAGTTGAGGACTACACTTCCAACGAAAATTACATCTGTACCGATTCGGGCAGAACTTACCTGAAAAAGGGAAAATTTACGCTTTCAAAAGTAACTGCTGGTGTTGGATTCAAATTTATTAGCTTTGAAGCAACATTCAAAAAGAAATGATTATAGTAAAAGGTGGTGAAAAATATGTTTGCACCCTCTTCCTGTCCCATGTGTGGAAAAAGAGATAAGTGGATACCTCTAACAAAGGTTTCAGCGTAGGAAAGGCTGCTGTTGGTGGCATTTTGCTTGGCCCTGTGGGGTTGCTTGGTGGAGCTTTAGGAAAAAAGACAGTTACCTACTGTTGTGGCAATTGTGGATTTCAGCATGATTATGACGGCTGAGTTTGAAGGAGGAATTTACAATGAAAAAATATTTGAGTACTGTTTTATTAGGTACAATGTGCTTGCTGTCAGTAGCAATCCTCACAGGTTGTGGTGAAGATACTGATAATAATACAAATGTTAATGAGTCAAGTAGCATAACCACGACTGCAACGACAATATTGAATACAACAACTGTGACAAAACAAACCACAAAAAAAGAAACAGAAAAATATACACCTGTTGAAGAGAAAAAAACAGAAAAGTATACACCCGTCAAAGAGGCAGATGATGAGCTTTCTGCTGGCGAATACTGGTGTATGGGTAAGAATGACACTTGTAAAAACAAAACGTATAGTCCAAGTGATTTGTATTGTCACTCATGCGACCCTGATGATAACAATATTGAGGGAGACCAAAGCAAAAGTTATGGTGCTGGTGGTGAAGTGATTGACAATGATTATGATGGTGACATTGACAATGATGATTGGGAAAAAGCGTGGGGCGATTATCTTGACGACAAGTATGATGATTATGGATACTAAAAAAATTCTTGATGTTGTCTTTGGCTTAAAGTTCAGTTGAAGGTGGTGAAAAAATGAAAAAGATAATTTCTGTTTTGCTGATTTGTATGACATTACTCTCTACTGCTTGTCTGTTTACAGGGTGTGGCGGTGATGACACACCTACTGACCCTGATGTCGAAGCCTATGATGAGTGGTACATCCGCACACACGATATTTTTGGCAATCCCAGATAACACGAAACCAGCTCCGGCAGATAACCGGAGCTGAATAGAAATTGACTCTATCGAAAGCAACATTCAAGAAAAAATAACTTTATAGCAAATTGATGAAAGGAGGTGAAAACATGGATAACATAGGTTATTTGATTGGTGTATTGATTTGGTCTTTTGTTTGGGGATTTGTAACCAAAAAAGTCAACGAAAACAAGGGATATGACGGCGGTTTCTGGTGGGGTTTTTGGCTTGGATTTATTGGATTGATTATTATCTTGACAAAGCCACAAAATACCAATAATTACCCTGTTAGTGAACGTTCTGAATATGATGAGCATTTAAGTTCTCTAGCAGATGAAGAAGAAAATTTTCGTTTAGGTTCGCTAGAACGTAAGCTAGAGAGTGATAATAGAAAGCGAATTTTATCCAGTGGCGGTTGGCAGTGTTGGGGTTGCCAACGAACAAATGCAGATTACGTCACAACTTGCCTTTGTGGAGTGAAGAAAGGTGAAAAACCACCGTCTGCAACAGCGGTTTCAGTTCCCAAACCTGCACCAACTGCACAACCCAAACCAACTATACAAGCTACAGCAAATCCAGTTTTAACAGAAGAGCAACAGATTGAAAAATATAAAAAAATGTGGGAAGATGGCTTAATTACTGAAGAAGATTTCACTACAAAGAAAAAACAAATTTTAGGAATTTAACACAAAAACCAGCTCCGGCGAACAACCGGAGCTGAATTTTTTTATTCTTCTGTATTCTCTTTTCCCAAGACCTTATAGAGGAGGTGGCGAAGTTCGCCGGCTTCTTCCAAGGTGAGGTTCATACAGCCAGCCATTTTGAGGGGAACAGATTCGGCACGTTTCCTCAGTTCCATTCCGGAGGGGGTGACTTTGACAATGAGTAAGCGTTCATCTTGTTCAGAGCGTGAACGGCTGATAAATCCTTTCTGTTCGAGGGATTTCAGAACGGGGGTCAGCGTGCCGGAATCGAGGTATAATTCCTTTCCCAAATCCCGAACGCTGATTTCCTGCCGTTCCCACACGACCATCATAGTAATATATTGAGTATAGGTCAAATCGAGTTCTTCGAGGTGGGGGCGATATTGCTTGATAATCTCTCTGGAGCAGGCATACAAAGGGAAACAGAGCTGATATTTCAGGCAGAGGGGGTTAAAATCAGGCTGCATTGATTTTCCCCTCATAAGCGGAGCGGACAGCGGTTGCCAGCTGGTCAGCACAGGAAGTAGGACGGCGACCACAAGTATTTCCTTTGAGCTTTTCCTCAATCTGTTCCACCGTCCAGCCGTCGAGGATTTTGGAGATGGCTTTCAGATTGCCGTTGCAACCGCCAAAGAACTGGATATTGTGGACTTTTTCGCCGTCCAAATCAAACGAAATCTGCATCGGGCAAACGCCTTTAGGTTCATAATCGAAATGTTTCATAACAAAGACTCCTTTCCATTAGCCAAGTAAATTCACGATAGAACTTTCCATTTTTTCGGGGGTATCCATCGGGGAGAAGCGTTCCACGACATTCCCATGACGGTCAACTAAAAACTTAGTAAAATTCCACTTGATTTTGCTCCCCATGACACCGCCCTTTTGGGATTTGAGGAAAGTATAGAGGGGGGCTTCATTATCGCCGTTGACCTCAATTTTGGCGAACTGCTTAAAGGTGACACCATAGCGGGACTGGCAGAAATCGACAATTTCCTCTTCCGTGCCGGGGGCTTGACCGCCGAACTGATTGCAGGGGAAGTCGAGAATTTCGAGACCTTTCGCCTGATACTTGTCATAGAGATTCTGCAACCCCTCATACTGGGGAGTGAAACCGCAACCAGTTGCAGTATTGACAACCAGCAAAACTTTACCTTGATAATCAGAGAGGGAAACTTCCTGACCCTCTGCATCCTTCATCTTGAAATCATAAATGCTCATAACGATACGTCTCCTTTTAAAGGAATGATTTGATTCAATTTAATTGAGTTCAATTGATTTAGTACAATTAAATTATAGCATAGTATATGCCATTTGTCAAGTGTTTTTCAATAAAAAATAAGTCAAAATTTCAGCTTTAAATTGCTGAAATTTTGGCTGTTTTGACTATAATTTATCCAACCAGACCAGACCGCTCAATCCCTTCTGTGAAATACTTCTGCAAACAAACATACATCACCAGCAAGGGGAACACCGCCAAGAGACAGCCTGCCTCCATCCAGAGAATTTCTTCACGAGGGGAAACCTGCATGGTAGGGTCTCCAAATAATGTGATTGCAAGCTGAGAACCCAAATTTTTCAGCATCAATGCAACAGTGGAATTGTTTGTGAAAAATGTAGAGGATACATAATAATCATTCCAATACCAGACCACGGAAAATAGGAACACCGTCAAGAAGGAAGAAGCTGCATTGGGAATCATCACTTGAATGAATGTGCGGAATGCTCCGCACCCATCTAAATAAGCAGCATCCTCTAATTCTTTTGGCAAGCCTTTGAAGAACTGCCGGAAAATGAAAATCATCAATCCGGCTCGAATGCCGTTCCCCATCAATGCCGGCAAATACATGGTAAGGGGGCTATTGATGAGATTGAAACGATTTCCCAATACTGGGCTGATTTTCTCCATCAACGGCTGAATCCCCAAGCAATAACGGAATTCCATATATTGGGGAATCGAAATAATTTGAGGTGGTACTAAAATCTGCATCAGAACCAACCCAAACAGCGCATTTTTCCCCTTAAAGCGAAATCTTGCGAAACCGTAACCAGTGACAGCACAAGTCATCACCTGCACCAAAGAACAGCCAATATTGAGAAACAGGGTATTGAAAAATGTGTGTGTAAAGTCCATAGCATCCCAAGTTTGCCGTAAAATTTTGAGGGTAAAATGTCGAGGAATCCACATGACAGTGGGGTCGTTCATATCTTCCTGTGAACGAAATGCACAGCTTAGCATATAAATCAACGGATACAGAATAATGAAGCACAGCCCGAATAATATTAGAAACCTTGCAACCGTCCATATTTTTTTCATCAATTCCCCTCCTAATCGACTTCATAATAAATGAATTTGTTCATGATAAACGTCATCAACCCCACCACCAAAAGCACAATCACAAAATACACCCAAGCCATAGCCGATGCATAGCCATACTGCAAATCTTTTTGTTGTAGTTCGAGTACTCGCTTCATGACAAGATTATCTGGTGAGGTGAAGCTGTCAATCACTGTGAAAATCAAACAAGCCAAAATCATAGGGCTAACATAAGGGAGTGTAATTTTCCAAAAATATTCCCAAGCTGTTGCACCCTCTATCTGTGCGGCTTCTTTTGCAGAAAGGGGGATATTTTGCAGAGCGGCTAAAAATATCAGTATCTGAATTCCAGCATTCCAAACAATTCCGAAAATATGATTCGAAACCGTTTCAATTATGGTCTGTAGATTGTCACTTAGTCCATAGATACCAATAAACTGGAATAACTCTCCCATGAGGTCAGTGGAAAACATTGTGGAAAATTGCCCTGCACTGCTTGCGCCTGATTTCGAAATATCCCCATTGATGATACTATAAACAGGGCCTGTTGCAATGATAACCGGCAAGAAAAATACAGCCCTTGCAAAGGTTCTCCCCTTGAATTTCTGATTCAAAATCACTGCAATGAATAGCGAAAATATTAAAATCAAAGGTGTTTTCCATAGTGTTTCAATCAGAACATCCACCAAATATTTACGATAATATTGGTCAGAGGTAAATATATAAATATAATTATTGAATCCTGTCCAAGTCCCCTGCATTCCACCTTTTTCCGGCTTCACAACCATAAAGGAATACAAGAGCGAATTCAATAACGGATACACAAACCAAATCAACGTACCAACCAACCACAAAGCAATGAAGCCATAACCATAAAGCCCCTTTCGTTTCTCATAAGGCATGGTAATGATTTTCTTTTCCTTATTTGCCATAGTGGAAATCAAGCTCCTTTCGTGCTGCCTGTCAATGCAAATTGTTTCTCACCAACAGAAATAGTTTCATTGGTATAATCTACTTTGATTTGAGTACCATCCTCATAAGTAGTAACAGAAACATCACCATTCTTTATATAATCCGTGATAACCTTATCACTGACAGGGGAAAGAATTTCTTTTGCAATCTGGTATTCTTCACAAGCGGTATCTTTCCAAAACTGATAATGTGAATAGAAGTATTGCTCAAAATTAGTATCTTTCAAATCGCTAGCTTCTGCATAAATCATATCATAGGCAGGATAACTCCCTACAGCAATCGCATTCAAAAAAGCCCTAGTATTATCTGCGCTTCCATTGAGAGCCGTGCAAGAATAGGGTATCACTCCATGCATGACAAGCTGATAAAAGGGAATCTCCTCATCAAATACATCAAATCCGCTTGATTGTAACGGCACATCAGAAATTTTATCCACATAGGGGAACGCATAAGCCCCACAGGAATCCGCCAAAATGGAAATCCCCTTTTCATGAATGGTTTGGTAATTTTTTTGTAGGGTGGTTTTGGTTTCATCACGGCACATTGTATGTTTGCCATAATCTCCCCACAAAGTAGAAGTCATTTCTCCCAATGATACACCGGAAATTCCTTTTTTAGAATACTGTTCAGAAAGTTGGTTGTAAATCTTTGTAAAAGTGTTCGGGGACAATAACGAAACTGTTTTCTTTGTTTTGTCCTGCACTCCATAAGACAAATCATAGGTCATCTGTCTGGAATAAGCATTAGAAATTCTGATAGCAGTATCACTGAAACGATGATACCCATTTCCATTTTGGAAAACCTTATTATTGACAGCAGGGTAAAAGTCAAACCCTTTTTCATTGAGATAATTCGTTAATTGCTTGAATGCCTGATTTCCGCCGAGGATGTCAGAAGGTTTGGCTTTGTTGTCGACTTTTCCCGAAATTCCTTCATTTGTCCAATTGTGATAAATCACCGTCATATCATCCACACCAGCATCCGCAAGACTGCTGACAATTTCCAAAGCCTGTGAAAAATTAGTCATAGAAGTTTTTGATGTAATGGGAATCCCCAAAATAGACCTTGATTTCATAGTACCGCCGTAAAGTGCAAGGAACAATTGAGATTGATTTTCCTCTGTTTTTTTGGTTACACCGCCATCATTCAGCAGATAATTTCGATAAGTTTCAGCGACATTCATATAGTCAGCGTTTTCATCTGCAATGGGATAATAGCGGAGTTTAATTTCTTCTGTTTTGATAGCACCTTTTTCGAATACGGTCAGATTTCCATAATCCCCCGTCATGGAGTAGGTATCAAAACCACGAAGCTGAAAATTGAAACTGCAAATATTAAAACTGCTCAGAGACTGTTCACTCACACTTGCATTAAGTGTAGCATTGCCGTCACCTTTTTCAATGATAACCGCTAAGGCATTCCCTTTCTTGACAATGCCGTAAACAGGCAGATAAATTTTTTCTGTCAAGGCTGGTTTGGTATTGGGAACATTGGTAATATCACGCCCATAGACTTTGGCAGAATAGCTTTTTGTATGTTCCTTGCCGTTATTGAACCGAATCAAAGCACCACTTCCATCAGGAATCACAAAATAGCCGTCCTCGTCTGAAGCCCCTGCACCAAAAGCCCCCATAATCGTCAATTGTGTTGCAACAATTCCATTTTCTATCATAGTTTCTTGAATTGCTCCACATTGCACGCTAACCGCCATATAATCTTTTTCCAGCGTGTAGGAAATAGGGATAGTGACACCGCATTTTTGAAAGTCGTAAGAAATCAACACTCCATTTTCAATTTCCTTTGCTGTGATGGTGGCACTATTTCGGGAACGAAGGTTTGTAAAGCCTTGTGAATTGCTGTCGCCATAAGTCAGCACGGCAGAAGACTGTAAATCCTCTATCAATAATTTTGTAGCCCTTGCATCATGTTCCGCATCCAAAGGCGAAGACCACCAAATATAATGATTTTCCTTATTTTCGAGACCAATCAAACAGCTTTCTTCATCAAAGTAAAGTTTCATTCTGTCATTTTCGGCAACCTGTTTGCAATCCTTCATTTCCTCATCTGCAAAAGCAACCAACCTCACCCCTGAAAAAAGCAATATTCCAGCCAATAGCATGGCAAATAGATTCTTGATAACTGTCATCCTCTCACCGCCTTACACCATGAAACGATAGGCTAATTCTGTATAGATGGAGTAAAGAAATAAATATACCTGCTGAAACAATGCCAATACCAATACTAATAAAAACAACATTATCAGCATTGCTGCAATGGTTAGAAGGATTGCTGTAATGGTTTTCTTGAATGAATATTGATGAACCGATTTCACCGCCGAAAAAATCAGCATTCCACTCCATAACGTTCCAATCACAGATACCGCCTCAATCAATACGATTTCATCCTGTATCAGAAAATGGGAAAGCAATACCTCAATATATAAGCTTGTCACATAAGGTATCAAGGCATAAGCACTATAAATGAAAATATTCCTGATTCGTCCCTCTCCATCCAATAGCGTACAAACAGACCAATTCCCCACAACCCACGTCAGAAATAAAATCACCGTTTGCACAATAAAAGGAATCACATTGAATAATTTGTCAGGTGTTACCCGAAACTGAAACCCATATAACCGATTCTCAAAAATGGATGCAATCAGCCAAAACAACAAAATCACACAAGAAATTTTCATTGAACCTGCTTTTTTCCATCGCATATCTTCAAACCCTTCAATCGGATGGGTAACAGCATATTTCAGCCATTGACGGTTAGTGAAATCCATCATGGGATGATTCCCCTCTCTGTTTGGCTTGTAACGCTTTTTCAAGGCAAAAATTCCAGCAATCACCAAAACAATGATAATGGTGACAGCATTTCGATGCTCATTCAGAAATTCCGTTCGATACCCTTCAAAAGCCCTGTTATAGCGGTAAGGAGAATCCGCTAATTTCGCATATTTCATAGACTCCCGATAATTCCCCTGTACCAGATAACCAGCCGAAATCCCTAAAAATGCCCGTTGATAATTCCCATCATATTGTAAGACTTCAAACCAAGGTTCAAGGGCTTCTTCATAGTAACCATCATGAAATAATTTCGTCACCCTGTGAACCGTTTCGCCGAAATCAGTTTCTTCAAAGATGGTAATGGTATTTTTTCGGGAATCCAGTACCAAAATTTGATTTTCGAACGATTCCAAAGCGGAAACTTCCGTAAATCCTCCCAACTGGTCAGAAGATGTTCCGAAAATGAAAAGTAAATTCCCCTCTTTGTCATACTGGAAAATTCTCCCCGAAGTCAAATCCAGACAGTGAATATTCCCATCTTCCGAAATTTCAATATCACAAATCATAGATTGATAATTTTTATTGGTATTCGTATCATAAACAGATTGCATATCTCCCCATGAAGTATTCAAATCAGCAAAAAGATTCGTACCAGCCGGATTTAATTTCTTGACGGTATCTTTTTTCTGTGAAGTGGATTGAGTACAAGTATAAATAAACCCTTCCTCATCAATGTCAAAATTAGTAATTCCTGTGGGGACAGTTCGGGCTTGACGAGAGCGCATTTCTTCCGTAGAAATCAATTTCCAGAAATAATTTGCAACCACCTCTGAGGTAGCTTCCACAGTATTTGCTCCATAGTACCCCAAAAATTCGCCTTGATTGTCAAACATCATTGCACCAGTGGTAATATTTCCCAGAACAACATAAACATTTCCGGCTTTATCTGCAAGCACTTTTTGAGGGAGAAAGGTCAAATCCTGTGAAAATAATTCTGTTTGGGGTTTGGTGATTTCCATTGTGACTTGACAATCTTCATCACAAACCAATACACGAGAATGGTCATAATCAGCAATATAAATGAAACCTGTTTCAGGCGAAACATAGACCCCTTCGGGATTTTTCAGCGTTGTGACAGAACCGTCAGGCATGGTAAATTTTTCCATTATCATTATCACTTCCGACATACTGGAATTGATGACGACAATTCGATTATTTTTGGTATCCACAACAAAAAAGCGATTTAATGCATCCCGAAAAATATCCGAAAGTTCGGAAAAATCCCCAATCCCCAAATCTTTCCCACTGACAGAACGCACCGCCATATATCCAGCTTGGGAAGGAATTGCCTCTTCCCATTTATCATAGTTGTAAACCTCATAATGTTCCTGTGCCTTTGCCACAAGATTGACAGCTGAAATCCACATCATCAAGCCCGCCACCAAAAGGGAAATCCATTTTCTAACATCCATCTTGTTCCCCCTAATCCTTAATACCAGAATATGCCATTGTTTCAATGACCTGTTTCTGTGCCAACATAAAAATTATCACTGGTGGTATCAACATGAACACCGCCGCCGCCATTGCCACCCCAGCACGAGCAAGCCCTGCATTTGCTGCCTGTTGGACAACTGTTGGCAATGTCTTCAAAGATTCCTTGTAAACCAAAGTCCCCCCCTGAATATTCCATGCTGCTTGAAACGAAAAAATAATCATTGTCATGAGTGCAGGTTTCTGGTTGGGGATAACAATTTTCCAACAGATGGTAAATAAATTTGCACCGTCCACTTTTGCGGCTTCAATCATTTCATTGGGAACGGTTTCCATAGATTGGCGCATTAAAAAAAGACACATTGGAGAAGCCACAGACGGCAATATCAAAGCCCAATAAGTATTTATCATGTGCAATTTCGCCATCACAATATATTGCATGATATAAATTACATTGGATTGATACAGCAGAGAAATGACAATGATTTTGTTGATAATCTCACCCCCGACAATGTGACATTTTGCCAAGACAAATGCCCCCATAGATGCAAAGACACACTGCGCCGCCGTCACACAAACCGTCACAAATACCGAATTGAATACATACCGTGAGAAAGGTGTCCATAAATTGGAAAGCACCCGAAACATATCCCGAAAATTATCCATTGTCGGGTCAATGACATAAAATTTCGGAGGAAATACAAACAATTCATGCACAGGTTTCATAGACATCATCACCGCCAAATAAATAGGCAATGCCATAAACAATCCCAATAACGACAAAAATATAAAAATGGCAATTGTACCACCTAATCGATTCCCCACCATTTTATGAGAGCCTTTCACTTTGTCAATATTTGTCATTGGTAAAAGCCTCCTAATCCGTCTTGAGCAATTTTCTGATAAGCTGATGACATACCAGCATAGCAATGAATAATATCATACAAATTGCAGATGCATACCCCATTTCAAAGCGTACCCACCCATAATCATAAGCGTGTGTCATAATGGTATGAGCCTTATAATCTGTAGAAGGAAACCCCACGAGCGACTGTGCCACTGTTCCAGCTGTGAAAGAACTCACAATCTGCATCACTGCTGCAAATAGCATTTGAGGGCGCATGGCTGGAATCGTAATATAAATTAGCTCCTGCCAACGGTTTTGAATCCCTTCAATCGCACCTGCTTCATATTGACTGCGGTCAATATTCTGGAATCCTGCACGCAGTGCCAAAAATCCAGCTCCCAAGGAAATCCAGAGCTGTACCACAATCACCACCCCCAGCACATACCGGCTATCTGTCAGCCATTGAATTGGTGACGTAATCAACCCAAGATTCAGCAAGATAGAATTCAGATACCCATAAACATCCCCCGAAAAAATCAACTGCCATATAGTATAAACATTCGCCATTGACGGCACATAAAAAATCAATGTGAATATCGTCTTTAATTTTTGGGGTAACTCATTGATAAGCCATGCCAACAAAAAACAAAGCACATAACTCAATGGACCCGTAAAAAGGGCAAATATCAGCGTGACACGAATTGATTGTATAAAAATACTGTCATTCAAAAAAAGCGTTGCATAATTCGATAAACCGACAAATTTCGGGAGCTGTACCATATCAAAATCTGTAAATCCCATAGGTAACGACATCACAACCGGTATCACGGTAAAAATCACAAACACCAGCATAAACGGCAAAAGCATGAAATAGCATTCCTTATCCTGTTTGATTTTCCGCCATAATAACCGCCGTTCTTCTGCTTTAGAACGCTTTCCAATCTGTTCATATTCCAACAAATGAAGCCCCTCCTTTATTGAGATTCCCTAGAAAGTCCGAGGTTTTCACGTTTTCGTGCAATTTCGGTGTTAATATCACGATTATACCATAAAAGCGTATCACGAGGATTTTCATGATGATTGACTGTCTCACGGAATGCATTCATGATATTTCTTGTAACGGCATAAGAAGCCGGATTGATGGGGATTTCCTGCAATTCCCTTTGAGCATTGGAAAGGGTTTGCAATTCTTTTTTTGACCATCCCAATTGTTGCAAAGCCTCTATATTTGCCGTAGGATAACGCCCCATCTGTCCAAGCAATCCCTCAATCTGTGTACCATATTCCGCTTGAACCTTTGCAGAAGTGAACCATGCAAGGAATTTCCAAGCCCCTTCCATGTTTTGGCATTTGTTAAAAATGACAGCTCCTGAAGAATTAGAATTGACAGCATGAGAGATTGTGCCGTCTTCCCGAACAGTCGCCGGAATTTGTGTGAAATCCCATAAGCCCTTGATTTCCGGTGATGCTACCGCCAATTGATTAAAAAAGCCATAATCCGCTATCACAATCGGATATTCACCAGTACGGAAACGTGAAAAGCCGTCATAAGATTGCTCAAATCCATACTTTGTATAAAAATCTGTCCATTGTTCGAAAGCCTTGACAGCTTTCACATCATCAAATGTTGTTTGGGTCTGTGATGGGGTATAATAATTCAATCCATTCTGCAATAGAAGGGTTGCAAAAGTATGCCCTGATTCCGTAGCTGCGGAAATTGTCGCATTCACTCCCGAAACCACAGGCAAGACCAACCCCACATACATATAATTCCGTTGCAGTGCCGGCAACATATCAATCATGCTGTCCCATGTATCAGGCGGAGCAGTAAAACCCAATTCTGAAAGAATATCTTTCCGATAAAACATCATCGCCCAACTTTGACTTAATGGCAACCCATAACAACCGCCCTCATATTGATAGGGGACAGTGGCATTTTCCTGAAAACGCTGTGTCACCTCTTCATAGTCAGGGAATTGTTGCAAATCCACAAGCAAGCCCCTTGCAGCCAAATTGACAGGGAATTCACCGCCCAAAAATAACGCCACATCCGGTGCTTCCCCTGCAAGTGCCGCCTCGACAACTCCCCCCACAACCAAATTCACTGCTACCGGAACATGAGATTCTGGTATGAATTGAGATTCTGTCAGAGTCTTGATGACCATAGCTTGTTCACGTCCGGAAGATACCCAAACATTGACAGCATCTCCTTCCACATCATCTGTTAAATTGGTATAGTCCTCAAAAAATGAGCTGATGAACCGTTTCCAGCTAAATGCCAGCGATTGCAATAAATTTTGTTTCACAGGGCTAAAATTCTGATTTGCGGAAGCAATTTCAATGTAATCAATTTCCAAAGGCTGTCCCCGATATGTTACCATCCATGAAGAAAGTGCTGTGATATCATCTTTCATCTGTGACAAATAATCTGGTATCCTCAAAGGCTTTTCAATACAGCTATCTAAAACAAGATACATTCTTTCCAATGCAACCGCCTCTGAACCTTCCGAACCCGCCAAACTTTCAATATCCTGTTGAATTCGTTTCAATTCCGTGGAAAGCCGTTGAAAATTCTCTATCAAGTCTGGGATTCTTTCATGTACATAATAATCCGTGTAGGGGTCAGGGTTCGCACCAGTCATCATGAGAATTTTCCGGTAATACTGATTTATCTCCAATACATCCGCATCCAATGCACGCATAGATGCTCCGATTTCCCCCGCCATGACCTCCATTGTCAATGTATGGTCTTGACCGCCTTCCAAATACACAAAAATACCATCTCCATTTGCAATAGTTGGTACAACAATCTGCCAATTGGTATCATAATAAAATTTCACCTGATTCAATTCTTGACAAGGGACTTCCCCATCAATATAAATTCTACGGTTAGAGTAAAACCCCCTCATCACATCTTGACGAGCCTTAATGCCGATTTGATACCATCCATCATATGGCAATTGTTCCGCCGGAATCTCCCAAGTAATGGTTTGGAGTGCCTGACTCCAATTTTCCGAACCAATGGTATTATAGACCCTTTTAGAGGGATTAGAAGGCGAGGTCAAATAGTTACTGCTGTCTGTCATGGGGTAAAGTGTGGAATCACTTTTATAAATCGCATTTTCTCCCTCTATCCGAATCAAAGTAGAAGGGGTAGCTTCTCTTGTAACATCTGCATGGATTTGATTCTGATATTCCGCATAAGTGGGGATGGATTCAGGGGTAGTAAATTTGAAATACTCCAGCGCAAAATACCCCTTTGCAATATCAAATTGAATTTCATGAGAACCCTTTTCAAGGTAAAAAATGAGAGGGTCATTAAAAAGCCCATCCACATCCATTAAAAACGTATCCAACCAAAGTCCAACCTGTTTTTGAGAAGGTCTGATTTGATTTCCCTTTGCATCAAAGGTAATTTCACCATCATTCACGAAAATTTTATTCAAAGTGGCACGGCTAGCGGAATCATAGGGAATTTCACCATCAATTGCAATCGAAAATTCAATATTCGCCATAGCCGAAGGAATGGGCGAATAAGAAAATTCCATGGCATAAATACCAGTTTCTGGTACATCAATTTCATAAGTGAGCATTCCGTCCGCAGAATCCCATATCAAAATATCGTCACGGTTTTCCAGTCCATCCTCTTCCCCGAAACTTCCCACAGAAACATTTTCACTGTCCGAACATTCCAGCATTTGGAATGCATTCCCTGAAACGAAAATTTCTTGTTCCGGACGGTTTTCACCGGAATATCTATCAAAATAATGACTATAGGTTTCCTGTTCCGTATAAAGTACTTCCTCTGTTGTAATTTCTGTTGGAGTTTGCTGTTGTTCTGCTGAAACAGGAAATACAGCCATTTGCGCCATCAAGAACCCTGCTGACAAGATACTGACAGCCCTCTTGAAAAGTGTTGTATCACTCAGAACCATTCCCCCCTCTCTTCCATGCTTTCAAGCAATATCATTCAAAAGTTTCATCAATCCATTACTATTATACCAGCAAATACACCTTGCTGTCAAGCATTTTCGCATATGTTCCACAAAAAAAGTCGGTCAAATGGAAAATGTCTGTACATATCATTGAATTTTGGAAAGAATTCTCTAGTTAATAAATTTAATTTAATTAAAATTATTGACAATTTATTAAAATATTTTTTCGGAAAATACTTGATTTTTTCTGAAAATGTGATAGAATAATAATAACAGGAGTTTTACACTTTTGTAAGTGAAAAAAAGGAGGTGTTAGTATGGCTTATCAAATTACTGATGCTTGCATTAACTGCGGTACATGTGCAGACGAATGTCCAGTAAGTGCAATTTCTGCTGGTGACGACAAGTATGTGATTGATGCTGATGCATGTCTGGATTGCGGTGCGTGCGCTGGTGTCTGTCCTGTCGAAGCTCCTCAGCCGGCTTGATTGAAGTCGTTGGGTTGCTTCCGTACTACATCTTTTCAAGGTGTACGAAACGTCTTTTGAAAGAAAGAATCCGAGAGTCCCTGCATTTGTGGGGACTCTCTCTTTTTGGCAGAAAAAACCGTCCTCCCTTCCAAGAGGGAGGACAGTTTTCACGTTATTATCCCAAATCACACACTTATCCCAAATGTCAATATCTCTTACTCATGTTTTGGTAAAGTTCCGGTTAATCCGGTGTTATCGAGTTTATGCAAATATCTTTGCAAAGCGATAATATCGCCAACTCCGATAGTTCCGTCACCGTCGCAATCACCCTGACGGTAAACGCTACCGGAAAGAATCTGCTTTTTGAGCAATGCCAAGTCAATGACATTGATAACACGGTCGCCGTTCATATCACCATAAAGATACATTGGCTCAGGTTCAATGGGTTCAGTTGTTACGTCTTCTGTTTCAGTGTAATAATATTCAGGTTCAGCCACTTTCTTGTAATTCACACGGAAGTAATCCATAGAGAGACCGCCACCGCCAAGAATATAGGTTGCATCCTCTGAAACAACGTCAATCGGGTCAATGGTCATTTCACCAGTCGCCTTTGTTTCGCCGTTGACATTGACTTCCACGGTATTATCAACAATCACAACGCTGATGACAGCCCATTTTCCTTTTTCGTAAGCATCCTTGACTTCCAGCCCTTCAAACTTTGTACCGTCAGAAGCAGTCAAGTACAATGCACCATTATCAGTAGTGAGACGGATATATTTTTCTCTTGTACCGAAATTGAAAATATCTCCATCTTCACGCATCAAGACAGCGGTCTGATAATCAGCGTCACGGAGTTCAGCATAACTGCTGTCAGCAATCAAATACTGATTGGAATTGAACGTCAGGACACCCTTTCCGGAAGTTCTGGTTTCCTCCCAAGTAGGCGCACCAATAGCCATGCCATAAGTAGAAGTATAGGTATCATTAGCAATATGGGAGCTATCGGAATCGAATTCCAGCCCAGCCATTTGACCATCCTTGTAGGGTCTGCTTTGCACATAAGCATCCGGACTAGCCCAGCCGAAAACAGTACCATTTGTGATAGTTCTGCTGGAATCGTCATAGTAATCGCCGTCAGTGATAGCCTGCCCATTGACAGAGCCTTTGGCGAGACCATAGGAAACACCCTTGACAGTCGCATCACCTGAAACCTTGTAATCATTGAAGACAAGACCGCTTTCAATGACTCTGGCATTATCGGAAACAACCGCATTCCCCATCACTCCGGCATAATCGCCAATAATGGCTTGGTCTTTGACAGTGGCATTTTCAGCGACAACCGCATGACCATTGACAACCGCATTACCGGAAACATTCGCCGAACCAGTTACAATTGCATAGTCATCAATTCTTGCATTGCCGGAAACAGTCGCCCAGCCCAAAACTTTGGCATTTTTGCCGACATAGACGGAATCATCAACATGAGCAGTAGAAGCGACAAATCCACCGCCATTGCTATGGTAACTACCCTGCGCCATTCCGCCTTCATTCATAGTCTGTTTAATTTCTGCGCCCTCAATGGTAACAGCGTAAGGATAGCGTGTCTTTCCTAAGAAAGGACGGTTATTTTCGTCAAATTCGCCCTCACCGTAAGCCCACGGCACGCCGTTTTCCTGCCAAGTATCAGAATCGGGAGTAGCCGTCACAACGAGAAATACAGCATCAGCAATACCAGCGTTAATGCTAATAGTTTCGCCAGCCTTGCCCAAATCGGAATATCTGGTAGTACCATTACTTTCCGCAACAAGACAAGCTCTCCAGTCTGCGCCCTTGACATCTGTCAGCCCTTCCAGAGTTACGGAAATATCAGCACCATTATCCCATGAACCGCCGGAAGCAGTCAGAGGAATGATATTGATACCGAACTGTTGGGGCGCACGTTCCGTAGGAACGGTATAATAGTTGTCTTTGTCAGTAGTCTTTTCGAGGAGAGTATAAATTTCGCCCCAGTTCCATTCACCAGCGTTGAGAAGTTCCGCCTGTCGTTTCTGGTAGGCGTTCTTTTGTGCAAAGTCGAGCGTTGCAAGACGTGCAGCATATTTGCCGAGGGTTTCTTTCATATCAGCATTGCCTAAGCGTTCAATTTCCTTGTAGGGGTATTCATCAGGCTGTCCCTGTTGCATGAGGGTTTTCATGAAATCTTTCCCATAGTTGCCGAGATTATCGGGGTTTTCGGTGAGATACTGCAAGAAAGCCCAAGATGCATAGTTATCACGCCCCAGAATAGGAGTAAAGCAGAGGTTCTTCATGTAGGTTTCGAAATAGTCCGTTGTACCTGTAATATTCGCCCACTGCTGATAATAGTCAGAATACAGGAATTGTTCTCTGTACCAGTTAGCGATAGCCTCCCACCAAGACTGCACATACTTGTTATCATTCCAGCCATACTGATGCGCCGTGACAACGTGACCGAACTCATGAGGCAATACCCAAGAAGGATTAGGGCTGTTATTCATAGCCCCGACACAGCAGAACATAAACGCATAGCCTTCACGGTCATAGCCCATATAAGCCCAGTCTGTGGGGATTTCTGCGCCGTCTTCACCCTTTAATCCAGTGTTATGGATATAGAAATTGACCTTATATTCATTGCCATCACGAAAATATTCATTGACAGATTGTGTAGGCGGATTCATAGAAAGGTCATTCATGTAGACATTCCAGCAAGCTTCTAAATTTTTCGCATTTTCCTGCAAAAAGCTCTCAGTGACCTGCGCACTGTCGCCGGAATTGCCCCAGTAAAACTTAAAATGTTCAGACTCCCAAGTGTTCACGCCGTCCATTTGGATATGAACGTTTCTGGTTTTGAGTTCGCCAGCCTGTGCCTGAATGGTTTGTGCATTGGAAACCTCCAGCGCATTAGCAGGTAAAATTCCCATTGTTCCGAAACTTAAGACAACCGCACAAACCCCAGCTGTGAAACGTTTCCAATTCTTCTTCATCTTCATCATCTAATTTCCCCTTTACGAATAAAATAAATTATCTTTCTTTCTCATCAATTTATTAACAAAATCATAACATATTTTTTGAAATTTGTCAATAGACTTTGTGAAAAAAATACAATTTTCTACAAATTGTATACTTAGCGAAACAAAAAACCTGCAAGAGTACCAACACTCTCGCAGGTTTTCAACGTATGGTATAATTGGGGTGAACTCTCCCCCGCCTAAAGAGGCGGGGGCTTCGTAAGAAGTTTGACATAAGCCCTTATTCTTACAGGCGGGAACACATCCGCCACTACTGGATAAGGCTGTGAAGCCTACACCGCTACTTTTAGTAATTTTTTAGTTA
>JAZAUD010000006.1:0-117217 GCA_036373775.1 Oscillospiraceae bacterium | reverse complement strand
TTCTTTCAAGTCTGTATTATTTTTTCATTCTCCATTCAAATTTCAAAAGCGCACTACGCAAAATAGGCATTTTTAGAAGAAAAATAAGCAAAACTTGTTGCAACAATAAACTATTTCTATTCTTTTACTTGCAACAGCCCCTTATTCAATCACAGACTATTACTAAATTCACCGCTTTAGTTCACTAATAGTTGCACAAAATATCTATTTTGTGCAGGTTTTGAAAAGTTGCATGGGAAGCAGGGTACACCCCTACCCCATCAAAAAATGCAGGTGCTTTTCAAGAGCATCTGCATTTTTCAAAATCAATCAATTCATTCTGAAAATTCCGGACGGCTTATCAATTTTCATCATCGGGTGATTCCTCATCTTCTTCATTTCCATTTTCGTCACTTTGATTCAAATCTTCATCGATGTCTGGAATTTCAAATTCTGGTTCATCCGGTTCGGTTTCTTCTGGAAATTCTTCCACATCATCCTGACCAAGTGAACAAATATAAGTGAATTTGGGAGATTTCAAACCCATAACAGACCGGAATGAATTTCCACGAACTGTTACTTGACCATCAACATTCACTGTGTTGACGTATCCGCCGTTTCCAATGGACAGTTGAATCCAGTTTCTGGGGTTATCTGAAAGCTTAATGTGGTATTCATTTTCGATTCTGCTTCTGACTTCATCCACGGTATAATATGTGACATCTCCCCAATGTGGGTCATATTGAGAATCGAATTCACTGGAAACACTGCGTAAATACGGCAAATCTGCGGAAAATACATCAGAACAATTGGCTGTTACTCCTCCGCAGGATGCACAAAACATTGTCAGACAGAATCTATCATCATAATACAATGCTTCTCCCAATACCGAGGCGCACAAATCAACTAGGCTTTGTGGCGGGTCAGGTTTTCCCTTCAAATCGTGAGCGTCATTATTATAATATTTGATATAGGTATAAACTGCGACAGCTTGCGCCTTGATACACTCCGGATGGAATGAAGGACCTACTTCAATGTTCACAATTTCAGAAACCTGTTTCAATACATTTCCTTCTACTCCTTGCACTGTGACGAGTTCTGATTCCGCAGTTTCGGTATTTTTGAGGACTGTTCCGGGGTAATAATGAAATAAAATATCCTGATAATTCCAACCGGCATATTTTGCATAAAAATTCGCCCCATTCTGGCTCATTCCCACTCCATGTCCCCAACCGTAACTTGTAAATGCAAATGTATTGGGGTCAGTAGTACCCACTGCGGAATCAGACGGCGCAACCAAAATGACTGTATCATCTTTTCCCTCTGCAATGAATTCAGGAGCGGGCAATTCATCCGTTGATGCAACTGTCTCATAATTTACCAGAGAAAAATCATCTGTATAGTCAGAAAGTCCAGCTTTCCACCATTTATGAGCATTTTCCTCTTCAAATTCTGGTTCTGGAATATCCGAATGAATGACGGTGACTGTACTGAGATTGTCGGTTTCCTCTGCTTCTGAATTGGAAACAGAGGAAACAACATTTTCAGTTGGTTCAGGAGTGCTTTCAGCAATGGCAAAAACTGGAACACAATAACAAATTGTCAGACATGCTGAAATGATTGCAAACACAAACTTTTTCATAGCTACCTCATTTTATTGTGTCAATATTTTTGAGAGAATTTCCCCTTCTGATTCTCCTTCACGCAACCTTCTTGCGATGATAAGGAATCGTGAGTCATCTGCATCAGAATAACAAGTGGAAAGGGTTAAAATTTTGTCACCA
Organism: Oscillospiraceae bacterium; assembly: GCA_036373775.1. Lineage (GTDB taxonomy): Bacteria > Bacillota > Clostridia > Oscillospirales > Ruminococcaceae > UBA3855. Next base: position 115,454 of record JAZAUD010000006.1, on the reverse strand, counting down.
TATTCCACATCAATCGGGATTTGGGAAAGACTTTTTTGTTTTGCGGTTTCGACGTAGGCTGTAAATTCCTCTGGATTGGATAAATCTTCCATATCCCAGTATCTCCAAGTAGCTTGTGCGCTTCCGTCTGTGATGGGATTCGCAAAGATAACGTAGGTATAAGTTTTGTAATTAGAAGAAAGTTCGATAAAAGGTGCAGTTTTATAGTAAGTTTCATCTTGACGGTAACGGCGCAATGAACCAAACATGGTATTATTTGCCATATTATGACCATACAGAATAATATTAGTTGACTGTTCGGATTCTTTCCAACCGAAAATATCACGGTAATCCATGAAAACAGTTCCGGCACGGAAAGGCTCTTTCTCAAAACTATTGCTGAGGTAATATTCATTATCATCACATTGCACAAAAGGGTTATCAACGTCTGTATGCTCCACTTTAATCCATCCCCTTGTGTCAGGATTTTGTGCAAGCAGCTCCTGCGCACGGGCAGATAATGGCAATTCTATTTCTTCTGTGGATGGTTCGGTTTCAGCTTCTGTCGGTTCTTCTGTCGCTGGTTCAGTTGGTGGCATTGTTTCCATCTGTGAAACTGGTTCAGGAGCTTTTTTTTGGGAAGCAATCACTCCCACCATAACACCAACCAACACAAGCAGACAAATCACGGAAACAATCACAATGGTTTTCTGTTTTTGGGTCATTTTGGCATTACTTTTCAAACTTTTTGGCATGGTATCATCCTTTCTCAAATGATTTCAGAAATTAACCATAAGGCTCAAATGCAAGATTTGGGTCATATGTCTTTTTACGCCATTTATAATAGCTATTGGGCCATTTAATGTTAGGATTCTCAAAGCTGGTACAGCCTTCTTTAAGGTCTTCCCCTTTACGAACTTTTCGTGCAAATACAACCAATCGACCTTCTGAGAAAGTACTATTACAAGTGGAAAGGGTCAGAATTTCGTCACCATAAGTTACATCCACGTTTGTCAAGCGAACAGTACGTCTTTTGACTTCATTGACATAGTCATAGAAACTCTTTTCATTTTCGAAATTGACAACATTCCAATAATCAAAAGCGGTTTCCGTTGTGTCTGCAATATCCACAATTATCATACCAAATATTTTATACTGATATTCCCTATAGTTGGAGTTCAGGTAAATAATCGGGTGTTTATCATAAAAATCATCCTCATTGATATAGCGTTTCAAACTACCAAACATGGAATAATCATGCATATTATGACCATAAATAATGAGATTTTCAGAATTTGGCTTTGCTCTTTTGGAAGTTCCCTCTTTCACAACGTCAAAATTTTCACGATAATCTAAAAAAATAGAACCTGCCTTTTCGGGCTGTAAATAAATATTTTTATCAAGATAATAGTTATTGGCTGTGCTGGGGTCACGGTGCTGTAATACTGCATAGTCAATGGGTGTATCCGGAATATGAATCCATCCAACCACGTCAGGATTGATGGCAAGAAGGCTATCAACTGTCGGAAGTTTCAAGAACAATTCCTCTACCTCGCCTTCATCATTGATGTCAGTCGGCGGTTCTGTTGCCTCTTCTGCTGAGGGATTATACAAATCTGAAACGGCTGAATTCATTTTCTGGTTTTGGTAGTTATCATAGAAATACTTTCCAATCAATCCAATGCAAATGATGAAGATAATTGCAGAGGCGAGGAAAATCAATTTTCTGACAACTTCAAAAGCATCATCCCCTTTTTGTGGGAACAATTCCAAAAACCGCTGTCCTAACGTTTTTTTCTTTTTCTTCTTGGATTTCTTGACAGCAGTCATTTCAGCTTCTGGTGATTTTTTCTTTTTCTTCACAGGGACATCACTTTTTTCCTTTTGAGAGTGAGAAGATTTCTTTTTCTCACTGGTCATTTGTGGTTCTGGAACGGGTTCTCCCTGAATGGAGAATGCTCTTTCTGCTGGAGATTCCTCCGTAAAATCAGAAACGGTTTCAGGCGGATTCACAGAGAGAAATTCTGCCGAACGGTTTTGTTTGGGAATATATTCCCGAACAGGGGCTTCTTCTCTGAAATCGTCCATTTCCGTATCTGATGAAAGGGGTTCTTCCGTAAAGGAAATCGTTTCTGGTGTATTCTCCTGATAACCCTGTTTTTGGAAAAATGGGTCATCTTGGGTTAAATTTTCCTGTACCCGTTGCGGAATGATTTCATTTTGAGGTGCTTCCTCTGTTGGAAGGGTTTCCTCTTCTGGTTCATCCGAGAGTTGCTTCGTAGAATCTTGAACCGGCATTTCTTCCGGAATATCGGGAGTTTCTTCCTTTTCTGGAGCATCTTGCACAGGTGCAAACATTTCCGGCTTTTCAATGGTATTTTGTTCCATGGTGATACCGGAAATTGTGGGGACTTTGACAGGATTGGGAACAGGTGTAGCAGGTGCGAGGGGTTCAGAAATTTCAAGCTGTTGTTTCAACAGTTTCATTTGTTCCTGATTTTCACGGTTCTGCTGTTCTTCTTTTTCACGCATTGCAGATTTTATCGCCTTATACTTGTCCTTTGATGAAACCTGTGGAATAGGTTCAGGCTTACTTCGTTCAATGACAGGTTCAGTCTTTGGCGGTGGAGGGTTCAAGATTTGTTGAAGTACCTCCTCATCTGTCAATACTTTTTTTTCTGGAATAGGTTCTTCTTTTTTTGGTGAACCTATTGGAGTAGAAGCCAGTATTGCAGCAATCTCTGCATCACGGTCTTCTGATAAATTGCTCATAGACCTACCTCCAATTGATAATTACTCAAACTCATTTTACAACACTATAGACGTTTTGTCAAGGTACTTATTGTGATAATTTCAGGAAATTTGCATTCATTTGAGCATAATTCCTGAAATTTCGTCACTTCGCACAAAATAAATGGAATATTTCTCCTGAATTTTACAGGTTGACTCTGAAAGTTTTCAGCTCCGTTCCGTCAACTGCTTCCTGAATCAGCTCCGCAAAATTTCCCTTTTCTTGTGCTTTTTCGATTTGTTCCAATTGGGGGCGGATTTTGGGATGACGAGGAGTAAAGACCGTACAGCAATCTTCATAAGGCTGTACAGAAATATCAAATGTATCAATCTTTCTGGCGATTTCGATAATTTCCGTCTTATCCAATCCAATACATGGTCGGAATACCGGAATATGGCAAACAGCATCTGTACATACCATCGCTTGTACTGTCTGACTTGCTACCTGTCCGACACTTTCGCCGGTAATCAGTGCAATGGCTTCTTCTTTTTTGGCGATTTCCTGTGCAATTATCATCATGAGACGGCGCATTAAAATGGTAAAATATTCCTCTGGACATCTCAATTTCAATTGTTCTTGAATCTTTGTGAACGGCACACAATAAAAACGAATGTCCCCACAGTAATCCGTCATTTTCTGACAGAGTTCTTCCACTTTCAATAATGCACGGTCTGATGTATAAGGTGGGCTAACAAAATGAATGGCTGAAATGTGAATTCCCCTTTTCGCCATCATGTAACCAGCAACAGGGCTGTCAATTCCTCCCGATAACAACAGCATTGCCTTTCCACTGCTTCCCAAAGGCAAACCGCCTGCCCCTCTGATTTTATCCGCATAAACATAAGCATTCGTATCACGAATATCAGCAATGACAGTAATTTCAGGGTTGTGAACGTCTACTGTCAAGTGAGGGTATTGTTCCGCAAGGATTCCGCCGAGTTCACGGCAGATTTCAGGCGATTTCATGGGGAATGTTTTATCTGCACGTTTGGCTTCCACTTTGAAAGATTTTGCATCTTCTAAGGTTTCACGGAGATAATCAACCGCCTTTGAAGAAATATCGCTGAAATCCTTCTCACAGGAACAAGCCTTACAGATTGTTGCAATGCCGAATATTTTTTTCAGGCGGTCAATGACTTCTTCTAAAATGATACTTTCGTCAACTGGTTCAATATAAATCGTTGACTGCGCCCGACTGTAATTGAATTTCCCCATGGATTTCAGGCGGTACTTGATATTTTTAAATAAAATGTCCTCAAATGTGCCTTTGTTCTGCCCTTTGAGAGCCATTTCACCATATTTGACAAGAATAATTTCTTTCATAATTCAATTCCTTTCAGAAATTTATTTCAATCTTAATTCTGCCATAGCAACATAATGCAGGATGTTAAACGTTTGCGGAGTCATGCGCTCCAACATAGCAATATGTTCCTTTTCCCACGCTTTCAGGTCAGATTCTGAGAGAGATGCACCCACTCCCCGACAAGCTTTCATTCTGCCGTTCCAAGTTTCACGAGTAAACGGAATTGCAACCGCCCATTCTTCATGATGTATCAGCTCCATATCATCAAGAATACGTTCCGGAATGAATACCGGATGTCGGGTCTCCCCTGCTCCGCTCCAATCGGGATTGTACTGCAAGACAAGGTTTTCACTTTCCTGAGCAATTGCATCTTCAAACGGTAGCCATCCCATTTGCAAAAGGCAAAGCCTTCCTTTGGGTTTGAGGATGGTTTTCAAGATAGGTGCAAGGGTTTCAGGGTTGAAATACCAGAAACATTGACAAGCCGTCACAATGTCAAAATGATTTTCCGGAAAATGACATTCTTCCGCTGAAACGGCTTGAAAATCAATCTGCATATTGTTTGTTTGGGCTAAGATTTGCGCCTGTGCAATTTGATTTTCTGCAATGTCAATGCCTGTCCAATCCGCTCCATATTGATACAGATTTCTAGGGAGAATCCCTGTTCCTGTACCTAAATCAAGAATTTTCTGTCCTTTTATGCCAATATTTCTGTTAAGGAGCATTTGATAAAATTCAGGAGGGTAAATATCTCTGAATTTCGCATAATCCTGAGAAGTTTTTCCCCAGTCGAAAACATTTCCATTATCAATGTCGAATTTTTTCATGTGGATACCTCGTTATTTTTTATGAATTAAACTTTTTTGTCCTTCATGAATGGCTTCTGCCAGAATGCGGAGGTCGTGAATGGTTGTTTCCTCTGAAAAGCTCACACGAATTGCACAATCTGCCAGTGTGTCAGGGATTTTATATGCATCCAGTACACCGCTTTGCTTGCCTTTGGAACAAGCTGAACCGCTGGAAACATAAATTTCCTTGCTTTCCAGAAAATGGAGCATAATCTCTGAACGTATGCCTTTCACGGAAAAATTCACAATGTAGGGTGTTCCCTTTTCACTGCTGTTGATGGTAATATCTTCCATATTGGCAAGCATGGACAGCAATTCCTTTTTCAGCTCCTGCATTTTGGTGAAGCGTTCCTGAATGGTGGGTTGCATGATTTCGACAGCTTTCCCGAATCCGGCAATCAATGGAACGGATTCTGTGCCGGCTCGGATAGCCCTTTCCTGCTTTCCGCCTGTAATGATGGGCTTTAAGCGGATACCTTTGCGGATGTATAAAGCTCCTGTACCCTTTGCACCGTGGATTTTATGCGCACTCATGGAAATCAAGTCCGCTTTGAGTACATTCGCCTTGACTGGAAACTTCATAAACGCTTGCACGGCATCACAATGCAGAATCACATCAGGGTATTTTCTCTTAATGGTACGGAATACCTCTTTGACTGGGAGAATCCGCCCTGTTTCGTTTTCCACCATCATCATACTAACAAGGAATGTATTGTCATTGACGGCATTGATGAAATCATCCGCTTGAAATTCGCCGTTTTCGTCGGGGAAAATTCTGGTTACTGTAAAGCCCTGTTCTTCCAATGAATCGATAGTACTTTTCACGCTGGCGTGTTCAACAGCAGAAGTCACAATATGTTTCTTCCGCTTTCCATAGCACTCCCCTGCCCCTCTGATGGCAAGGTTACTGCTTTCGGTTGCGCCGGACGTGAAAAGAATCGTATTTGGTTCGTCACCAATCGCCTGAGCAATATTTTTTCTTGCCTGTGTCATGATGAGTTCAGCATCTAAGCCGATTTTATGCAAAGATGAGGGATTTCCATAATGTTCGGTCAGACATTCCGTGATAGCTTCTACCACTTTTGGGGCTGGTTTGGTTGTGGCGGCATTATCCAGATAAATTGCCATAGTTTCACTTCTTTCTATGTTAATACAGACTATCTTTTATTATAACACATTTCAAAATATATTTCCAGTGTTTTTTGAAAAAAATCATTTTTTTGAAAAAATTTTTCAAAAGGGCTTGACAAATGTAAAATGATATGCTATAATAAATAACGTTGGAAATCACAACAAACATACTGTGCGGATATGGCGGAATTGGCAGACGCGCTAGCTTCAGGTGCTAGTCCTCGCAAGGGGGTGAAGGTTCAAGTCCTTTTATCCGCACCACTTCCCCTTTGAAGGGGTTACAATTTCATAGATATGCGGATATGGCGGAATTGGCAGACGCGCTAGCTTCAGGTGCTAGTCCTCGCAAGGGGGTGAAGGTTCAAGTCCTTTTATCCGCACTACATCCTTTTAGTTGTTTTGCCTAAAAAAGAAAAGTTGTCGGATTCTTACAGAATTTTGACAACTTTTCTTTTTTGCTTGCTTTTTTCTTAGGAGTATGTTATAATATGTCAGTAGAATATCGAAAGAGAAGTGATTCAATGAGAAAAATAATATTTTTATTGATGGGAATGGTATTTTGTGGGATGCTTTCTGCTTGTGAAGGAAAACCCAACCAGAGAACACCCTCCCCACAAGAAACAACTGTCACTGAGGAAGCTACGGAAACAACAGCTCCCCCTGAAACAGCTGCACCTATTCAAACGACTACCACCCCTGCGATGGAATCTGAAACCGAAACTCTTGCCACAGAAGCCATCACCCTTGCAGTAGAGCAAAGTTCCCTTGAAAATAGCAATCCCTATGAAATGCCACCTGAACCCGATTCAGTTCGAGAGGTTGCTTTCAGTGAGTATCAAAGCCCCCTGACATGGAGGCAAACCCTTTCAGGAGATGCTTTAACCTTATATGATGAAATTTACAATGGGTTCATGAATTATCAGACAATGATTCCGGCAAAAGTTGACCCTGATGAGGTAAATATTGATAGAATCGCTGATTATGTATTAGAAGACCATCCCGAAATATTCTGGTATGAATACAATCACCAATGGTATCCCTTAAATTTTACAGTCGGTTTCAGTAACCCAGAAACCAAACGAGATAATATGCTTAGAATGGAATTGCAAAATCGAATTCCTTTTGAACAGTTAGATGTTGCCCGTGAAGAATTGAAGAATAAAGTTGCGCAGATTCTTTCCTACATTCCTGAAAATGCATCCGCAGATGAAAAGGTTCTCTTTGTGCATGATTATCTTGTCAAATATTGCGTTGCTGCGGATAATGCCGAAATCTATTACAATGCGTATGATTGTTTGATTGGTAGAAATTGTATGTGCAATGGCTATACAAAAGCCTTTACTTTGCTGATGAATCAGCTAAATATTCCAGCTGGTCAGGTTCTGGGGGATATTGGCGAATATCATACATGGAATTATGTTGTGCTGGATGGTAATTATTATTGGCTTGACATTACATTAGATGATAATGGAATCTATGAGGGGCTTCCTCCAAATTTCGTCAATCATAATTATTATTGTGTTACAGATGCACAACTTTTTAAGAATCACACACTTGATTATGGAAACAGTCTTTTTGTTCCGCAGTGTATTGACAATGACAGAAATTATTTCCGGACTCACAATGCCTTTGTGGAGACATACCATTTTGATGAAGTGAATCAGATGATGCAGGAAAATACAGTGGAAGGCTGTACACAGCTCCAATTCAGTTCACCGGAACAGTTACAGCTTGCAATCAATGATTTGTTCAGTCAAAATAGTATCTTAGAAACGGAATTCATCAAGGGGAAAAATGCCTATTGGCGGTATGCTCATGATGATATGTTGACTTTGATAATTGATGCTTATAACAAATAACAAATATCCGCAGAGGGTTGAAGCTCTGCGGATATTTGTTATGAATTTTTCTTTTTTTGCGAAGAGGATTTCTTTTTCTTTTTTCCGGTGAATTTTCCGGACTTGCTGGACTTTTTAGATTTTTTCGTTTTCGATTTCTTTTTATCAGCTTGAAGAATGGAAACAATCGCAAACGCTGCAATAAATACCACTACGGCACAAATTATCCATACCACTAAGGCATTGACAGGCAAATGGAATGCTCTTTTCAGGACTAAATTTCCACTCTGTTTCTTTAATACATAATCATCTCCGTCACTGATGAAACAGTCAGGACCTTCCCAATTAGGCGCAAACATCAAGGAACGAGCTTTTCCACCAGAAAAGTTAATTCCAATTTTGGCTGTAGGGTCTACTCCGGAATTAACCACACGGCTTTCCGCATACACAAGATTTTTGTCAATCCAGAATGTCATATTGCTGACTGTGCCATTTATAAGCGTATTCTGGATGATATTAGGAGTACCAGCAAGCATGATAGATTCCGTGGACATCGCCAAAACTCCAGCTCCTGCCCCCGTGGTAATCTCTGAACCAGCCTTATTTTCCTCTATAATAGCTTCCCCTTTGAGGGAGAGAACCGCATTGGTATTGGTACAGATACCGCCACCGCTTGCCGCAGCATTTCGGTTAATTTTTCCGGCTGTGATTTCAGTCAATCCGCCCTGTGCATAGATACCGCCACCGCTTCCCGATGCAGTATTATCTGATACGTCGCCTTTGACAATGCTAACTGTACCATCTACCACGGCAATCCCTCCGCCGTTCTGGTCTGCGGTATTTCCGGAGATTGTTCCGCCTGTCATATAGAGTTTACTGGATGCACCAGTCATGAGGACACCGCCACCGCTTCCGGCTGTGACGTTTCCGCTAATATTACCGCCCCATAAATTCAATGTACCTCCGTCTTCGATTTGGATACCACCAGCCCCGTCAAGGCTGTTACCGCCTGTAATGCTTCCGGAATGTCCGGACGTTGCATTCGTATCGGTCAAATTGAGAACGCCACCCGATTGAATATACAAAACTTCACCATTCTGAATTCCTGCAACAAGTGTGCGGTCAATCTTATAGCCATTCAAGTCAATGGTGATTTCGTGTCCTGTGGGAACTAAAATAACACCGTCAAAAATTGCGCCGTCCCCTTCTGTTACCAACCGTGTACCGGTTTTAGAAGTCCAATCCGCATAGAGTTTGACTGTAGCTGGCGTTTCTGCTTTGACAGCATCCGCCCACATGGCATTCATACCGCCGGAAGTTTTGGTATCATAATAAAAAGTTGTGGTACTATCAATCGTCACAGAACCAATTGCATCCGGTGGAGCGGAATCTGCATAGACAGATATTCCGGTAAAGGATAATGCTGTTAATGCACCAGCCATTAAAATTGTCAGTACTTTTTTGATTGTATGATTATTTTTCATTTGTATCTCTCCAATGTTAAAAAATTGCCTTACCTACTATTATACAGGAAAATTCCCAAAAATACAAGAAAAGAAAAGCTAATTTCTTACCAGAATTTTTGTGAAATATTTGTGCAATATGACGAAAATGGAAAGAAATCCCCTTTTCCATCAAGAAAGTCAGGGTATCCAAAAGAGATTTTTTGCGTTTTATCTTGACAAAAACGCTCTTTTCGGGTATACTTAGGATATCATACATGAAAGGAGCTGTTCAGACGTTGCGAAAGCTATTGAACAAATTAGAACGAAAGTTCGGGAAATTTGCGATTCCCAACTTAATGACAATCATTGTATTTGGGATGGCATTGGTTTACCTGATAAACTTTTTCACGAATCCGGAATATACATTCAATCTCAGCAGTTTGATTTACTTTGATAGGGAATTGATTTTACAAGGGCAGGTATGGCGAATATTCACATTTGTTTTTGACCCGCCGGATTCCTCACCATTGTTTATTATTTTCGCCTTATATTTTTATTGGCTGATTGGTTCAGCATTGGAACGGCAATGGGGAAGTTTCCGCTTCAACGTGTACTATCTCACGGGGATGTTGGGAGCAATGATAGCCGGAATGATTACCGGATATGCTACGAACACTTACCTCAATATGTCGTTGTTTTTAGCTTTTGCAATGCTGTACCCCAATTTTGAAGTACTGCTGTTTTTCTTTATCCCTGTGAAAATGAAATTTCTTGCATGGCTGGATGTTGCCTTGATGCTTGTCTTGATGGTTTTAGGCGGATGGGTGGTAAGAATCGCTATTTTAGTATCGTTCTTGAATTTCCTGCTGTTTTTCTGGTTGGATTTGGTAGGAAGTGCTAAGATGTTATTCCGCAGAATCGGCATAAAGTCCAAGAAAAGTCAAGAAAATGACAAAAGATGGAAAAACCACTGGTGGAATGACAAAGACAACGACCCTTTTCATTAAATTTTTATCAGATGCCGGAAAATTCCGGTATCTGATATTTTTTGTTTGTTTTTGTGAAATCTGATGAATTACTATTGACAAATCAATTAAAAAATGGTATACTGTACATAGTTGACAGCGAAAAAACAAACTGTAAACAGAAATCTATTTATCTTACGGAGGATTGAAAATATGGCGCAGAGAATTGTATTAAATGGCATTTCCTATCATGGTGCTGGTGCAGTTGCGGAAATTGTCGGAGAAATTAGCAGTCGTGGATTTAAGAAAGCCTTCCTTTGTTCTGACCCTGATTTATTGAAATATGGTGTCACCTCTAAAGTTACCGCTCTTCTGGAAAAAAATGATATGCCCTATGAAATTTATTCCGAAATCAAGCCCAATCCCACCATTGAGAATGTACAAAGTGGTGTAGCCGCTTATAAGGCTTCTGGTTCAGATTATATCATTGCCGTTGGTGGCGGTTCATCCATGGATACTGCGAAGGCAATTGGGATTATTGCCGCAAATCCGGAATTTTCCGATGTACGCAGTCTGGAAGGTGTTGCACCCACCAAAAAGCCAAGCGTTCCAATTTTGGCAGTTCCCACCACCGCAGGAACAGCCGCAGAAGTTACCATCAATTATGTTATTACGGATGAAGACAAAAACAGAAAGATGGTTTGTGTGGACGTTCACGACATCCCGATTGTTGCATTTGTTGACCCTGAAATGATGAGCAGTATGCCGAAAAGCTTAACGGCGGCAACTGGTATGGATGCACTCACTCATGCAATTGAGGGATTTATTACAAAAGCCGCTTGGGAAATGACCGATATGTTCCATTTGAAGGCAATTGAAATTATTGCAAAATCTTTGCGGAGTGCTGTCAAGAATGAAACAGAAGGTCGGGAAGGAATGGCACTCGGTCAATATATTGCCGGAATGGGATTTTCCAATGTAGGGCTTGGCATTGTGCATTCTATGGCGCATCCTCTTGGTGCATTATATGATACTCCCCACGGTGTGGCAAATGCAATTATTTTGCCGACGGTAATGGAATACAACGCAGAAGCAACCGGCGATAAGTACAAGTATATTGCTGCTGCTATGGGTGTGAAGGGTACGGAAAATATGACTGTTGAAGAATACCGGAAGGCTGCGGTGGATGCCGTTCGTCAGCTTTCCGCAGATGTCGGAATTCCGAAAGACCTGAAAGAAATTGTAAAGCCAGAAGATATTCCCTTCCTTGCGCAGTCTGCTTATGATGATGCGTGCAGACCCGGAAACCCGAAGGAAACTTCTGTGGAAGACCTCACCGCACTGTATCGCTCATTACTGTAAAAATCATTTATGACCGTGCGGAAATTTCAGCCGTGCGGTCATTTGTTTGATGGAAAATAAGAAGAGAGTGTGAATTTTTAGATATTATCAAAAAAACTCTGGACAAATTCCAAAAAATATGGTATAATGATACCGATATAATTTTTGTGAGGTGATAGTCATGGGATTAGCCAGTTTATTCAGAAGAAAAACCAACTACTTCAATCCAAAGATTCAGCCAAAATGTGTCTATTGTCAATACGGCAGACGTCAGCGAGAAAATGGCTTGATTTTTTGTGAAAAAAAAGGACCGATGGAACAGGATGATTCCTGCAATAAGTTTCTGTATGCGCCCTTGAAACGGATTCCTGTTAAACAGCTCCAAAATGAGGGTGTGCCAATTGATGAAGAATTGTATGTTGAAATTGACTATGAAGCAGCAGAAGCCGCTGCTGCTGCATTAGAAGCCAAAAAAGCCGCCGAAGCGCAGGCAAAAGCCGAAGAAGAACGGAGACTCAGAGAACAGGCAGAAGCCGCTGAAAAGAAACGTCAGGAAGAACAAGCTGCTGCTGACCGTGCAAAAGCACAAGAGGAAACTCGCCGGATGATTGCCGAAGCAGAAGCCGCCGCCCGTGCCGAAGCAGAAGCCGCTCGTGCAGAAGCCCAACGCATTGCACAAGAACAGGCAGTCACAGAAGCAGAACAACAAGCCAAAGCGGAAGAACAACAACAAGCTCTGCAATTTGTACAAACTGTACAGGAAGAAATACAGGGAATCAATGAAATCATTCCGCCGTCAGAAGATGCAGAATCAGCAATTGATGAAGCGGAAAGACTTGCTCGTGAAGAAGCTGAACGGAAAAAGGCACAAAGAAGGGCTGCTGCTGTGGGAGCTGCTGATGTTCCACAGATTGCGGTTGAACCTATTCCAGAAGAAGTGAACACGGACAAACCAATCATGGAAGAACCTGCTCCGGAATTTTCCCAACCACAAGAATCTGCAATGCCGGAAGAATCCGCAGTTCATGAGGATTCCGCAATTCAATTGGAGGATACATTACAAAATATCGCTGGATTGGATATGTCCGTATTTGAGAATCTGGAAGATGTTTCCATTTCAGAAGATGAGCTGGAATTCAGCGATTTGGAAGATTTTGACCAAGATTTAGCAGATTTGGAAGTGAAGCCAGAAGATGCAGACGAAATTGAAGCCATGCGTGATGAATCTGCACATTTGGTTGCACCAACAAAGAAAAAGTCAGGAGGGACACAAATGCCCCCTGCCTCTGCTTTCCTGAATCAGAAGAAGAAAAAGTAATCGATTGAAAGTCCAATCAGCCCACCGCTGTTTTATGTGGGCTGATTGCCTTGACAGGAGGTACTATGAAACGTCAGGACTATATCAGCTGGGCGGAGTATTTCATGGGAATTGCTCTTTTATCAGCACAAAGAAGTAAAGATAATCATACACAAGTAGGTGCTTGTATTGTGGATACAGAAAATAAAATTGTTTCCGTAGGTTACAATGGAATGCCGACCGGATGCAATGATGATGCCATGCCTTGGGAACGTGAGGGAGATTTTCTCAATACCAAATACCCCTTTGTATGCCATGCAGAATTAAACGCCATTCTCAATAGCCGTACCAACTTGAAAGGCTGTATTCTGTATGTGACTTTATTCCCCTGTAATGAATGCGCTAAGGCAATTATTCAATGTGGTATTCGGAAAATTGTCTACCTTGATAATAAATATGCCGGAACAAAGGAAAATCAGGCTTCTGAAATGATGTTCCGTATGGCTGGAATTGGGATAGAAGAATATCAAAAAAATGGACAAGAGATTTTATTGAGTTTATGAGGTGAATTATGGGAGTAGAGAACAAAGAGAAAACGAAAGAGGAAAAACAGGAAAAGCCCGAAAAATCACAATTGCATTATGCCATTATCGGAACAGTTTTAACTGTGATTGGTTTGATTGTTGCTTTGATGAATCTATTACTCAAATAACCGGAGGTAGTGCATGAGAATTCGCTGTAAACCGTGGGCAAGACCTGAATTAGAAGCCTGCCCCTTTTTTATTGCTGACCCGAAAGCCAATAAAAATCATTGGAATGAAGTTTTCCGGAATGATAAGCCCATCTGGTTGGAATTAGGCTGTGGAAAGGGTGGATTTGCGAGTCAGGCAATTATCCATTGGCAAGATGTCAATTATATTGCCATTGACATTAAAAATGAAATGCTTGTTCTTGCCAAACGCAAAATTGAACAGGCTTTACAAGAACATCAGATGACCGCTGAACAAGTTCGGGTCATGATTGATAATATCTCTTACATATCAGAAGCATTCGGCGAACAAGATAAAATTGACAGAATATTTATCAATTTCTGTAATCCTTGGAATAAAAGCAAGCATAAGAAACGCAGATTGACACATACTAGACAATTATTACAGTACAAGCCCTTTTTGAAAGGGGAACTCTGGTTTAAGACAGATGATGACCAGTTGTTTGAAGAGTCACTCGAATATTTTCAAGAATCTGGATTTGAAATCACTTACTTGACAAGAGATTTACACCATTCCGATTTTGCGGAAAATCTCGAAACAGAACATGAAAAAATGTTCACGGAAGAAGGGAAAAACATTAAATTCCTCATTGCAAAGGTGAGAACAACATGAGAAAGAAGGTAGGATTTATGGAAAATCAACCGCTCGTCAGAAAAACAAAACAGATTACCATTGACGGGAACAATATCGGCGAACATCCGGCGAACATCTGGAGAGGGCTTGGATTTGTTTCAGGAAATAATTCCTCTCGCCTTCTGATGGATTATAAGAGCAATTTTCCAGATGTCTATGAGGAAATCTTGAAATTGTTGTTTCAAGTGGGTTATGGTGCAGGGCTTACCCATTTAAAATTAGAGATGGGTTCAGATGTCAATTCCTCTTCTGGGACTGAACCATGCACGAAGCGTTATTCTGATGTGAAGGCGAATGTACATCGGGGTGCAGGGTTTCAGCTTGCAGCAGATGCCAAAAAAATTAACCCTGATTTAACGCTTGATTTACTTCGTTGGGGTGAACCGCATTGGGTGACAGAAGCATTCCGGAAAGGTGGCATTTCTGGAGGGTATGAGGCTCGGTATCAATGGTTCAGGGAAACGTTACAATCTGCCTATGATACTTTTGGTTTGGAGTTTGATTATATTAGCCCTGATGCCAACGAACCTGAAAAAGCAGATGCAAATTGGATTATCTGGTTTTCGGAACGGCTGAAAAAAGAAAAAAAACCGCCTTATGATTTCAGCAAAATTAAAATTGTTGCCTCTGATGAAGTCGGAAGCCGTACCATTGCTTCTGAAATGATGAGAAATAAGCGTCTGCGGAATGCTGTGGATGTGATTGGTTTGCATTATACCACTTATGGCGATACCAATACGTTACAGCTCCATGACGAATTCAAAAAAGAAATCTGGTACAGTGAAGGGATTGCCCCCTGTAGTATTCCGTGGCTTTCCTGCCGTGCAGATGGAAACGGCATGACCGGACGAAATGGCGCATTAGACGTGGCAAACCGTATTATTAACAGTTTCCCTCATGGTCAAATGGTCATGTATGAATTTCAGCCGGCTGTCTCTGCCCATTATGACGGTGCGTGTTATGCTCCCAGACAATTGATAACCGCAAATGAACCATGGTCAGGACATTACCGCATTGATATTGGCTTATGGGTATCAGCGCATTTTACGAAATTCGCCCGTTCTGGTTGGCGGATTGTACCGGATGGATGCTTTGGCGATGGTGAGGAAGACCATGCAATCTGGAATACCACTCATAACTATATGACAATGATTTCCCCTGACAAAAAAAATCTGACTATGATTTTCAGCAATGACAGCAATATTCCAAGGTCTTATTTTGTCATTGTCAAGAATCTGCCGGAATTGTCCGATACGGTCTATACTGTGGAAACCACCGGAAGCAGTGTCCCCTATGAAGTCGGTGATAATTGGTTTATGGCAAATCAAAGAACCAAACTGCATAGAATGGACGGTGAAGCAGGGTTTACTGTTGTTGTCAAGCCGTATTCTCTTGTGACGGCAACAACCATGGAAATTGATTATATCCGTGGAGATGAAGCCTTTATGAAGAAAATCCCTGAACAGAAAAGGCTCTTATTCCCTTATGTAGATGAATACGACTACCCAACGAAAAAAATGGAAAATCGTGGGAATGCTCCGCTTTATACCACTGACCAAGGCGGTGCATTTGAAGTTGTCCGCACGAAAAAAGGCTGTTTCCTCGAACAGAAAATTACAAAAGACATTCTGCCAACGAATTGGCGATTTCGTGGCACTCCTAACCCTATCACTTGTTTAGGGGATGACAAATGGTCAAATTATCAGGCAATTATTGAAGCAATATTTGATTCTGATTCCCCACAAAATTACGTTGGAATTGGTATCCGGTATAATTCCGCCGTCACCTGTCCGGAAACTTGTGAAAGTGGAATTTGTCTGCGCTTATATGCAGATGGAAAATGGGAACTGCGTTATATGAATGATGTCTTGCAAGATGGAATTGTCCCTGATTTTCAATATGACATTTCTCATAAAATCGGAATTAGTGCCACGGATTCCCTGATATTATGCTTTGCAGATGGGCATTCTCTTTATGAAACGAAACTGGATAACCGCCCCATGATTCGTTCCGGACGTGTGAGCCTTTGCAGTGCTTATTATCGAAACCGTTTCGCAAGTTTGACGGTTCAGCCCCTTGATGTACCGTTACCAATACAGGTATATTGTTACCGTGAAGATTGTATGTCTCCAATGGTACGCTATTTGAATGATGCAGAGGGAAAATGGAAACTCAATGGCATGGCTTCTTATCAATATTACAATCGGACTTGTGCAGAAAGTTCCATTGGGGCGATGATGGAAATTCGTTTTTATGGCTGTGGAATTCATTTGTTAGGGGTTGCAAAAGATTTG
Organism: Oscillospiraceae bacterium; assembly: GCA_036373775.1. Classification (GTDB taxonomy): domain Bacteria; phylum Bacillota; class Clostridia; order Oscillospirales; family Ruminococcaceae; genus UBA3855. The sequence continues at coordinate 98,819 of JAZAUD010000006.1, read as the reverse complement.
GATGCTGTTATCTGGATTGATGGTCAATTATACTCCAATGGCTATGAAGTTCATGAAAGCCGTTACAGAGAGGCATTTTTCTCCCTCGAACACATTCACATGGGATGGCATACGCTCCGTTTGGGTGTCCGGCATGGACAGTTATTCTTTGATTGCTTCGAAATCCCCACTAATGACGTTTGGGCAGAATATGACATTGAACACTTCCCCCCTGACCCCAAGGGCGAAAGCGATTCTTTCGGACAAAGAAAGGGGCTTAATTTGAGAAATGCCACTGTTCCGCTTGCTGGTGCGGCGGCGGCTGGTGCAGCGATTGCGTTCGGAGTCGGCAAGTTGGGGAAAATCATCAAAAAGAAGATGAATAAATAAATCAGAATTTGGCAAGGAGATGAACCATGAACACAAAACAAACAATATGGATTTATGCAATTTCCACGCTTGTCTTGCTGATTGACTACATTCTTATGGACTTTGGCATAGAGTATGCTTTAATGGTGATGGTGTTGTTTTTGTTGCCTGTTCTTGGGATTTCTGCTTTGTTAGTGCTAATATGCGTGATGCTTTGGAAAAAATCGGTACAGCTCTCAAAAGATGATATATTTTTCTTTGTGGTATACAACACAGCAATTCCTTATGGGGCATTTGCAATAGTACTGTTAATAATCATGTTGTTTCGAGTGGTTTTCTGACAGGAGAATGACAATGAAAAAGGAATATGCAGTATTTTGGATTTTAGTATGTATAGAATTTTTGGGCTGTTGGAGAACAACAAATATTTTTTTCGGAAATGGTTGGCTGAATGCTCTACTGATGATTATTGGGAATTTTGTGTTTGTTAAATTATGCCGTCAAAAATTTTTGAAATGGTTTGAATTGCAAGATGATGAAGATGAATCATTTGCAATAGAAAAAGGTGTTCTTTCAGTAACAGCTTTACAAATTGTATTGTTTTTAGCATTGAATATATGGTTGCATTACTCCATATAAGAATAGCAAGTTCTGATTTATCATCAAAAAAGCCGGCTGAAAAATGCCGGCTTTTTTTTGTTATGTCTTTTTGAGGTACGGCTTGACGGCTTCGTCTGCTTGTATGACTTCATAGCGCAATTCTTCGGCGGTCATGCGGTACGCTCCCGAACCAAAGATAATGACCTGTTCCGCACCGTCAGACGTTGCCACCCGAACACGGTATTCTTTCGCCAAATCGTGAGAAACTCGCTCAATATAAGTATCTGCGGTTTCGGCTTCTTTGGTGTATACAATGCTGATACCACCATCTTCCGTGATACTGCCTGTATTGCCTTTGACCTTGTAGGCATCAAAGACCAGAATCAATTCACATTGACGATAGCCCCGATAATTGCTCAACAAATGAATCAGCCGATTTCTTGCCAAATCAAGGCTTTTTTCGGACAATTGCCTTAATTCATCCCATGCAAAGATAATATTATAGCCATCTACTAATAAATATTCCTTGCCTTTGGGTAGGGGGACAGGTTTCGACTTGGGAGAGGATTTTTCCGTATGGAGGTTGTGACGTTCGTCACGTTTATCACGCTTGACAGCTCCGTATGTTTTTTCGAAAATCGCCATCAATTCTTTATCATTTTCCAAACTGCCTGTGTAGGATTTCCGGACAGGAATGGAAGCGGAATGTTCGATTTCTGTCGTTTGTCGCTGTTTCAAGGGGGATTCCGTATGCATTCGATTTTCGACAGCATCCCATTTGACCAGCTCCCCTGCCCCATGGGAACAGAAAATAGAATCCGGCGAATTATGTAAATCTGCTTCCGGATTGTAATTGATACGTGAAATGACTTCTTCCGCATTGGCACACGGTTCATAGCCGGACGGAGTACAAATTAAATGCCCTCTTCCTCTTGTGTATTCCATGACATTGGTTCGATAAGTCATCATGACAATGGCAGGAGCTGAACCCTCCAGAATGGAATTTTCTCCGGAATTTTCGGGAGGGCTTAATTTTGCGCCTTTGGTCTGTAAGTCTGTCATAGCCCTGCCGAGACTTTCGGACGGAATTTCCAGCCGGAATGACACCCACGGTTCAAGCAAGATGTTTTCCGCCTTCATCAAACCATTTCGCACGGCTCTATATGTGGCTTGTCTAAAGTCTCCGCCTTCGGTGTGCTTTTTGTGCGCACGACCAGCAAGGAGGGTAATTTTCATGTCAGTGATGGGCGAACCTGTCAAAATGCCGATGTGTTGTTTTTCGGCTAAATGGGTCAATATCAGCCGTTGCCAATTTCGGTCTAAATCATCCTCACGACATGAGCTGGTAAAAATTAGCCCTTTCCCACGTTCCAGCGGTTCAAGCAACAGGCGCACTTCTGCATAATGGCGCAAAGGCTCATAATGCCCCATTCCCTCAATGGGCTTGGCAATGGTTTCTTTGTAGGCGACACCGCCCGACTGAAATTCCGCACGAATCTGAAAACGCTCCTGTAATAGATGTTGCAAAACGTCCAATTGAATTTCACCCATCAAGAGAACCTGAATTTCCTGCAATTGTTCATTGAACTGCACATGAAGTTGAGGGTCTTGTTCTTCCAGTTTGCGGAGTGCCATCAATGCCGTATGCACGGAAATTTCAGATGGCAATATGACAGAATACCTCAAAATCGGCTCAAGAATGGGAGTTAATGCATTCTGTTCCATTCCTAAGCCCTCACCGGAAAATGTCTGAGATAATCCAGTCACAGCACAAACCTGACCGCTGTATACCTCATCAGCCGGAACAAACTTTTCCCCTGAATATAGTCGTAACTGACTGACTTTTTCTTCCCATGGTTCGCCGTTCGGGTTGATACCGTGAAGAATGTCACGAACCTTTAATGTACCGCCTGTGACTTTGAGATGTGTCAAGCGTTTTCCCTGTTCGTCTTCGGAGATTTTATAGACTTTTGCGCCGAATTCCGGACGGCTTTCAAGGGGTAATGTGTATGTGTTCAACAGCTCCCAAAATTCATGAACTCCATCAATTTTCAAGGCTGAACCAAACAAGCATGGAAATACATGACGTTGTAAAATGGCTTTTGCAATATCCATTTTGTTGGCTGTGCCTGTTTCGAGAACCTGTTCCATCAAAACTTCATCACATGAACCCAATGCATCAAAATAATTTTCGTCTTCATTGGAAAAATCAATGCAGGAGGGGCTTAATTTTGCTTGCAATTGTTCCATGATTTGGGATTGTGAATCATTGGCAATGTCCATTTTGTTGACAAATATCATGGTAGGGATGTGGGAATGTTCCAGTAATTTCCATAGGGTTTCCGTGTGGCTTTGCACCCCCTCCGAACCGCTCACCACTAATATGGCATAATCCAACACAGAAAGCGTTCGTTCCATTTCAGCAGAAAAGTCAACGTGTCCGGGGGTATCTAATAGGGTGAAATCGACTTCCGGCTTTTCGCCCTCTTTGACTTTTTCAGGGATTGTCAATCTTGCCTGTTTAGAAAAGATAGTGATACCTCTTTCACGTTCCATTTCATTGGTATCAAGGAAAGCGTCTTTGTGGTCAACTCGTCCCATTTTGCGAATCATTTTCGAAACATATAGCAATCCCTCTGAAAGGGTCGTTTTTCCGGAATCGACGTGCGCTAAAATTCCGATTGTCAAGCATTTCATATTCTCACCTCGTCAATACGGAAACTGCACATGACCAATCTGGTCAATGTCCGGAGTTAAGGGAATATTTTTATCAACGACACAATTCCCATAAATATCCGTGATTCTGAGCGTGAAATCCCCTGCGCCTAAATCCATACTTTCGAAATAATTATAATTCCGCCGTTCGATTTCGACAAATTTTCCGGAGCTGTCCAGATATTCCAGCATGGTGATGGGGTAACGGTGATTTCTGACCTGAATTCCGCACCAAAATGCACTTGAACCCTCTTTATACTTGTATGTAAAGGGTGCATTGTCCGCCGTATCAAGGGGAATGATTTTCCAACTGCATGGAACTCTCCCCTTTTCAACTGGTGCAATCAAGGGGAATGCATCGGTATATAAATCAAGGTCGCCTTTCTTGCCTTCGGGTAATAAGTCGGTGACAAGTACGTTAATCGTTCCCAGTTCTCCGGTAACTTCCAGATATGCCCCTGCTAATTGTGCGGTATTATAATCAAAAATATTCATTGCGGTAATCCAATAATTTCTTGAAACAGGGTCAAGCATAGCGCATCCGCCTTCATAGCCTCCGCCGTAGAATGTAGCATCACCTGTATGAATTGTCCCCATGGGTTCAAGGGTTCGTGTGCGCTTGAATTGCTTCATCAAAGCAAGGTCAATGACATTGATAACCCCATCTGCGTTGAGGTCACAGCCTTCCGGCAGTTCGTCCGAACGCTTCAGAATATAATTCTGCAAATCATCAATGTTTCCGACACTTTCCGCCTTTGCAGTGAGGGACATTCCGCCTATCATGATACACGCTAACAAGCATGAAATTATTTTTTTCACATTGCATCATCCTTTCTTGAAAATCAAATTCTTTCCTATTTTATTATAGCATGGATGACATAGCACTGTCAATTGATTTTGATGTTTTTCTGAAAAAAAGAAAAAAATTATCGAAAAACGATAAAAAGGTATTGACAAATGATAAATTCTGTGCTATACTAATAGCAATAACAGGAACGGAGGAAATTATTTCATGTGGACAAAGGATAAATCATTAGCACTTTCCCAAATTTTGGTATGGGTGCTGTTTATATTCATTCCGATTTTATGCTTTTGTGTGCCGACAATGGTACATTGGTATGATATTGTTTATCCGGAAGGGGTTGGACTGTTGGAAGGTTCGGTATATTTCCCCTTGTCAATCACATTATATCTTGCTGCGGTTTGTGGAGAAGTTTGTTTATATCATCTCATGAAACTGCTGGACAACATCAAAAAAGAAATTGTATTCGTGGCGGAAAACTGCGGACATTTGCGGATTATTTCATGGTGCTGTTTATTGGCGGCGATACCGTTTACATTTATGGGATTCTGGCGGTTTTTGAGTTTTATCGTGGCATTGGCGGCGGCATTTTTCGGGGTGATTCTGCGAGTGCTGAAAAACGTCTTTGACAAAGCCGTGATTTTGCAGGAAGAAAATGATTATACCATCTAAAGGGGGGATGTTTGTGCCGATTATTGTAAATTTGGATGTGATGATGGCGAAGCGGAAAATTTCATCCAATGAATTAGCGAAATTGATTGACATTACTCCGGCGAATCTCTCCATTCTCAAAACCGGAAAAGCAAAAGCAATTCGATTTTCCACGCTTGACAAACTTTGTGAAGTCCTGCAATGTCAGCCGGCGGACATCCTAGAATGGAGGGAAGAAAATGCAGACTAAAAAAGGAATGCTATACTATGGTTTGTGGAGTTTGGGACTGCTTATCATTGAAATTTTGATTGGGGCATTTGTACCGCATTCCATGTGGCTGAGGGCTTACGGTGGTGACATTCTGGTAATACCCCTGATTTACTGCTTGATACGAATATTCATCAAGGTATTACCACGAGGAATGCCGTTTCTGGTGTGTTGTATTGGATTTTTGGCGGAATTTCTGCAATATATCCACCTTGCGGATATGTTAGGATTTGAGCGGGGCAGTCTTGGGGCGGTTATCATTGGAACATCATTTTCATGGTGGGATATTTTATGCTATATCATTGGAATGGTGCTGATATATGCAGGGATGTACTGCCGGAAAAAATTCACACACAGACAGATTTTTTAAACCTATTATGCATATTGGAAAAATAGCTTTTGAAAGGAGCATTTACAATGAACGAAAATTATCAAAATCTCTATGCAGAGGTCAATCCGGAAACCATGACCGCTGAAACTATTCCGGTCAATCCATTGCCGGAAGTTGCCGAAATTCCAAAGTATGAATATCATACTTCCGAACGAGTGACAGCCGGAATTTTATTATTGTGTGGCTTTTTGCTGGTGCGGTTCGGATGGTTTCACACTTCCGGATTGATAACGACTTTGATTTATTGGCTCATCATTACCACTATGACTCTCTTTTTCAAGAAGGAGAAAAAAGAATTCCTTTTCGGGGATAAGATGGGAATTGTCGTTTTGTATGTCTTTTCCGCAGTCGATACCATTACTGCAAACGGCTTTTTGAAATTCCTGAATTTCATCTTTCTGCTGATAATGTGGAATCTGGTACTTTTGCGAATGGCAAGCCCTCACGGCGTTCTGAAATATCTTCCCTACTCTGTGAATAAAGCCGTATTCGCTCAGCCCTTCGCAGAATTCAACAGGGCATTTCAGGCAATTTTCAGCGGTAACAAATCCGGCACATTCTGGAAAAATGTGGCTTATGTTGCCATTGGGCTTGTAGTAGCAATCCCATTGACAGCAATGGTGGCATCCCTTTTGATTGAAGCAGATGACAATGTTTCCAGTATTGTTGGCAACTTGATTAAAATTCCGCCGGAAGAATTGCTGGAGATGATTCCGCAAATATTAGTTGGGTTATTGATTGGGGCTGGATTATTCAGCTCCGTATGGGGAAGCCTTCACAAAAGCACAATCCTGAATCAAGAAGAATGCGCTAAAAAAGTTGAGGGATTGAGAATTGTCCCGAATCCTGTATTGTATGCAATGGTAACACCCATCTGTGTTTTGTATGTCATCTATATCATTTCGCAGACCGGCTATTTTCTGGGCGGATTCACTGGACAGACTAACGGCTTGACTTATGCAGAATACGCACGAAAAGGCTTTTTTGAATTATGCTGGATTTGCTGTATCAATTTCGGAGTGATTGCCGGAATGGGATTATTGGCGAGGATTTCCGGCGCAGTTCGTCCGATAATGCAGAAAATCTATGGTACGTTCTTGTGTGGATGCTCCATTTTTATCGCAGGCACGACAATTGCAAAAATGGCAATGTACATTCATGTATACGGCATGACACAGCTCCGGATTTATACAACATGGTTTATGATTCTGTTAGTGATTGGCTTTGTGGGGTTGGCAATCAAGCAGTTTGCGAATGATTTCAACCTTGGGAAAATGGCTTGCATTGCATTTACCATCATGTTCGGAATGCTCTGTTTCAGCCGTCCGGATGCAATGATAGTACGCTATAACGCTGAACATTATTTATCCGGACAGATTGAAGATTTTGATAGTTCCGTATTGAGGGGTACTTCTGATGATGCATGGGCGGAATTATCCAAATATGATAATGATACATTACACAAACTTTCAGTCAATCCCTCTGAGGTTAGAAATCATGTTTTTTCTGACTTCTACGAAATGACAAATCTTTCTGCATGGGAGCTGTTGAATCATGGTGAAAAATAATCCTTTTATTTATTCAGATGATAACAAACGCTATCACACATTATACTACCACAATAAGCATACATTCGGCGGTCGTATCTGGAAAGCCGTCATTGATGGGGGCTTTACCTGCCCTAACCTTGACGGCACTAAGGGAATCGGGGGCTGTGCGTTCTGTGACGGTGGGAGTGGTGCATTTACAAAGCCCCTCCCCATTCGGGAACAAATTGCCCTCGAATCCGAACGAATCGCAAAGAAACAATCCGCTTTCAAGATGATAGCTTATTTTCAGGTACACACGAATACTTATGCACCCATTCCCGAACTCAAACAAAAATTCCGGACGGCTTTATGCTGTCCGGAAATTGTTGGTTTATCGATTGGCACACGTCCGGACTGCTTGCCGGATGAGGTCTTGAATTTATTGTCTGAATTGAATGAACAAACTTATTTAACCATTGAATTAGGCGTGCAGACCATCCACGACAGAACGGCGGAAAATTTCAATCGTGGTTATTCGTTCAGCGAGTTTCTGGAAAGCTATCACAAATTACAGGAACGAAATATCCGTACTTGCTTACATATTATCAATGGTTTACCAGATGAAAGCTTTTCAGATATGATTGAAACTGCTAAAGTATTGGGTTCGCTCTGTCCGCAGGCAATGAAAATTCAGCTCCTGCATATTTTAGGGGGGACTCGTTACGGCGAACTCTGGAAACTTGGGGAAATTTCTGTTATGTCGCAACATGATTACATTGAAACCGTCATCCGACAGATGGAAGTCATTCCCCCTGAAACCGTCCTCGAACGTGTGACCGGTGACGGCGAAAAATGTAAGATGCTTGCCCCCCTCTGGAGCATGGACAAAATACGCACATTGGGCGGTATTGATAAAATGCAAGCGGATTTGGATTCTTGGCAAGGGAAATTTTTCAGCCCCAAACATGACTAATGAAAATCCTGACCCCGATTCCAATTAAAATGATTCCACCAGCCAACCGCACCCATGAACCCATTTTCTGACCGATTCTTTTCCCGAAATACACCCCAATCAATGACAAGATTCCCGTCACTATGGCAATCAGACTCACCGCCGGAATGATGTTGATTTTTCCAAATGCTGTCAAAGTGATTCCGGCGGCGAATGCATCAATGGAAACGGCAATTCCCTGTAATAAGGTTGTACCCATGGAAAGAGTGAGAGCCGTTTCATCCTCATGGTTCAATGCTTCCTGAATCATATTCATACCAATATATACCAATAATATGAGAGCTATCCAATGGTCTGCCTTTTTCATCAATTCACCAAACAGACTGCCTAACCAATAGCCCAATAAGGGCATTAACCCTTGAAAAATGCCGAAACACACTGATATGGTCAGTATGTTTCTTTTTTTCAGGTCACAGCATAAGCCGTCAGAAACAGCCACGGCGAATGCATCTGCGGAAAGTCCAGCACTCAATAATAATAACTCCCATGTCATGAAATTTTCCCCCTTGAAAGAAAATTAGTCGTCTGGTGCTTTTTGTGCAAGCATTACGGAATATTTTTTCCGGAATTCCTCAAACGTATCATTATCAATTGCTTCACGGATTTTTTCAGTCAGGGTATTATAAAAATACAGGTTATGAATGACGGTCAGGCGACCTGCAAGCATTTCCTGTGCCTTGAATAAATGCCGGACATAGGCACGGCTGAAATTTCGGCATGCCGGACAATCGCATTCTTCGTCCATGGGTTTGGGGTCTGTTTGGTAGGTGAGATTCTTCATGTGGCGCATACCCTGCCATGTGAAAATCGTTCCGTGTCGTGCGTTCCGTGTGGGCATGACACAATCAAACATATCAATTCCCCTAGCGACTGCCTCAATGATATTCGAGGGAGTCCCGACTCCCATTAAATAGCGTGGTTTATGTTCGGGCATATGCGGTACAACGACATCAAGAATTCTGTACATATCCTCTGTTGGTTCGCCGACTGCAAGCCCCCCGACAGCGTAGCCGTCAAGGTCAAGTTCCCTGATTGCCTGCATATGTTCGACACGCAGTTTTTCAAAAGTACAGCCTTGATTGATGCCAAATAATAGCTGATGTGGGTTGATGGTGTCCGGCTGAACAGAAAGCCTTTGCATTTCCTCTTTGCAACGAATCAACCATCTTGTCGTACGTTCGCAGGAGCGGGCGGAATAGTCATATGGTGACGGATTTTCGACACATTCATCAAATGCCATTGCAATGGTTGAGGCAAGGTGCGACTGAATCTGCATACTGACTTCCGGCGAAATAAATAACCGGCTTCCGTCAAGGTGAGACTGGAAATATACGCCCTCTTCCTTGATTTTGCGCAGTTTGGCAAGGGAAAATACCTGAAATCCGCCACTGTCTGTCAATATGGGTCTGTGCCAGTTCATGAACTTGTGCAGACCGCCCATTTTGTGAATGACGGTGTCACTGGGTCTTAAATGCAGATGATAAGTATTGCACAATTCCACCTGACATTTCAAGTCAACCAATTCTGGTGAAGAAATTCCCCCCTTGATGGCTGCGGATGTGCCGACATTCATAAAACAGGGTGTCTGGAATGTTCCGTGAACAGTTTCGACTTTTCCACGTCTTGCAATGCCGTTTGTTTTCAGTAATGTATACATATGCTGGATACTCCTTTTTTATGCTCAATTTTCTTTGACTACATGAATGCTTTTGCATAGTTTATCGACATAATGTTCATCTTCAGCCACGGCAAAGGCTTCATCAATATCACGGTCAACACCATAAGGAATGCGCCCTAAACCAATCCCAATGGAAATATTATAGGGCTTTCCACTTTCAGCATTGACTTTTTGCAACAAATCAAGAATTTGTTTTTTCACCATGTTCAGGGAAGAAAAGCCATGAAAAGCAAAGCGGAATTCATCACGATTGGCATGGAAAATCAATCCGCTTTCATGGATGTAATCATGAAGTAACTGTGCAATGACTTTGATGGTGTTGTTGCCTTCTTCACGTCCAAAGCATTCATTGATAATTTTCATATGGTTAATTGAAACGATTCCAACAATGATGTCTTCTTTTTGTTCACGATGATTCAGGTGCAAGCGAATTGCATTGATAAATTCCTGTTCCGAAGTGAAAAAGTCACCATCCCCCACAGGACAATTGAATTTTGGGAATCGATTGGGAGGATAAATTTTTTCCTCTAAGTTTCTGACCATTTCTTCATTATCACGGATAAGATATAACAGTCTGACAGCAATTCCATAATGTTCGGAAATAAAATCAGATTCTGTCAACATTGTCGGGAACATATTGCAAATGAAGAACCCATAAATGTACTCTTCATAATACAAAGGTAATGCGACAAAAATTTTACCATCACTAAAGGAATTCAGATTTGCAAACAATTCCCGTTTTGAGATTTGCTGACGACTTTGTACAATACTCCTGATTTGTCCATTATGATAGAACACCTTCAAATTCAAATTTTCCGGAAATTGGAAACGCTCATGAATTAAGTGGATACTCTTTTTTTCCAGAAGGTACACAAAGGCATCTGTTGCACCAAATAAATGCATATTCCGGAAAATGAACACAAGTTCCTTATCCGTTCCATGCTTGAAACGAATGCTTCTTTCCACAAATTGTTTGATTTTGGTTTTACGGCTTCTTTCTTGGGTGCATCTCTCTTTGTTGGCATGATTGAGGTAATGAATGACACACTCATCAATGTAGTCGCAAAGTTCCTGCATTCTGGTGCGATAACGAAGACCCTCACAAGAACAATTCACATTATCTTTCAATTTGCGAATGTATGTCATGAAAAAGTCAACATCTGTATATCGTAATGCACCATTACTAAGAAAAATTTCCACCAATCGGCAAAGTTCTTCATAGTCACCATCATCAATATATTTGGTTTCCAGTGTAAAAGTAATGCGTGTCATAATTTCAAAAAAGCAACGTTTGAAATTGATTTCCTTTTCATTATGTTGGTATTTGAAAAAGATTTCATCAAAAAGCGTATCAAATTGTTTGGTTGTCAATGTCTTAATGGGGTAATCTTTTGAGAGAAGAGAATCCCTGACAATCGATGCCCTTGGTATCAATTTGGTAGGAATGACAATCGATTCCACTTCTTCTTTGTGGATGAGCTTCAATAAGAGATTCAGCGATTGACAGCACATATCAGAAACATCATAACCAACCGTAGAGAGTTGAGGGTACACTTCAATGCTTTCAGAGGTATCACCATAAGCCAATACCTTCACATCACGACCAGCGGAAAGCCCTCTTTTTTGTAAGGCTTCATAAAATCGAATGGCAACTTTATCATGAAAACAGAATACAGCGTGCATATCGGGGTTACGGTCAAGCAATGTTGCAAAGGCTTCTTGTTCCCTTTCAGGAGAAGGACAGGCTACAAAATAACGCTCTTCAAATGCAATCCCATTTTCTTCCAAAACAGTACGGTAGACATTTTTCTTGATGATTGTATCTTTATCATGTTCAGAACCGCCAATCATGCAAATTTTGGTACAATATTCCTTATGGATGAGATACTCCAGCCCCTCTTTCAATCCGCTTTCTGTATCGACACTGACAGAAGGATACCCCAAAACCTCCCTTTGCATGAGGACGGTAGGAATTTCTTGATATGCTTGCAGGAAATCCAGAAACTTTTCTTCGCTGGCAGTTCTCCCAATATTTCGGGCAGCAATCAAAAGCCCATCAATATTATCTTTGTTTGGAAGGTCATACAAAGTATTATATTGATATTGCCACTGTCGATATTCTGCACTGTTGAGTCTGCGGAAAATGCGTTTTCCGGCGAATATCACAACGTTGATATTTTTGGTTTTGACAGCTTCTTGAATTCCACTGACAATTCTCGCAGAGCTTTGCTCCGTCATATCGCCCAATAATAACCCAATTGTCAACCGTCTTTTCTTTTGTAAGTTTTCCATATCGCATATTCCTCAATTTATGAAATCAATTCTGGTGCTGGTTTTGAAAACAGATACCCTTGTGAATAATCAATGCCGTACTTCATCAAAAGCTCCTGAATTTCCATGTTTTCCACAAATTCGGCAATAATACTCACGGTATTTCCGGTACTGTTCCGCCAATTGCTGATAATGGAAATCAGGTGTTCGCATTTCTTATCCGTGACACATCTCCGCACAATCGAACCGTCAATTTTGACATAGTCCAGATTCAAATTGATGATATGCAGAAGATTAGAGTAACCGCTTCCGAAATCGTCAAGAGAGACTTTTCCGCCAAGTTCATGGATTCTGGAAACAAAGTTCCGCATGGCATCATAATCATGAATATCTTCATCTTCTAAAATTTCAAAAATGAAGTTTTCGGGATGTTTCGTAAAGGAAAGATAATCATAAATCATTCGAATCAATGTTTCATTCTTAATATCTCGAATTCCCAAATTCATAGAAACATGAATTCCATCCATATCTTTGAAACGTTCAAAGACTTTTCGAACCATAATTGTTGAAATTTTCTCGTATAAGTCGCCGAATTCCCTTGCAACATCTAAAAATTGATAAGGGAGGTAAATATTTCCTTTTTTATCACGAATTCTCATCAAGGCTTCATAATGTCCGATAATGCCCTTTTTATTGTCGTGAATGCCTTGATAGAAGGGTATCACATCATCATTCAAAATCACATGATTGAGCAATTTAATCATCTTATACTTTTCACGATAGGCATTTTCATCTAAAACCTTACTGCTTGCCTGATACACTGCAAAGTGGATTTTCTTCATTTGCATTTCAGAAATCGCAACATTGTAAGTATCCATTGTATTTTCGATATTACATCCATCAATCAGACAGAGATAAGGAATTAACGTCAAGCTGTCCATATCTGTTCTTGGTAGGATGGCTTGCAATTTTTTCATATTCTCTTCGAAATCCTGAAATGTTTCCATATAGGAAGGCGAACCGATTCCAATTGTCCATGTATTGATTTCATAGATAAAGTAATTGTGGGTTTTGGCATAATCCAGACAGTCACGGATTAAACGTCTTCTTGCTAGGGAAACGGCTTCTTCCCCGAATACGGTTTTCATCAGGGAAATTTCAGAAATGTGTATCATACAGATTCTGTCACAGCCCCTCAATTGAATATCACGCATTAAGCTTGACATATTCGAAATCTGGTCAAGTTCTTCATACATCAATTTTTGTTCATAATGCTTGACAATGCTTTCAATGCTTTCAGCATTATAGGTATTGTCATGTAAATGATACTTAATTTCTGCTGTCATGAGATATTGCAATAACTTTTCGTTATCCTTGAATAAATTATCTGTATGATTGAATGGGTACGAATTCAGAATCTGATGCTTGGGACTTTCCCCCACTGCACAAAGTACAAAAGCACAGTTGGCAAACATATTTCTCCCATCAGAATGCAGAATTTCCCCCTCTGTAATACATCCACAGATGTTAGTATCTTCATAAGGCGACAGCTCCCACTTGACGGAATTGGGATATAATGCCGCTCTTGCACTACAGGAATAAGAGAACAATGTTTCGCAGTACTCAAATTTTTCAATTGTCCGGAATAATTTCCGGTTATCGATTTCGATTTTCTTGTCATAAATGAAAGCCCTGCGGACACTGTTTCCTTCTAACACATTATGGTTAGCACTTAATTTTTCAATGCCATCATCACAAGAATATCTGACAAAAATCGGAATGTTTTTTGCATGGGTATAGACATAGGGGAATAAGTTGGAAAGTTCCAAATCATCTTTGAGAATCGAACCAACACTGTCACAAAAATACTTTGGTGCTGGATGATGATTTAATTCCACAATACAATTACCATCTGTCTGGTTGATTTTGATGTCAGAACCAAACGACTCCACACCAGTCGCATAAGATGCAATACTATGAATGTTTTCACCTGCAATGGAAGCTAATATTATCGCTTTTTCGGAACATCGCTCTTCATTGAAAACAAATCCTGATTGCTCAAATACTTCAAGGGAGGATTCCGGCATATTGGCAAGACCGCCTATCATCTTGACTTGTGGGAAAATTTGATTACATTCATTGATAAATAAATACACATCACGGTACATTCTGGTAATAAATGTCAAAAGAATGTCAGAGTTTTCAGACAGGATAGTATCTTTCACTTTTCTTGCCAATGTCATTGGGGCAATGGGATGATTGGTATTATCATATATTTCTAAAAGTGCAGTCTGAATCCGGTTGTCTTTTTCCATTTTCGTGATAGAAATGACACAATGGTCATACAAAGTTCTCCCTCTGTAGATGACGGCAGAGGTACTTGTTCCGAATATTTTGGCGGTGGGTATTAGGGATTTCACAAATTTTGCAAGCTCCACAGCCTCCTCTTTTTGGTGGATGGAAGTATGAATTCTTACCAGTATATCGGAAGTTTCATCTTCCAATTGAAGGCGGTGTATGGATTCTTTCAAATTTCCGTTTGATAAATATAACATATTCCATGTAATCATAACATTCCTCACTTCTTTCCCATTTTCATACATCTTTGATATTATTATACTGGATAACTACAATTGTGTCAAGTATTGATTGTCAACTATTCACACTCTATTATATTATAACATAGCAGAGAATAAAAATCAATATATTTTCAATCATTTTTTCGTAAACATACCCGAAACATCATTTGATTTTCCCCATCTTATCGGCACAATGCATATTGACAAAATTCTGCTTTTGATGTATAATGAAACTTGAAAATAAAAAGGGTATCCAAAGAAAAGGAGCTGTCTGACAGCTCCAAAAGAATCAATCGTATCTATCTGTATTTCTCTCTTACTTGATAGAAGTTGTAATATCATCAAGGACAGAGCCGGCAGCTTTGAGCATTTTCCCAGCGTGTCTTTTGATACTGCGCTTTTTTCTGTCATTGGAATTTACCAGCATAAAACAAGCTGTTCCTACAGTCATTCCGACAGAGATACCCTTGATAATGGCACTTGTATTCATCATTGAAAATCACTCCTTTCAGGAATGAGTATGCCCTTTTCAGTGGTGATTATCAATGGAAAAGATTGGAGCAAAATCATGTCAAAATTGCATATTGTCCTTGCAGAACCACAGATTCCGCAGAATACGGGCAACATCTCCAGAACTTGCGCTGTCACTGGTGCAGTTCTGCATTTAATCAAACCATACGGTTTCACCATCACAGACAAAAGCCTCAAAAGGGCGGGACTGGATTATTGGGACAAATTAGAAATTCACGAATATGAAAGTTTATCCCAATTCATGGAATTGCATTCCAGCGATTTGGTTTATTATTTCACCACCAAAAGCCGGAAATCTTACAGCGATGTCAATTACCCACAACAAGACATTTATCTGATGTTCGGGAGAGAAGATGCCGGACTTCCGGAAGAATTGCTTGTCAGGCATCCTGAAACTGCTGTCCGCATTCCCATGCGCCCGACTTTGCGGAGTCTCAACCTCTCCAACTCTGTGGCAATTGCCGCTTATGAGGTATTGAGACAGTGGGATTTCCCCGACATGACAGCAGAAGGCAATCTGACAAAATACCAATGGGAGGATTAACATGAGTTATCATTTACAAAGGAGTTCTTTTTCTTGAATGTCATTGATTTAATTCAGCAAAGGTATGGAGATTCCTGTCAACTGCGTTCCCCGTTGAACAAAAGGCAATATGAAAAAGCAAAAAAGAAAATTCCTGATGAGCTATTGGAAATTTTAAAAATCAGCAACGGAATCAATGAAGTCATGATAAATCCCAATACTGGGAAAATGATGGTGATTGGCAGAATTATATATTCATTTGCTGAAATCAGGACACAAACAGATTGTTACCTTGGCGAATACGGAGATGAAGGGGTTGTGTTCGCAGGAAATGGGGCAGGCGGATATTTCGTCCTGAAACCTGACGGAAAAATTTATTTATATGAGTATTATGATTTGAGTGAAAAATATTATGCTGAAAGTCTATTGGATTATTTCAGTAAATTCTGATGGATTGCAGAAATAACATTACTGTTATTTCCTCGGAAAAAACTTTTTTGATATAAAGGAGATTTGGAGATTTTATGAAGATATTGACAAAAGATTACCCCGAAATTTTATCAGCGGTTGTCATGCATAACGGCGAAATCATTGCACAGACTCCGCAGGATGATACATTGTATCCACAGTATTCCATCACCAAAAGTATGGTATCCTTGGCAATTGGAATATTGATTGCAGAGGGAAAGCTTTCACTTTCCGCAACCGTCGGCGAAATCCTGCATACCCCTGAAACAGCTCCCCTTTCATTGGTGACATTGGAGGAGCTTTTAACCATGCGTTCCGGACTGAATGAAGAATTATTATTTGCAGACCGGAAAACCTGCAAAAATTATTTCAATGCCTGTTTGAATCAGGAAATCGGCGCAAAGCGTTTTTTCTATAATAATGCCAATGCCTACTTAGCCGGACTGATGGCGGAAAAAACAGCAGATTGCAATCTGTCTGAATTTATTGCAGAGCGCATTTTCAAGCCGTTGGAAATTGAAAATTATGAATTCGAATACGACACAGAAGGGCATTTCTTTGGCGCAAGCGGTCTGAAACTGCGTACCATTGATTTAGCCAAAATTGGCTATTCCATGACGTACGGCGGATTGTATCCCATTCAATGGATAAATGAGGCACTGCGCCCCCATACCGTCAGCAGAGATGGCAGAACCTATGGTTATTATTTCTGGTTACATCCTGATTATTACTATATGTCTGGAAAATGGGGTCAACGCTGTACGATTGTACCGGCACAGAATGCTGTCATTTGTGTGAATTCCGAAATGAAAGAGCATGATTATGCCAATGAGTATATCCGTGAAAAGCTTATACCCATTCTGTACACTATCAAAGCATAAAAATACAGGGTAATTTATGAAACAATATCAATTAGTGATTATTGGCGGAGGGGCTTCGGGGCTGGCATCTGCGGTACAGGCACAATCAATGGGACTGCATGAAATTGCCATCCTTGAAAAGTTGCCACGAATTGGCAAGAAAATTCTTGCAACCGGAAACGGACACTGTAATTTAAGCCATGAAAATATTACTTCTGACGACTATTATGGCAGTATTCCGACAAAAACACTGCAAAATATCCTTTCCGATTTCGGCACGGCAGAGGACTTTTTTCAGATGATGGGACTTTATACCCGAACCGATTCCGCCGGAAGGATTTACCCCTATAACATGACGGCGAATGCTGTTTTAGATGCATTCCGTCTGACATTGGAACAGACACAGACCGAAATTTTTTGTAATCAAAATGTGACACGTTTCTACAAAAAAGGCGATTTGTGGCATATCGTCACAGATGAAATGGAATTCCTGTCAAAGAATGTCATTTTCTCGGCTGGGGGTCATGCTTCCCCGAAATTGGGGACGGACGGAACGGCATGGAAATTATTGGAATCGCTCAATATTTCCATCTCGACACCAAAGCCCATTTTATGCCCTCTGATTTCCGACAAAAAACAGCTTCATTCCCTGAAAGGTATCAGAATTAAGGGGAATATTGCATTATATGACAGGTCAAAATTACTGCGGACGGAATCAGGGGAAATTCAGTTTAATGAAAATAATCTTTCCGGAATCTGCGTGTTTAATTTGTCTCACCTTGTCGATACAAGGCGGATTCAGGATTTCAGCCTGTCAATTGACTGCATTCCGGAAGATACGGCAGAAAATACCCTTGATAAATTGTATGTGATGCGTTCCATCCGTTACAATGCAGACAGTGAAAATATGCTGTCGGGCTTACTCGTCAAACCAATGGCAAGGCATATTCTGAAAGTGTGCGGAATCCGTGCGGATTATCCCTGCAATGCCTTGACGGACAGACAATTACAGCAGATTGCACACATAATGCATCATGTTGTATTCCCTGTCATGAATACAGGCACATTTGAACAGGCACAAGCCACCGCCGGAGGGGTCAAAGGTTCGGCATTGGATGAATATTTACAGGTGAAAAAATATTCCGGCTTGTATGTCATTGGGGAAGCCGTAGACATTCATGCAGATTGTGGGGGGTATCATTTGCACTGGTGCTGGGCAAGTGCAACAAGGGCAGTGAAAAATATAGTAATATAAGGGGGGATGGGGGAAAAGCAATGCTCTTGACACAAACGAATGAGAAAATTTTGTTTTCGATTTCGTGTGTCAAGATTTCATGCATTGCGTTCCCCCATTTTAATAATAATATAAAAGGGGTATGGGGGAAATTGCCCTCTCAGTGCAAATTGCATTAGCTTTTAGCAATTTGTGCTGAGGCTTCAAAGGGCAATTTCCCCCATTTTGATAAAGGAGGAAATACTTTGATTCGAATACAAAATATCCGTGTTCCGCTTGACTATACGGACGAACAATTACAGCATATCATTGGGCGAAAACTACACATTCCACTCAATCAGATAAAATCCGTACAGCTCCGCAAAAAATCCGTGGATGCCCGAAAAAAAGACAATATTACTTTTCTTTTGACCGTTGATGTCAAGGCAGAGGGTGAAAATAAAATTCTCCGTGTCCTATCAAAAGACAAGGACATTGCAAAAGCGACAAATCTGAAATATCAGGTCAGAATCTGTCATACACAGCAAAGACCTGTTATTGTGGGGTTTGGACCTGCTGGGATGTTTGCATCTTATGTCCTTGCCAAAGCCGGAATGAGACCCATCATTTTGGAGCGTGGCTGTCCGGTGGAAGAACGTATGCAACACGTCAGGAATTTCCGTGAAAATGGAATATTACTGCCAGAAAGCAATATTCAGTTCGGGGAAGGCGGTGCAGGGACGTTTTCAGATGGTAAACTCAACACAGGTATCAAAGATGCAAGAATCCGTTTTGTGTTGGAGACGTTTGTACAGTTCGGCGCACCCAAAGAAATTTTATACCAGTCAAAACCCCATATCGGCACGGATAATCTGACAGCAATCGTGAAAAATATCCGTGAAATGATTCAGGTCATGGGCGGAGAAATTCATTTCCGTGCCAAAATGACAGGTTTCACCACCAAAGACAATGCATTGACCTCGATTCAGTATACCCAAAATGACAAGGATTTCGAAATTGCAACCAATTACGCCATTTTTGCCATCGGTCACAGTGCAAGGGATACCATGGAACAATTACACAAAATCGGCATTCCCCTTGCACAAAAGCCCTTTTCCATGGGGGTAAGAATTGAGCATTTACAATCCGACATCAATCGGGCATTATATGGAAAATTTGCAAATCATCCTGCATTAGGTTCAGCAGATTATAAATTAGCCGTTCACCTGAAAAACGGCAGAAGTTTGTACACATTCTGTATGTGTCCGGGGGGGGAAGTCGTTCCGGCATCGTCTGAATTAAATCGTCTTGCTGTCAATGGTATGAGCAATTTTGCACGAAACGGACGAAATGCGAACAGTGCCTTATTGGTGGGGATTACTCCGGCAGATTTCGGCAGTGAACACCCGTTAGCTGGAATGTATCTGCAAAGAGTAATCGAGGAAAAGGCATTTATTGCAGGCGGAAAAAATTATTCAGCTCCTGTCATTCGTGTGGGGGATTTCCTGAAACGGAGAGAATCGACTTCTTTCGGGAAGATTACCCCGACTTATACCCCATCCACAAAATTTGCATCTCCTGACCAATATTTACCAAACTATATTTGTGAGACGTTGAGAATCGGAATCCCCGAATTGGACAAGCGTTTACACGGATTTGCCGAACCGGATGCCATCTTGACCGGTGTCGAGTCAAGAAGCTCTTCCCCTGTCAAGATGTTGAGAAATGAAGCGTATCATTGTACAACCGTGAAAGGCTTGTATCCGTGCGGAGAGGGCGCAGGCTATGCAGGGGGCATTACATCCGCATCAGTGGACGGCATTCACTGTGCAGAAGCCATTATAGAAGCGTTAGGCGGTGAAGTATGGAAGCATTGACGGATATTGGATATATCAAAGAATTATTGGAACGGCATGGATTTCATTTTTCGAAATCCCTCGGACAGAATTTCATTATCAATCCGACCATATGCCCCCGAATTGCTGAAATGGGGAACGCTCGTGAAGGTTGGGGCATTCTGGAGATTGGGACAGGAATTGGAGTATTGACGGCGGAACTCGCCAAACGTGCCAGCAAAGTAGTCGCCATTGAATTGGATGAGCGGTTATTCCCCATTCTTGACGAGACTTTGCAGGAATTTGACAACATTCATATCATTCATGGGGATGCAATGAAATATGATTTGCAGTCCCTCATTGAGAATGAGTTTCAGGGGCTTCATGTGGGAGTGTGTGCGAATCTGCCGTATTATATCACCTCTCCCCTGTTAATGCGCCTATTAGAGGAGCATTTACCCATTGAAACCATCACAGTCATGGTACAGAAAGAAGCCTCACAGAGGCTTTGTGCGCCCATTGGAAGCCGTGAGAGCGGAGCTGTGAGCGTTGCCGTGGAATATTATGGAAAGGCAACGAAATTATTTGATGTTTCGAGGGGAAATTTCATGCCGTCCCCGAATGTCGATTCTGCTGTGATGCAGATTCAATTGCATTCTGAAAGACCTTGGAACATTGCCAATGAAGCATTATTTTTCCGCATGGTGAAAGCTGGATTTTCGCAGAGACGAAAGCAATTAGGCGGTGTGTTGGCTGGTGCATTGGGAATCCCGAAAAATGAGATTTCAGCGATTTTTGAAACGGCTGGGTTGTTGCCATCCGTGCGGATTGAATCACTCACAATGGAGGAATTGGCAAGGCTCAGTAATGCTGTTGACCAATTTCAGAACGCTGACAAAATATAATTTTTTTCAGAGAAGCACTGCCAATGGCGGTGCTTTTTTGGGAAACGGAAAAATTCGCAGGAAATAGCATGATTTTTATGGAAAGTTCCGTAAAATTCCAACACGTTTTGACAAAAGATGCATTCTAAGTATTGTATAATAATATTATATGATTTATCAAAGGAGAGGATGCAACTTTGTTGACATTGAAAAGACTATGGAAACATGAACCCTTTCGGGTTCTGGTGTGCTGTTTTCTGGCATTGGGAGGGGGATTTCTGCTATCGATAGGAAAAGTCAGCGGAACGGCTTCACCGTTGGCGGTTGCCATTGCTGGAATCTGCACACCGCTTTACAGTTTTGCGATATTGTCGGGGGCATTATTGGCATATATCGCAGAAGGCGCACCGGAAGAAATGCGTTTTCTGGTGGCTGCCTTGATAGGGGTCGTGTGCATTCGTGCGCTATTTCGTGACAGATTGAAGCCTTCCATTTTGGCAATCATTACAGCGTGTGGAGGAATTGCAGGGGGCTTTTTTGTAGATTGCTTTCTGAATACCCGAAAAGGCATGATACCGCTTTACATTGTGGAAGCGTTATTAACAGGAATTGCAGCCTATTTTTTAGCAGATGCATGGAATCACCTCAAAAAACAGAAACGAATCTCTTTCAATGCCGGAAAGAGTTTTGCTTTTTCACTTTCTTATATGCTAGCCATTACGGCATTATGCGGATTAGATACGGCTTTTTGTAATTTGGGGCGGATTATTGGAATTGCCTTGACAATGCTTTGTGCAAAGCAGTTACATCAGCAAGGCGGTACATTATGTGGGGCATTGACTGCTTGTGGTGTGGTACTTTGTGGGGTACAATTGGGAATGCCCTTATTATTTTTACCAGTGACAGGAATGTTAGCAGGGTTCGTGTCAAGTTTTCCGAATGCGTTTTATATCCCCACATTTTTTTTAATGCAATTATTAAGTTGTGCGATGCTGGGAAATCATACAGACATTGTGAAAATCATCATTGAACTGATATTAGCTTGCACATTGTATGCCTTGTATTGTCATGTTGATATTTACATCTTGATAGCTCCTGAAGAGGTGCGGACTTCTGACCGCTTGGCACGTTCAAGGCAAGAGCGATTTTTGAGCAATGCCATGCAGGAACTCCATGACGAAACCTCAGAAGTCATGCACCGCCTGAATATCCAAAAGCCGGAAGATGCCGTTTCACAGATGCGAAATCAAGTTTGTACAGGATGCTGTCAGGATTGCTGGAAGCCGGAAAACGCAAGGAAAACAGAAATTTGTTTTCGAATGCTCTTGCATGAGTCACAGAATACCTTCTATTGTCTCCGGAAAGAACGGCTTTTTTCGGCAGCGTCCGAAATTACCAGAAAAACGGCACTCGCTCAAATGCAAAGGGTTCATATGCTCCAGAATCGTTCCGTTACGCTGGAATGTCTGCAATTGATGGAAATGCTCACAACAGATACCGCCGCCCGACGTGAAAGAACTTGCTCCGAACCTGAAACCGCAGCATTACAGAATATTTTACATACCTGTGCTTGTGATGAAGCATCCTGTTTCGTGTACCAATTGAGAAGTGGGAGATATTGTGCAGAAATTTACAGCAAACAGGAAAATTTTCCCATTGCCACCATACAGGAATTATTGTCAAGACGTTTGAATGTGCCTTTGAATTTCATGAAATGCGAACAAAAAAAATGCTTTCGCTATTGCTTTTCAGAGGTTGCACCCTATTACATGGAGTATGCGTATAAAAGCATCAATGCACCCGAATATGAACGCTGTGGAGACCATGCAGATGCTTTCACGGATTCCGCCGGAAATCAATATCTTGTCTTGTCTGATGGCATGGGGAGCGGTAGTATGGCATCCCTTGCCTCAAGAATTGCCGTGCGGACATTCCGGAAAATGGTAACTAGTGGAATGCCACCGGAAACGGCTGTCAAATTGGTGAATATGATGCTATTAACAGAAACCAGTACCGAAAATTTTGCAACGCTGGATATTTTATTTTTGAATGTGGATACAGGGATTATTACGGTCAGCAAATCAGGAGCTGCTGCAACATTGTTTTATAGCAACGGACAAATGCAGAGGATTAGTTCACAAAGTTTCCCTGTGGGAATTGTACCGGATGCAATGCCCTCATCACGTCATGTCACTACCAACGAGGGGGATGCCATTGTGATGGTATCGGATGGAATTGGAGAAGCGGAATTTCCTTACATCCGTCAGCTCCTGCAACAGGATTTACCCTTGACTGAAATTGTGGATTCTGTCTGCGAAAAGTCTGCGGTATTCCTTGGCGGAAATCAGCGTGATGATATGACTGTAATTGTCGCTAGAATTGTATGTGAAACAGATGACAAAAATTGTCAATCTCTTACAAATTTGATGCCTGAAACTTCTAGAACTATGACATCCTTTCCAAAAATATTGTGAAAGTTGCACAAAAATAAAAGTTCAAAATTATAGAACTATATGAAATTTTGACACGGAGATGGAAAACACTTGAAACATCATGAATTTTCTGATAAAATAATAAATGTAAAGGGGGTAATGCTATGAGCGAACAAGTAAGCAACCCAAATGATTTCCCACTATACTTATTCTATCAGGGGAAAAACTGTGAGAGCTATAAGTTCTTCGGGGTTCATGCAATTGAAGAAAATGGTGAAAAGAAACATCGTTTCCGTGTATGGGCTCCCAATGCCGTTAGTATCTCGGTTGTTGGCGATTTCAACCATTGGGATAGAGAAGTGAATCCCATGCACACAATTGCCGATGGGGTTTGGGAAACAATCATTCCCAATCTTTCCCAATTTGAGATGTATAAATTCAGCATCGAAACAAGAACCGGAAAATTTCTCATGAAATCTGACCCGTATGGTCATCACTTCGAAACCCGTCCTTCCAATGCATCTAAAATCTATGAAAGTTCCTATGTATGGAATGATGCAGAATGGTTGGAGGAAAAGAAAAAGCAGGTTGTCTATAAACAGCCAATGAACATTTATGAGGTACATTTTGATTCGTGGAAGCGCAATGAGGATGGAACAGTTCTCGATTATGTTGCTTTCGCTAAAAAAATGATTCCTTATGTCAAGGAAATGTCTTACACACATATCGAATTCATGCCTTTGACAGAATATCCATATGATGGCTCATGGGGCTATCAGGTTACTGGATATTATGCGCCCACTTCCCGATATGGTACGCCTGACCAGTTCCGTGAAATGATTGATTTATTCCATCAAGCTGGAATTGGTGTCATTTTGGACTGGGTTCCTGCCCACTTCCCAAAGGATGATTTTGGTCTGTATGAGTTTGACGGCACTTGTTGTTATGAATATACCGACCCCAAAAAGATGGAGCATAAATCTTGGGGAACACGGGTTTTCGATTATGGCAAGGGTGAAGTATGTTCTTTCTTGATTTCCAGTGCATGTTATTGGTTGGATGAATTCCATCTTGACGGCTTGCGTGTGGATGCAGTGGCATCTATGCTCTATCTTGACTATGACAGAAGAGACGGTGAATGGACAGCCAACATCAATGGCGGTAATGAAAATCTGGAAGCAGTTGATTTCTTCCGGAGATTGAATGAGTCTGTCTTCTCGAAACATCCTGATGTTTTGATGATTGCAGAGGAATCTACTGCTTGGCCCTTGGTGACAAAGCCGACGGATATTGGTGGTTTAGGCTTCAATTTCAAGTGGAATATGGGCTGGATGAATGACATGTTGCAGTATATGTCACTTGACCCGATTTACAGGGCTTTCAATCATGACAAACTGACATTTTCCTTCTTCTATTGTTTCTCTGAAAATTACATTCTTCCGATTTCTCATGATGAGATTGTCTATGGTAAGTGTTCCATGATTAACAAGATGCCGGGGTTAGAGGGGGATAAATTCTCTTCTTATCGTGCATTCTTGGCGTATATGATGGCACACCCCGGAAAGAAAATGCTTTTCATGGGGCAGGAGTTTGCACAGAAAAATGAGTGGAATTATCAAACTGACCTTGATTGGGAATTGCTTGACAAACCAGAACACAAACAAACTAAGGACTTTGTAGCGAAGTTGAATAAACTCTATCTCGATACCCCAGCATTATGGGATAATGACGATTCATGGGGCGGTTTCAGCTGGATTTCACATGATGACTACAAGCAAAGTGTGATTGCATTTCGCAGAATTGCTGATGATGGCAGTGAAATTATTGCAATTTGCAACTTTGTACCGGTCACTCGTGAAGATTACAAGATTGGTGTACCGTTTGAAGGAAAATATGAGTTGCTGTTCAGTACAGATGACAAGGAATTTGGCGGAAAGGGTCTTGCATTGACATCTTATGAAACAATTGAGTATGGTATGCATGGATTTGACCAGTGTATTTCTTTGACATTGCCGGCATTGTCCGTTCTGTACCTGAAAAGAGTTCCTGTCAAGAAGCCTAGAAAGTCTCTTGCTGAATTAGCTGATGAGAAGGCAGAGGAAAAGGAAGCAGCTGCAAAGGAAAAAGAAGCAGAATCCGTTGAAGAAGTGACAGAAACCTGATACTGAATTTGATTTGATTGTTATTACAGGAGGGAAAACTATGAACGCTAAGAAAAAAGTCATCGCTATGCTGTTGGCTGGTGGTCAGGGCAGCAGATTATATGCCCTGACGCAAAATGTGGCAAAGCCTGCCGTTCCTTACGGCGGTAAGTATCGTATTATTGACTTTGCACTTTCCAACTGCACCAATTCCGGTATTGATACAGTTGGTGTATTGACACAGTATCAACCATTGGTTTTGAATGAATATATCGGAAATGGTCAGCCTTGGGATTTGGACAGAATGTATGGTGGTGTCCATGTATTGTCACCATTCGAAACCAAAGAAGGTGCAGACTGGTTTCAGGGTACTGCAAATGCAATTTATCAGAATATGCGTTTCATTGAACGCTATGACCCTGAATATGTGATTGTCCTTGGTGGCGACCATATTTACAAGATGGACTATTCCAAATTGGTAGAATTCCATGAAAAGAATCAGTCTGATGGTACAATTGCTGTCATTGACGTACCAATGGAAGAGGCTTCTCGTTTCGGTATCATGACAGTAGATGCGGAAAACAGAGTGGTACGCTTTACAGAAAAGCCGAAAAATCCAGAATCTACCCTTGCTTCTATGGGTATCTATTGCTTCACATGGAAGAAACTCAAGAAATATCTGATTGAAAATGAAAATGCAAACACCGGTTCTAAGGACTTTGGTAAGGACATTATTCCGGCAATGCTCCAGAATAAGGAACGCTTATTTGCTTATACTTTTGATGGATATTGGAAAGATGTTGGTACATTGGATTCTTTGTGGGAAGCAAATATGGACTTGCTCAGCCCATCCGTTCCGTTGGATTTGTATGACCCGAAATGGAAGGTTTATGCAAGACATAACAATATGCCACCGCAATATATCGGCGAAAATGCACAGATTGAAAATTCTATGATTACAGAAGGTTCAAGCATTAGTGGTAAGGTTGATTTTTCCGTCATTTTCTCTGGTGTTACCATTGAAGAGGGCGCAGTGGTCAATTATTCCATTCTGATGCCCGGAACAGTGATTAAGGCTGGTGCAGTGGTAGAATATGCAATTGTTGGTGAAAACTGCGTTGTAGAATCCGGTGCAAAGATTGGTGTTAGCCCTGAAAGTATTGAAAATCGTGACGATTGGGGCATTGCAGTGGTTGGACATAATATTACTGTTCCGAGTGGTGCATTCGTGAAGCCGAAAGAAATCATCGGTAAAAACGAAGATATTGTCGTTGAAAATGCGTAAAGGAGGTTTCACAAATGGGTGTAAATAATAATGTACTTGGTTTGATTTTTGCCTCTCTGCACGATTCTACCGTTGTGGAGTTGACAAAACAGAGAACAATGGGTTCTATCATGTTTGGCGGTCGTTATCGTTTGATTGACTTTCCGCTTTCCAATATGGTGAATTCTGGAATTACTCAAGTTGGTGTGATTACAAAGTCTAATTATGGTTCACTGCTTGACCATCTGGGAACAGGTCGTGAATGGGACTTAGCAAGAAAGAAAGGCGGTTTGCATTTGCTCCCTCCGTTCAGTCAGAATGGTGGTGCAGAAGGCATTTACCGTGGTCGTCTGGAAGCTCTGAATAATGTATGGAGCTATGTGGAACATGCAAAATGTGAATATGTCGTTCTCTCTGACTGCGACTATGTATGCAATATCAACTTTGAGGACGTTATCAATCAGCACATTGCAACCGGTGCGGACATTACCGCAGTTTATGGCAATTACAAGTATAGTGAAGAGTCCGGCTCTTGTGTTGATGTCCTTGAAATGGATGAAACTGGAAGAATTAAAACTGTTTTGGTTGACCCGCAGTTATCTGGTGAATGCAAGATTTGCTTGGATATGTATGTGATGAGAAAAGATTTCCTTGCCAAAATTGTTAAGGAAGCTGCAAGCCGTAATGAATATAGCTTCATTCGTGACTGCTTACAGGCTCGTGTGAAGGAATTCAATTTCATGGGCTATCAATTTGACGGCTATTTCTCCAGAATTGACAGTGTCAAGAGTTATTACCGTGCAAATATGGCTCTTCTCAAAGCAGAAAACAGAGCGGCATTGTTTAAGACAGATGCTCCTGTTTATACTAAGACCAGAGACAATGGACCAGTGAAATATGGTCTGGAATCTAAGGCTTCCAATTCCTTGATTGCTGATGGATGTATCATTGAGGGAACTGTTGAAAATAGTATCCTGTTCCGTGGTGTTAAGGTTGGTAAGGGCAGCGTTGTCAAGAACTGCGTTTTGATGCAGGGGACAACAATTGGAAGTGATTGCTCTTTGACTTCTGTTATCACAGATAAGAATGTAACGACAGAAGATGGCAGAGTTTTGACCGGCTCTGAAAGCTATCCGGTTTATATTGGGAAGAACGCAAAACTTTAAGGAAGAATGGAAGGTGACAAACCTTGAATATACTGTTTGCTGCAAGTGAGGCTGTACCGTTCGCAGCCTCCGGCGGTCTGGCGGATGTGATTGGCTCTTTGCCTCATGCTTTAATGGAAAAGGGTCACGACTGTCGGGTCGTTATGCCATATTATAAATCAATTAAAATAGCACATCCTGAATTGTGCGCTCAGCTTACTTCTTTGACACATTTCACTGTTGACGTATCATGGCGCAAGCAGTATTGCGGTATTTATACTGCTATCTGGAATGGTGTCACCTATTATCTTCTTGATAATGAATACTATTTCAAGCGTGATGGGCTTTAT
Organism: Oscillospiraceae bacterium; assembly: GCA_036373775.1. GTDB lineage: Bacteria > Bacillota > Clostridia > Oscillospirales > Ruminococcaceae > UBA3855. The sequence continues at coordinate 70,329 of JAZAUD010000006.1, read as the reverse complement.
GGCTTCTATGATGATTGTGAAAGATTTGTATTCTTTTCAAGGGCAGTTCTGGAGATGCTGCGCTGTATCGATTTCAAGCCGGATATTATCAATGAAAACGACTGGCAGACAGCGTTAATTCCGGTATTTTATCAGGTATTCTATAAATATCAGCAGGGTTTCCAGAATATCAAGCACGTGTACACAATTCATAATATCCAATATCAGGGAAATTATGGGCGTGAAGTCCTCAATGAAGTGATGGGCATTCCGCTTTATCATATGGGCATTCTGGAATATGATGGTGCTATCAATATGATGAAGGGCGCAATTGAAACCGCTGATAAGATTACAACTGTCAGCCCAAGTTATGCATGGGAAATTCTTGACCCATGGTATTCCCACGGGCTTGACAGAATCCTTGTCAATAAACAATATAAGTTGAGTGGCATTCTCAATGGCATTGATACCACTTTGTACAATCCCGAAACAGATGACTTAATCGCTGAAAAGTTCAGTGCTGAAAAGCTTTCTGGAAAAGATGCCTGCAAAGAGAATTTGCTTTCTGAATTGGCTTTGCAAGAGGGTGACGAGCCTATCATTGGCATTGTAACAAGGTTTGTATCTCATAAGGGAATTGACCTGATTCGCTACGTCTTTGAAGATATTGTGAATATGGGCTGTAAGTTTGCCATTTTGGGAAGCGGTGAAAGAATCTATGAGGATTTCTTCTCTGAAATGCAATCAAGATACCCTGATAAAGTCAGTGTGACATTGGGATTTCAGCCGGATTTAGCAAGGAAAATTTATGCTGGTGCGGATATGTTCCTGATGCCGTCCCAAAGTGAACCTTGTGGACTCGCTCAGATGATTTCCATGCGCTATGGTACAGTTCCGATTGTGCGTGAAACTGGCGGTCTGCGTGACTCCGTTAAAGATGACGGCAATCATGACGGAAATGGTTTCAGTTTCAAGACCTATAATGCGCATGATATGTTAGATGCCGTGAAACGTGCAAAGGCTGTTTATGATACCCCCGAAGAATGGAAGGCTCTCAAAAAACGTGCAATGCAGTCTGATTTCAGTTGGAGTTCGTCCGCTGATTCCTATTTAGCACTGTATAAGGAGCTTTGCAAACAATAAATTTTCATGCACCGTTCTCAATGGACGGTGCATTTTTTAGGAGAATGTAAAATATGAATTCTGATGCAAAATTGCAGGAAATTATGCAAATCATTGAAAAAATCACCGATTTTGGCGACAGTGAAAAGGCGGATAAACTTTTGTTGGAACTGCGTGAAATCACAGGAAATCAGACAATTTCTGTCAATGACTGTTTGGAATATTGGGGCTGGACGAGTTTGGAAGAATTAGCACGTTCTTTTTGTATGCCTGAACCTGATTTCAAAGGATTGACAGATGAACAATTGGCTGAAATCATCCGGAAAATTAGCGAATGTCAATACAGTGAATCAGAAATGGACTTTCAATTAAAGGTGTTGGAAAAAGAAACAGGTCTTTCGAATATTTCTGATTATATTTTCTATCCTGATATTATCGGATTTGATAAAAATGCTGAAATTTCGAAAATCATCACGAAAATTTTAGCCGACAGAATTCAATGAAAAGGAGTATTTTGTATGCGTTATCAAAAAGAAATTCATGATTATATCACATCCCATGCGGATGAAATGATTGCAGATTTGGGCGAAATTGTCGCCGTCCGCAGTGTACAGGGGGATGCCCTCGAAAATATGCCGTTCGGGTCTGAACCTGCAAAGGCTTTGGCATTGATGTTGGACAAATGCCAAAAATATGGTTTTACCACTGAAAATGTTGATAACTATGCAGGAAGTGCAGACCTCAATCAAATGGAAACCACGCTCGGCATTCTGGCTCACTTGGATGTTGTGCCAGAGGGTGACGGCTGGCATTCTGACCCATACAAAATAATTTATGATGAAACTACCCATAAATTATTAGGTCGTGGCACGTCTGACGACAAAGGACCTGCAATCGCTTCCCTTTATGCCATGAGGGCTGTGAAAGATTTGCAGATTCCCATGAAATCCAATGTCCGCTTGATTCTCGGCACGAATGAAGAGAACGGCTCAGAAGATTTAGCCTATTATATGCAAAAGCGCACCCTTCCCCCGATGGTGTTCACGCCGGATGGTGATTATCCGGTTATCAACCTTGAAAAAGGTATGTGCCGTCTGAAATTGTCGTTTGATTTCACGGACGGAAAATCTAACATTATCAAGCTCAAAGCTGGTGACGTGATTAACGCTGTCCCTGCCAATGCGTGCGCTCTCTTGGGGGGTGTCCAATTGGAAGACGTGCAACAGGTTGTACACGATTTGAAGAAATGCTACCCCATTGAAATCCCTGAAACAGAAATTGACATTGACAACAATATCATTATTGTTTCTGTCAATGGGGAATCTGCTCATGCCTCCACCCCCGAAAAGGGTAAGAATGCATTGACGTTTTTATTGGAAATTCTGGATTCTCTGCATTTTGGAGGGCAACAAGGCAACATCATTTACCAGCTTTCCCAATTGTACCCCTACGGTGAAACGGACGGCAAATCCTGCGGAATTTCAGCGAATGACGACATTTCCGGAGCGTTGACTTTGGTTTGTAGCGTGATGGAAATGGATGCAACCAAATTGACGGCATATAATGACATTCGTTTCCCTGTTTGCTGTCACGGTGAAAATATCGTTGCAAAAATGAAGGAAATGCTGTCGCCTATTGCGTGTGAAGCAATTCTTTGTGATGAACCGCATTATACGGACGAAAATTCTCCGTTCGTGCAAACGCTCTTGAAAGTGTATGAAACTGTCACAGGAAATGAGGGTGAATGCCTTGCCATTGGTGGAGGGACTTATGTGCATCACATTGAAGGCGGTGTGGCATTTGGTGCGACTTTCCCTGATACAGATGTGCATATGCATGGAGCTGATGAATTTATCATCCGTGAACATTTGCTGATGGATGCGGAAATGATAGCCCTCGCCATTACGGAACTTTGCGGAGCATGACAACATGAAAATCGTAACTTATCAAAATGTACTTGTCATGAAAAAAGCCGTTTCGGGTAAATTTGGACTGTATCTGCATTTTCATGATGGATGCGGTTCACAGTATTTTTCATTTGATGCGCCTATCAATGAGGAGGTGCAGGAATGGCTGAAAGATTATTTCCGTGCAAATTGGAATTGTAATGTGAAGTTCACTCCCTCTTGTATGGAGTTCACATTAGAGTGAGGTGCAGTATGACGGAACAGAAAAGATTGATATTTGCAAAGGCTTATATTGATGCCATGCGGAATGGTGTCAACCCTGTTGATTTACAGCCCATCCCCGAAACGGATGTATTAAATGATGAACATATTCAAAATTGCCTTGCATATGTTTCGGAGATTTTAGGAGCTGTGATTGAAAACGGCGGAACGGATGAAAAAGACGATATTCCTAAAAGAAGCCATTCCAGAAAATTAAACTATTTCATCACATCAGAACAAATTTCACAGTTAAAAATCAATGAGAGTTTAACTTATGTTTCCGATATTTCTAAGGAATTAAATAAATTTTCTAAAGTAAATGGATGTAAACAGCTGCAAGCAAAGCATATCAATCAGTGGCTGGTTTCCATTGAAATGCTTGAAAGTGTAGAGACTGCTCCAGAAAGAATCTGTAAAAAATCAACGGAACAAGGCGAAAAAATCGGAATTCATTCTAAATATGCGCTTGATGGGAAAAATATCCCCTACTATCGAACTTTTTTTTCAAAAGAAGCACAGCAATTCATTTATGATAACATTGATGCCATTATTGAATATAACAGGAATTTGTAAAAAATTCCTGAAATGCTATTGCATTCTCACAGAAAACATGGTATAATGTAACTATATTTTACAAATTAGGAGGTTTTAACAATGGATATTATCAAAGGAAAAATTGACGAGGTTGTGAACAAGGTCAAAAGTGACCCTGAATTTGCAAAGAAGTTCACCTCTGACCCTGTGAAGGCTCTGGAGGGTGTGATTGGTGTGGATTTACCAGATGAGCAAGTGAAGGGCATTATTGACGGTGTGACGAAAAATGTTTCTGCTGGTGACGTTGTGAGCAAGTTGGCAAGCGGTGACATTGCCGGAACAATTTCCGGCATTCTCGGCGGTAAGAAAGACTGAAACAATCAACGGACTTCTGCGGGAGTCCGTTCTCATATATCAAGGTGAAAGTATGGAAAAAACAAATGTTATGCGCCTTTTGGAGCAGAAGAAAATTGCCTACAAAAGTTATTGTTATGATGGGGATGCTTCCACGTTGACAGGGGTGGAAATTGCCAACGCTCAAAAGCAGAACCCCGAACAGGTATTTAAAACGCTGGTGACAGTTTCGAGAAAGAATGTCAATTATGTATTTGTTGTACCTGTTGCAGAGGAATTAGACCTCAAAAAGGCTGCGAAAGCTGTCGGGGAAAAAAGCATCAGTATGTTGAAGTCAAAGGAATTATTGCCCCTGACAGGGTATGTACATGGTGGCTGTTCCCCTATCGGCATGAAAAAAGCATTCCGGACGGTGATTCATCAATCAGCGGAACAGATGGAGACTATCATTTTTAGTGCCGGAAAAATCGGCTGTCAGGTGGAAGTCAAGCCGTCAGATTTATCAAAAATGATTCGTGTATCATTTGCAGATATTATTGTAGATAAGGAGGAAAATTCATGAAATTCAAACGCATTTCAGCCATGATTGCATCCTTGGCATTGGTGGCGACTATGATTCCGGCTTTGCCGGCTGTCAAGGCAGAAGAGGGATTGAAAGATTCTGGTATTGATTACAATGAAGTCGTCAAGACCATCAATAACCCTGCAATGGGCTATTCTACCACATTATGGTATAATTGCAAGCCCAATGCAACAGAGGTGAAAAATCCGTCCGGTAGTCTGGTGCTGATGTTCGTGGACATTGGCGCATTTTCCAGCGGTGCCAACGGTACAACCGCAGAAGACGGCACTTACACAGAGGGAATTGACTACGACCTCGACGAGACTTTTTTCAAGGCGATGCGTGGCACGCTCGAAAATTGCCGGAAAAACGGCTCAACGGTTGCCGTTCGTTTCCGTTATGATGCCAACGGCAAAACCAACCCCGAACCTGCAACATTTGAACAGCTCCTGCATCATATTGACCAAATCAAACAGGATGGATTTTTAGAGGATTACAAAGACATTTTGATGTTTGTGGAAAGTGGATTTGTGGGGGCATGGGGCGAACAGCACAGCGGAAAATATACTTCCCTCGAATACAAGGCACAGTTATTACAAGCCGTTTTGGATATGACCCCTGACGACATTCCGGTCACTGTCCGCACTCCCAATATTTTCCGTCAATGGGCTGGAATTTCCATGGATGAAATGGCGGAGTGGATTTCCGAAAAAGGCAGTCAGGCTTCAAGAGTGGGAATGTACAATGATGGTTATATGGGGTCAGATTCTGACCTTGGCACATATTCCAATCGAGAAATTGAAACTGCTTGGCTTGGCAGACAGACCACAGCAACATATTACGGCGGTGAATTTTCCGGTAATCTCGACTGGGCGAAAAAATATGATACCTATTTACCACAAAATGCCATTCCCGAAATGTACAAAACCCATTTGAGCTATATCAATGGTAACATTTATCAGCTTTATAAAGATTACACTTTTGGGGCTGATTATGATGTAGAAGGTGTGAATAATCAAGCTTATTATGGTCAGACGGTATTCCAGTTTGTGAGAGACCATTTAGGGTATCGCTTTGTACTGCGTGATTCTGATTTGAGTACAGATGTTTCCGCAGGCGGAAATTTTGAGCTTGATTTCTCGGTTGAAAATACAGGCTTTGCGAATCCCATCCGCCCCCAAAAGGCAGAACTCATTCTCGAACGTAACGGAAATTACATCACAACAACCACTGACATTGATTCTCGTGAATGGCGTTCGTGTACGACTTCCAATGAAAAATTATCAGTTCAGATTCCTGCAAGCTTGGAAGCCGGTGATTGGAAAGTATATCTCCGTCTTTCCGTGGGTGAACAGGACGTGCAAGACGGCAATTTGAGAACGGTGCAATTTGCAAATAATGATATTTGGAATGCATCTTTAGGGGCAAATTATCTCGGCACAGTTTCTGTCAATGGTGACACCTCCTCAACAAATCAAAGTTTCAAGGTGAACGGTGTCGGCACGGATTCCGCACAGCTTTACACCATGAACAATCTCATTACCCTTGACGGCGGTCGTTCCTCTGATACGGAATGGACAGAAGACAACCTCAAAGCTGATACTGACGGCAATCAGATGTATATCACGAATGATGACGAATATTTATATATTGGGGCGGAAATTCATCAGAATGCTGTCAAGCCTGTTATCAATTTGAGAGTGAAAAATGCCGATACTGACAAGAGTTACTGGTATTACAGACAATCCGCAGGATGGATTTATTATTCACAAGGTTCATATGATGGAATTATGCTGAAAACGGAGGGTGATTTCATTGAATTTCGGATTCCGTTCGGGGATGTGATGGACTTGCACGCTGGCACAGTTCTTGAAAACGTGACAATTTTCATTCAGGACGAAAGCGTGGAAGGATGGGCGAGAACAGGTTCTATCACAGCTGAAAATTACACTATCACTCCGAAATTCCCGATTTATTCCGCTTTCCAGAGTGTCACATTGAATGAAGGCGACAATTATTCCATCAATGCTGTGACTGGTGCAGTTGATGCAAGCTATACTTGGTATCATGACGGCAAGGAAACTGAATGCAATTCACAGATTCTGACCCTGAAAAATATCACTGAAAAAGACAAAGGGCTTTACTCCGTAAAGGTAACATCTGGGGAAATTTCCTGTACATATGAACTTTGCAACATTGAAGAAGTTGTTCCGCAAACTCCGCCTTCCATACTGCTCCCATTTGGAGATTTAAACCTTGACGGCAGTCTCAACGAAACTGATGTGAAACTGTTGCAAGATTATCTGCACAAAAAAGATGTGCATATCTATGCAAATGCCGACTTGAATAATGACGGTGTGTGGAATGTCATTGACCTTGCATCATTGAAGAGATTAGTAAAACAATCACAATCCTAACAAAAAATTCCCCTTGCCTTTGAGACAGGGGGAATTTGATTTTGCAATGATTCCATCAAACAGGAATTTTGCCGTTAAGCTTATCGAAAATGATAGGTAATTCAGAATCTACCTTGTCATTATCCAGCTGACAAGTACCAGCGTTGGCATGACCGCCACCGCCATAACTCAGACACAATTCACCAATGTTGAATTTAGATGCTTTATTGATGATGGATTTTCCAATCATGACAGCGGTATTTTGCTTGCGGAAACCCCATGCAACGTGAACGGAAAGTTCCGTTTCGGGGTACATTGCATAGACCATGAAGCGATTACCAGCGTAAATAGTAGTTTCCTCTCTCAGGTCAATGACAGCGACTTTCCCGACAATTTTTGTAATACGCTTGAGCTGAGCCTTGAACAGTGCCTGCTGTTCGAAATACAGGTCAACACGCTCTTTCACATCTGGCAATGCAAGCACATCCTTGATAGAATGGTCAACACAATAAGTAATTAACTCCATCATGAGGGCATAATTGGAAATGCGGAAATCATGAAAGCGTCCCAATCCGGTGCGGGCATCCATGAGAAAATTCATCAATACCCAGTCTGTTGGATTGAGGATTTCCTCTTCTGTGAAGTCGGCACTATCTCCTTTATCAACAGCGGTCATAATTTCCTCGGAAACATTCTTGAAAGTTTCTGCACCGCCATAGTAATCATATACCACTCTTGCAGCGGATTTTGCATCTCCGTCAATGATATATTTTCCTTCATAATCTTCACGCTTATTTCGAATCAATTCGCTTTCGTGATGGTCAAAAGCAAGCCCAACTCTCTTGTCAAATGGGAGGTTTGTTGTAATGTCATTTTCTGACAAATCAACTTTCCCATCCTGTACATCTTTCGGGTGTACGAACTTAATTTCATCAACAATTCCCAATTCTTTCAGCAACATTGCGCAGACCAGACCATCAAAGTCACTTCTTGTAACCAGTCTTTTCATTTCAAGCCTCCGTATTTAATGATTATGATTTGTTCAGGGCAGATAATTGCCCATTGTTACCTTATATTATAACATACTTTTGAAACAATGTCAATGAATTTCCAAATAATCTGTAGGGCTTTTGAATTTGCAACCAAATTACAATGTATCTTGACACATTTTTTTATAGATTCCGTCTAAATTCATCAAGAATCTGTTTTCCCTCGGCGATATTCTGTAGGGGTCATACCATATTCCTTTTTAAAAGTCCGCATGAAATGAGAATAATCATATCCGCATTTTTTGGCAATTTCCTGCAACGTGTCCGAAGTATGCAATAAAAGAAATTTTGCGTGTTCCAATTTACTCCTATGAATATCACTTGCACAGCTTACCCCAAATGTTTTTTGATAAATCCTGTGAAAATAGGAACTGCTGATATTTAATTGCTCACTACAGATTGCAAGCGTCCAATCTTTTTCAGGGTATTGATAAATATTCCGGCGTAATTCCGACAAATCCTGATAATGCAATTGTTCTGAGTAAGTCGGAAGTGTGGATTTGGCTTTTGTGAGTAATGTCACCGCTGAATGCAGTGCTTCATCAGGAGTACAAGGCATTTTGGATTCTGTTTGAATGGCATATTGTAAAGGGAGATGGTTCAGGTGGTGCAGTTTTTGGTACTGTTCGAATTGTTCACGAATATTCTGGACTAACAAATGATGATACCTTGAATTCTCTGGTTCACTGCCTAAAATCAGAAAATCGCCGTCTCCAGCCCTGAGACATTTTTCATTGTGACTGCATATATTCTGGAGCTGTTCCGCAAAAGCAACAATGAGTTTATCTTTTTCTAAGCTTCCGTGCGCTTCCGTCAAGCGGTATAAACCATTGATAGAGAAAGCAATCCAGAAACATTTCTCCTGTTGCTTTTGTGCCTCTCGTCGATAATCTTCCCATAAATGAGAAATGCTTTTCAGGTTGTAAAGTCCAGTCATGGTATCACGAATTTGTGTCAATAGATTATGATAGGCAAGGCTTTTCAGGGTATTTTTGACTCGCAGAAATTCCAGTGCATTATTGACCTCCCGACAAAAGCGCAGATATTGTGGGGTGAATCCGTCTGTCATTCCATAATATTGTAAAACGGAATACCCAAAACAACGGTCAAGAAAATGTACTGCTGTAAAAAATGTCACAGAAGGTTCAGGCTGTTTTTGTAAAAATGGCGGTATCATTTCTGTAAGCGGAAAAGCGATATGATTCCCCTGATAATCTGTTTGTAACATCTGATTGGAATAATGATGCGTGCGGTAGCCATTCCTGCCGTTTCCTTCTCCCTTGTCCCAATCGGTACAAAGGCACAAAACATAATGATGATGCTCCACATATTCCGGCTCAAGAAAAATAAATGTATTTTCATAAATCATGCGTATCAAATTATCAAGGCTATTGCAGGATAGTAATTTTGTTGATAAATTATTGTCAAGGTAATCGCTTTCCAATCTCCGCAGGGTGAAATTTTTGATGTCCAGTGAAAACGGTTCACTATGGCAACCACAACTTTCACGACAGCAAAGAACACCGCTTTCCTGTATATGGGGCTTGATGGTTTCCCCTGTGATGAGTTTCCAAAGAAGTGAGAAAGCATTTCGTCCCAATTGTTTCCATGAGGTATAAAAAGTCGTGACAGGCGGGCTATGCAGTTCTGATTCTGTTGTACCATCATAACCAGTCACACGAATTTCATTCGGTACGGAAATACCATGTTCTGTCAATGCGTCACAGAGTGCAATTGCCATGACATCATTAGCGCAGACAATCCCATCAGGCTTTTCCCGAATGCCGTCAGCGATTTCTTTAGCAAGTTCCTGTGCAGAATATACCCAGAAATCGCCATAGACAGCATCATTTTCATGAAAAGAAATTCCGGCTTCCTGTAAGGCATCCTGAAACCCTGCAAGCCGTTCCTGTGAAACGGGTTTATTAGGCGGACCAGTCAAGCATAATAATTTCCGGCATTGGTGTTGTTGAATAAGATGTCTTGTCACCTCTGCCATTTCGTAACGGTCATGAAACCATATCGAGGTAAAAGGCTTTGACTCCATTCCCAGACGGACAACCGGAATCGGACAATTTTCCTGCAAGAAGCGTTCAATAAAATTCCAGTATTCATTCGAGGCAAATGTATAAGGGAGAAAAATCATCCCATCCAGCAAGGAAAAGTTGATAATATGAAACAGATTCTCTTCCCCAATGGTAGAACGTTCCTCAGTTGTTTCCTCTGTCAATGTAAAAACAACTGCATTGATACCATGGAAAAACGCCTCATCTAATATTCCGGAAAGCTGGAGACGGTTGACATCTTGATAACACCTTCCCATGATAATCCCAATACGCTTTTGCATGACTTCCCTCCTGAAAGTATGCCCTTTAGCTTGCTTTGCGTTCTTCCTGACAGCGACCAGTCAAGTAATCCAGACTTGTCCCGAAAGTATCCGCAATCACTACCAGCACTTCCACAGGCATGGCATGAACACCACGCTCATAATTTGCGTAGGTTCTGCGACTGATGCAGAGTTTTTCTGCCATCTGATTTTGTGTATAATGCTCTCTTTTGCGCAGGGCTTTGATTCTCTTAAACATAATTTCTCTTGTTACTTGATAATTTTCCATTGTGAAAATCCTCCTTTGTATTTGCTAAAGGTACAATCATTGCACCTCTACCCTATAAGACAGATAAATGTCACAAAATATGACACTTTTCGGAGAATTTCTTTCAAATTCGTGAAATGTACCAAAAATTCGACTTCATTTTTGACATTTTTATGAATGTGTATGATACAATACTATTCTATCATTTTTAGCTTTTTTTGTCAAGGGGATGAGCCATATTTGTGTAGGCGGTTTACTGAGATGTAAAACGACAGGAGTCAAAAAAATAACCGATTTTTTAGCAAGTTAAATATATCAACTTATACATTTTTGTGAAAATTAAACAAAAGAAATAATAAAATTCGTTAAATATACCAATTGTAATTTTAGGTAAAATCTGCTATAATGTAACTAACATCGGACAGCGGAGATTTAATAAGAAAGATTCCGCTTTTATAAAAAGAATGGATAAAATGAAAAAGGGTATCCGATGGATAGAAAGGGGCTAATTGCCATGAAGATGAATGCTATGAAAAAGGCTCTCGCTTCCCTGCTTGCAGCTGCAACGGTATTTTGTTCTATGTCTGTCACCACAGCAAGTGCGATTGAGGTTACACCTGCCGGATTAACAGGCATTACTGCTGGTGCTTCTGCATCTGTAGAAATCAGCAAGTCAGAAGGCTATGAAGAAGCTGGTTATGTGCAGTGGGGAGCTGTCACTGGTGCAAGCGGTTACAATGTTTATGTGGATGGGGCGCAGATTGATTCCATGCTGATTCGTCAGTACAGTGGTTATTTGCGTGCAGATGCACTGGGCTTGAAGGCTGGAAGCCATACCTTTAAGGTAATTCCGGTCATCAGCGGAAAAGAAGATACTTCCAAGGGTGCTGAAGCAACAGTTACTGCAATTGCTAACGACCGTTCCGGTTTCGGTTGGGTCAATGGTACTTCTTCTGGTGCTTACAATGAAGATGGTACCTTGAAGTCAAATGCGACTGTTATCTATGTAACAAATGACAATAAGGATACTATTAAAGTAAAACTGCCTGATAAGAAAGGCAATGCTACTGAGCTGACAGGGATTCAGAATATTATTACCGATTTGAAGAGCAATGAAAAATGTGGTCCTGTCTGCATTCGTTTCATTGGAAATATCACAGACCCGTCTGTTTTGACAAAGGGTGATTTGTATGTTGATACTGCAAGCTGTGGTTTGACAATCGAAGGTATTGGCACAGATACTACTTTCAATGGCTTTGGTTTGGTCATGAAGAATAGCACTAATGTAGAAGTTCGTAACATCGGTTTCATGAACTGCAACAGCTCCGAAGGCGATAACTGCGGATTACAGCAGGGCAATGACCATATCTGGGTACACCATTGTGATATGTTCTATGGTGATGCTGGTTCAGATGCTGACCAAGTAAAGGGTGACGGCGCACTTGATACAAAGACTTCTACCTACATCACACACTCCTATAATCACTTCTGGGATAATGGTAAGTGCAATTTGCAGGGTATGAAGTCCGAAAAGACTGATAATTACATTACCTATCATCATAACTGGTATGACCATTCTGATTCTCGTCATCCTAGAATCCGTACTTGCACCGTACACATTTACAATAACTACTTTGATGGTAATGCAAAGTATGGTGTTGGTGTGACTTTGGGTGCATCTGCATTTGTAGAAAATAACTACTTCCGTAACTGCAAATATCCAATGCTCAGCTCTATGCAGGGTTCTGATATTGCAACAGGTGCAGGAACATTTTCCAGTGAAAATGGCGGTGTTATCAAGTCTTATGGCAACTATATGACTGGTGACCTCCAGAAGGGCTATGTAACCTATCAGCAGGATGCAACAGAGTTTGATGCTTATGAGGCTAAGAGCCGTGATGAACAAGTTCCCTCCACTGTCAAGGCAAAGCAGGGCGGTACAACTTACAATAACTTCGATACAAATTCCAGCCTGATGTACAAGTATACTCCTGACAAGGCGGAAGATGTTCCGGCTCAGGTAACTGCTCATGCAGGACGTGCGCAGGGTGGTGACTTCCAGTGGAAGTTTGATAATAGCACTGCTGATGAAAGCTACACTGTAGACCAAGCTTTGAAGGATGCACTGGTTGCGTATGACGACAAGATTGTTGCAATTGGCAGCGGATTCAAGGAAGATGGTGCAGCAGTCAAGGAAACAACAGCTCCTGTTGCTACAACAGCTCCTGTTCAGACAACTAAGACCATACAGACACAGGCTACTTTGCCGCCAGCTGATTATTCCAGTGTGATTTATGTTTCTCCTAATGGAACAGGTTCTGGTAAGTCTGAAAGTGACCCGACGGATGTTTTGACAGCTATCAAGAATGTTCCGGCTGGTGGTATTATCTACCTGTTGGGTGGTACATATAAGTACACTGATACCATTCTCATTGACCAAAATAATTCCGGCTCTGCTGGTAAATATAAGACCATTTCCAGCTACAACGGCGCAAATGTTGTATTTGACTTTACTGGTCAGGATGTTTCCGGCTCTGCAAGAGGTTTCGTTTTGGATGGTTCTTACTGGCATTTCTACGGCTTTGAGGTAACTCAGGCTGGTGACAATGGTATGTTGCTTTCTGGTAACAACAATGTCATTGAAAACATGGTATTCAATGATAATGAAGATACTGGTTTGCAGATTTCCAGATACAGAACTGATGCAGCTGCTATTGCAGATTGGCCCACCAATAACCTTGTTAAGAACTGCACTTCTAAGAATAACTGCGATGAAGCTACCATGGAAAATGCTGACGGTTTCGCAGCAAAGTTGACCTGTGGTGAAGGTAACGTATTTGATGGCTGTATCTCCTATAACAACTCTGACGACGGATGGGATTTGTATGCAAAGGAAGCAACTGGTCCGATTGGTGTCGTTACCCTCAAGAATTGTATTGCATTCCGTAACGGCTTCACAGAAGATGGTCGTGGTTATGGTGATTGCGATGGTAACGGCTTCAAGCTCGGCGGTGGCGGAATCGGTACTCGTCACATTGTGGAAAACTGCCTTGCATTCGAAAACCTCAACTGCGGTTTCACCGATAACAATAACCCTCAATTCGGTGATATGAAGAACTGCACCGCTTATAACAATAACCTCAAGGGTCAAAAGGCTAACTACATGGTTTACCGTTGCAATACTACTGCAACATTCCAGAATATGATGTCTTATTACAACATTGCTAACGTTTCCAAGACGAATATTTCAAGCATTAAGGCTGGTAACGATAAGTTTGTTGGCACTATGACCAATGGTATCTACTACAATAGCAAGTACTACTTTGCTAATTCTGCAACAACAATGACAAACGGCGCAAAGTTGGGCGATATTGTTACTCCTTCTGATTCTGATTTCATTACTCTGTCTGTTCCTGCTATGGGTACTGATTTCCATACAGAATGGAGAAACGCAGACGGCACACCGAATCCAAAGGGCTTCGCTGAAACTAAGGGTACTTATGCCGCTCTTGGCTATCATATGTCTAATGGTGTGACACAGGAAACTCCTACACCGGTAGAGACTACAAAGCCTGCTCAGACAACAGCTCCGGCTTCTTCTGGTGATACTCCTGTTACTCCTGTCGTAGCTGGTGACTATGAACAGAACTTCACTGTAGACGGCAAGGAAAGCAGTTTCTTCAATATCACTGGTAATCTTTCCGATACTAAGGGTACTGTTACTTACAATGGACAGGAATTGACACAATGCTTGAAGATTGAAGGCACAACCTTAATCACATTTAATGCGCCTTCTGCTGGCAAGATTGTTCTGGTATTTGGTGACAATGGTTCTACTATCAAGGTAAATGATACTAAGTATCAGGCTGCTGCTGAAAGCAATATTCTTGAAATTGATGTCAATGCAGGTGAAAATACCATCACAAAGGCTAATACTGCTGCCCTCTTCTATATGTCCTATAATGCCGGCGATTCTTCCTCTACACCTGTTGAATCGAAACCTGCTGAAACCACAACTGCTGCTGTTCCGGTTGAGCCTACTACCAATGAACCAACAACAGGCAAGGCTACAAAGTATGGTGATGTTGACGGCAACGGTGGTGTTGACATTGCTGACGTGTTGACACTCAACCAGTATTTGCTTGGTATCGGCGGTGATATTACTCCGGAAGGCAAGGCAAATGCAGACGTTAATCAGGATAGCACTGTCAATGATGCAGATGCTTTGATGATTCTCAAATCTTTGGTTGATTTGGCAACACTTCCACAAGCATAATCAATCGAATCTGGTAAATTTAATGTTATACAGAAAATGCCTGTCGGCTTGAAGCTGACAGGCATTTTCCTATTGTGAATTGAGTTGAGAAAAGCTTGTTTATGCTGGGCGACCCTTTGCAACGGAAATTGTTGGTTGTTCAGGAACTGTCAAGGGTTCAGCATTCATTTGAGGGAGTCGGATAATGGCTTTGAACAAATCGCCGTCAATCTGCAATTCCATGACACCGCCCTGCAATGCCGTTAAACTTTGCGCAATGGAAAGCCCTAAACCGCTCCCCTCTGTATTTCTGGAACGGTCTCCACGAACAAAGCGTTCCATGAGTTCTTCTGCGGTCAAGTTCAATTCTGTTGCGGAAATGTTGCGGAGCATGAAGGTAATTTCGCTTTCTGTTTCGGAGACATTCAAATAAACCCTCGTCCCTGACATGGCATATTTGCAGACATTATTGAATAAATTGTCTAATACTCTCCATAGTTGGCGACCGTCCGCCATAATGTAAAGCGGATGTTCCGGAACGCTGGAAACCAATGTCAGATGATTGATATTGAATTTCTCAATGAATTCACCTTCAATCTGCTCAATGAGTACACGGAAATCAATTTTCTCCTTGTGAACGGTTGCTGTCCCCGTGGTAGCTTTGGAGGCTTCCAGAACGTCTTCCGTCAGTTTGCGCAGACGTGCGGACTGTCTGCCGAGTACGTCAATATATTCCGTTGCCTGTTCATCCTCAAAGTTCATTTTGGAAAGCAAATCTGTATAATTGATGATGGAAGTCAATGGGGTTTTGATGTCGTGGGAGACATTAGCAATCAATTCTGTACGGAACATTTCGCTTTTGAGTTTGTCAGTGACAGCTTTATTCATGCCCTCACTGATGGAATTGAGATTTCTTGCGTGTTGCAAAAATCGCCCGAATAGCCATTTTTCAGGAATCTTGTCAAGAATGCCGTCCGCCATATTCTGACCGCCTTTTTCAAGGATGTATAAATCATACAGAATCCCGAAAATAATCGCATGAGCCAAAACATACAACGAAATCAAAATGAAAAGCCCGAAATCTGTTTCATTTTCTGCGATGCTATAAATTCCGAATAAATTCACAATGTCAAACCCTATGACTGGAACAATCATTTTCCACATAGAAGGCACAGCTTTTGCGGTTCGTTTCGTCAAGTGGTAAATTTTCCTCAATATCTTGAAACAAAGCGTATTTGTGAAAAGCTCCTTTGCACGAATGCGAACAATCACACTATGTGCATACCATAAAATCAATGCGCCGATTCCGTCAACGCCTACCATGAATTGCAGTGTTCTTGGCATATAAACAAAATCATCAATAAGCGGAATATGGACTGTCAATGCACAAAGTATCAGAACGCTGAATACATCTGTCGGGATTTTTTCAGTAACTCCTGTTTTCACGGTGCTGAATTCGTCACGCAGTCCAGCACGGGCTAACAACATCAATGCGCTGAATAATGTCAATAATCCGCCTAAAATGGCAAATCCTACATAAATATAGCGGTTTCTGTAATTTCTCTGTACCGATGAATATAAATTTTTGTACTTGTCATTTGCATCAAACCTCGAACGAACATAGCCTGTCACATAATATGACCCGTCATCACTGACCGGAATTTCGTAAGTAATGTGATGCATCATCAAATTTTCCTCGTTCAGAACTTCTTCCATTGGAACACCATAGGCTTCGTCAATTGCCTGTGAATCTAAATCATCATCATATGCAATGTTTTCATCTTCTTCAAAACTCACATTGTCCATATAACTATATTCATCAAGGATATTCGCATTTTCGGGGAGCTGGAAAGTTTGATATTCTTCTTCCGTGAGGTCAGTTTCCACGGTTTCAGTTTTGAGATTCTGGTAAATTTCCACGGCGGAATACTGGTAATCATCACTGTAAGACGATAACAGCAGATTGTCTTTCATATCATGAACTGTGAAAAAGAAATTTGTCTTATCTTCGGTGTAGTCGCTGAGAACTCCTTCGGCAAGCTGATTCCGGAGCTGTTCTGAAGTACTTTCATCAAAATAGCCGTTATCTCTCAGATTTTCCATTCTTTCTTGTATATCAGAAATATCAGCACTGCAAAGGTTTTTGATTCTTGACTGATAAATCTCACTGAATGAATTTCGGTAGTACCCTAAATTGCTCAAATTTTGTCGCTGGTAAAAATTCGCACCCCCCAAAGACAGCCCGACAAAAAATGTCAATATCATGATGGGCTTATTTTGAATCAATTTTGTAAATTTCATTTGTTACCCCTCCAGTTTGTAACCCTGCCCCCAAACGGCTTTTAAAAAGCGTGGTTCAGCGGGGTTGATTTCGATTTTTTCACGGATATGCCGGATGTGTACGGCAATTGTTCCCTCTGCACCATAGGGCAATTCCCCACGAACCGCCACATAAATTTCTTCCGGTGAAAAGACTTTGTTCGGCTGTTTGATGAGAAAGAATAAAATAGCGTATTCTGTTGGAGTGAGGCTGACGGTTTCACCATCTACGGTTACAAGCTTTTCAGAATTGTCAAGCGTGATATTCCCTATTCGATAAACGGACGAAGAAGAAGAAGGCGCACCGCCTAATTGCTTGTATCGTCTCAATTGAGAACGTACCCTTGCAATCACTTCCATTGGATTGAATGGTTTGGTGATGTAATCATCTGCACCCAAATCCAAACCAAGAATTTTATCTGTGTCTTCACTTTTGGCGGTCAAAAGAATCACCGGAATATTGTATTCCTCTCTTAATTTTGTGATGGTTTCGAGTCCATCCATTTCCGGCATCATGATGTCAAGCAAAATAATATCAATTGGTTCACGTTCTATCACCTCCAAAGCCTGAATGCCATTATAGGCAGTATGTAAAATATATTCTTCTTTCGAGAGATAAATTTTTAATGCATTCACGATGTCTTTTTCATCGTCACATATCAGGATATTGTATTTCATGGTATTTTTAAAGACCCCCTTGTATTTGATACTACTATTATAACCCATTTCGGCACGGCTTGCAAGAGGGAATTGCTTAACACTTCTTTAAGATTTCTTAAAAAATTTACTCAAAATTTCTGCTAAAAAATGTTCAATCACCATGACGGTTGACAATGTAGCCGGAATGTGGTATACTTTAAAGGGAATTGTCCCCATCAGAATAAGAAAGGAGAATTTTATGAAAGTTTATACAATTACATTAGGGGAACTTTCTACTAATTGCCATATTCTGGAATATCGTGACGGTGCTTGTGTTTTGATAGATATTGGCAATGGTGCAAAGAAACTGCGAAACAAATTGACAGAATTAGATTTAAAGCCACAGGCGATTTTATTGACTCATGGACATTATGACCATATCGCAGGAGTTGAGGAAATCCGGAAAACATATGATTGTCCGGTGTATATTCATTCGAATGATGCTATGATGTTGGTGGATGAGAATGCTAATTTAGCATGGCAATTGACAACTGCACCCTATATCCCTGTAACAAAATATCAAACTGTACAGGATGGTGACATCATCAAGGTAGATAATCTGGAATTTCGTGTGATGCTTACAAAGGGGCATACTTCGGGGAGTGTCTGCTATATTTGCGGAGATTATTTATTTTCGGGAGATACCTTATTCAGGGGAAGTGTCGGACGAACGGATTTAGGCGGAAATGCCCAAGAGATGATGGAATCTATTCAAAAGCTGAAAGCCATTACAAAAGATTATCAGGTTTACTGCGGACATTTTGAATCTACAACACTGTCAAGGGAACAAAAATATAATCCCTATTTTCGGGGGCTGTGATGGAACAATATGCATTGATTTTCAAGGGGCATTCTTTCGGGTATGAAGTGCAGGCAATTGCGAAAATATTCATTCCGGCGGTGCGGTTTACTCTCTGTGAAAATGGGGAAATTCCCGACAATATCAGTAATACCATTTTCACCGAAATCAAAAGCGAAAATGAGAATACTTTGATTCAGGTTGATGTTGTCTTACATGGAAAACATTGCCAAAAGTCGGAAACCGTTTCTCATTCCATGGAAAAGAATCAGCTTGAATGGATACTCTGTCAACTCCTGTATGATGCCTTGCAGGAGCTGACAGGATATACCCCGCCTTGGGGGCTTCTCACCGGAATACGCCCTGTCAGGAAGGTGATACAAGCCCTTGAAAGTGGTCTGACTCCTCAACAGGCTTGTGAACAATTACAAACGCAGTATCGAATTTCTGATAAGAAAATGAAACTTGCTATGAAAACTGCATTGATTCAAAAGGATATTTTACCGCATTCTCCAAAGGAAATAGGGTTATATATTTCTATCCCCTTTTGTCCGACAAGATGCAGTTATTGTTCATTTGTATCACATTCCATGGAATCGGCATATCAGCTGATTCCTGCCTATATTGAGAAATTGTGCCAAGAAATCGCCATTCTAGGAAAAATGATAGAAAAGTATCATTTGCTGGTGCAGTCGGTTTATATCGGAGGCGGTACACCAACTTCTATTACGGCGGAACAACTTCAACAGGTGATGCAGGCAATTTCTGAACACATTGACCTTAGTCATGCAAGAGAATATACTGTTGAAGCAGGTCGGGCAGATACCATCACACCAGAAAAATTGCAGGTTATCCTTGCCAATCAAGCCGACAGAATTTCTGTGAATCCGCAGACTTTGCAGGATTCTGTCTTACAGGCGATTGGAAGAAGGCACACCGCTCAACAGGCAATTGATGCCTTTCAATTGGCTCGTGAAATGGGCTTTGATAACATCAACATGGATTTAATCGCCGGCTTGCCAACTGATACCTTTGAGGGCTTTTCAGATACACTTCACAGGGTAATGAGCCTTCAGCCTGATAGCATCACAGTGCATACTCTCACCGTCAAGCGTTCAGCAGATTTGTACCATGCCAAACCCCAACAGACTGCCATTTCAGAAGTGGAACAGATGGCGGAATTGTCCGCCGACATCCTTCCCAAAAATGGCTGGATGCCGTACTATTTGTACCGTCAGAAAAATACCATTGGCAATCTTGAAAATGTCGGCTATGCTAAGGCGGGAAAAGAAAATCTTTACAATATCTTGATTATGGACGAAACACAAACCATTCTAGGGGTGGGGTGTGGGGCTTCCAGTAAAGTCATTGACAGAGATGGCGATATTCATAGGGTTTTGAATTACAAATTCCCATATGAATATATTAACCGCTTTGAAGAGATGATGCAGAAAAAAGACCAGATTGAAACAGAATTGGAGAAACTTTGATGATAAATGGTGTTATTTTTGATTTCAACGGAACAATGATTTTTGACAAAGATTTTCATGATACCGCTTGGCGGAAATTCCTTGAAAAGCAAATCAACAGACATATTTCTGATGAGGAATTTCACAATCATGTCTATGGACGCAGTGCAAGCGATATTCTTTCCTATTTCCTGCAAAAAAATATTACTGGTCAGGAAAGTATTCTGATTGAAGAAGAAAAAGAACGGATTTACCGTGAAATTTGTCTCAAAAGTGATAAATTTCACCTTGCGGAGGGATTGCCGGAATTTCTGGACGATTTGCAAAAGAGACAGATTCCGGTTACCATTGCAACCGCTTCCGCTCAGAAAAATATGCTGTTTTTCTTTGAGCATTTAGGGCTTGCAAGATGGTTCAGTCTTGACGGAGTTGTCTATAATGATGGTACTTTCGCCGGAAAACCTGCACCAGATATTTTTTGGAAAGCTTCTGATTTGATAGGGGTTTCCATTGGAGAATGTGCCATTTTTGAAGATGCAAAATCCGGCATTGCATCGGCGAAAAATGCCGGTGCTGGGTATATTGTCGGTGTCTCTTCCATGCTGGATGAAAAGACGTTGCTTTCTCTGGGAGCTGATACCGTGATACCCAATTACCAAAATATCAATAGCATAAAGGAATTTAATTATGACAAAGAATGAAATTTATGAAACGGAAATTACTGGAATGACTGCTGAAGGTTCGGGGGTCTGTCGGATTGATGGTATGGCAGTATTTGTCCCCATGACGGCAATTGGTGATACACTCAAAGTCAGGATTGTGAAAGTCCTCAAAAGCTATGCATTCGGAATCATTGAGGAATTGTTGGAAGGTTCTCCGGAACGCTGTACACCGGATTGTCCGGTATTCCGGCAATGTGGGGGGTGTACTTTCCGGCATGTCAATTATCAGGAAGAATTGCATTATAAAGAACAATTCGTGCATGATGTATTTGAACGAATCGGCGGTCTGCATCCCCAATTTTCCCCTATCCTCCCATGTGAAGAGCGTGACGGCTACCGAAATAAGGCACAGTATCCCGTCACCAATCTTGATGGTCATTTAGCCTGCGGATTTTATGCAAGGCATAGTCATAGGGTTATCCCTTTCACAAAATGCAGATTACAGCCCGAAATATTTACCCAAATTCTGGAATTTCTATTACCTTGGTTGGAGTCTTGCGGAATTGTCGCTTATGAGGAAGAAAAACATTCCGGCGAATTACGGCATATTTACCTTAGAAGGGGCTACCATTCCGGAGAAATCATGCTGTGTTTCATCACCAGAATTTCTATCCGAAAAAAATTACAAAAACACATTCCTGAATTATTGCAACAATTTCCTCAAATTGTCAGCGTGTCAGAATCTATCAATCCAGACAAAACCAATGTTATCATGGGAAAAAAGGTTTCTGTCTTGATGGGTCAGACTTTTATCAAAGATACGATGTGCGGTTGTGAAATTGACATTTCTCCGCAGTCTTTTTATCAGGTCAACACCAAACAAGCGGAAAAAATGTATCAATTGGCGAAACAATATGCGCAATTGTCAGGCACGGAAACACTGCTTGATTTGTACTGTGGGACGGGTTCAATCGGGCTTTCTATGGCGGATTCTGTGCGAAAATTGATAGGCGTGGAAGTGGTTGCTTCTGCTGTCAATAATGCATGGTGGAATGCTGAACAGAATTCTATTGCCAACGCTGAATTTTTCTGCGGTGATGCCGGAACAATCGCTGATACCCTCCAAAAACAAAACCTTGCACCAGATGTCATTGTCTTAGACCCTCCACGAAAGGGCTGTGATTCCCTTACCATTCAAGCCGTTTCCAAAATGTCCCCTTCTCGAATTGTGATGATTTCCTGTAACCCTGCGACCGCTTCAAGAGACTGCAAAGCCTTTTCAGAATATGGCTATTCTGTCCGTGAAGTGACACCAGTTGACCTGTTTCCGGCAACTTCTGCCGTAGAATGCGTTCTGTGGTTATCAAAGTAAAAAACACTCCCAAGCATTTTGGGAGTGTTTCTGTTATTAGGATACGACAGGAAGCGTCACGAGGTCAACAAGAGATTTCAGAATATTCAATGCATCAGTATCGTTAATCTGATTATCTCCATTGGTATCAGCATAAATTCTTCCCTCTGGTGTCAGGTTCTCGATACCAAGCAAATGCTGATTCAATAACAATACGTCAGCAATATCAACAACTCCATCTGCATTCACATCACCACAAGCAAGTTCTGTACTGCCACTTAAATAACTTGTTTGTACCTTGAATTCCGTAGCGTAATTATCAGCAGTGGAATCAGCATAGCAATGCAAGACAAAATTATCAATTGGCAAGTCTACGAAAATATAGGAATATTGTCCGGTGGAAGTGAATGTGGATGTCCAGCCGAATGCTTCTGAACCAATTTCAGCATCTTTGGTGAGGACTGTTGCATCCAAAAGTGAACGACAATTTACAAATGCACTATCGCCGATTGTCTTCACATTTTCAGGAACGGTCAATGCTGTCAATGCAGTATCAGAGAATGCTTTCTCTCCAATCGTTTCCAGACTTTTGGGGAGTGCAACGCTTGCAAGGTTCTCACAGCCATGAAATGCACTTGTGCCGATTGTCTTGACTGTTTCCGGAATGCTTACAGAAGTAATCTTTGTATTCATGTAGAAGGCTTTTCCAAGAATGCTGGTAACAGTATCTGGAATTTCTATCGCTCCTTCTGCGGATGTGCCATCAATCAAAAGCCCATTGATGATGAGCAATGGTGAATCCGCTCCCACTTGTGCAAGCCAAGGCGTATTTGCAAAGGCACTTTCCCCGACTAATTCCAATGTTTCCGGCAATGTCACGGTTTGCAGGTTGGAACACTTGAAAAAGGCTTGCTTTCCGATTTCGGTTACACCTTCCGGAACATTCACTTCTACTACATAAGCTGCATTTGTTCCGAAAATTTGCTCACCAAGAGCCGTAATCCCTTCTGGAATATTCACAACCACTTCATCTGGAATGCTTTCTGGTTTCGGAATTTCGGGAATTTGTGTGCCTGCGGACGGCTGACCAATGATAATACCGCCGTTCTGTTCACAAAGATAAGATGTTACCCATGCTAAAGAAGTATTCCAGTTGATTGCACATTCATTCACGGAATAGGCTTCAATATCATCATAATAGGACTTCTGCGGAGGTGTTTTCCCTTTCACAATGTCAGTTCGTTTAATAACATCATCTTCCATTCCGGTATTCGCACCGCCAACCATGACACCACATGGAGCTTTTGGGAATTTCTCATTTAATTCTTTTGCCCACCAACGGTGATGAGGATATTGAGAACTATGCACCCCGTACCCTGTCACATAAGAATTATCCATGGGGTTACGCCCAAGAATGTAATCCATCGCCCCAGCAACACCATTGAGATATTTTGCATCTTGTGTCAAATCATATGCGTAGGCCATGACAATGGCATTATCTGTAACAAAGGAATTAGAAGCCCATACATAAGAGATTGAACCATTGGCATTTGTCTGCCCTTCAAATGGCAACCCATACCCCTGTACACTTTCCAAGTTCAGATAGTCATTAGCGGTATTGGTGAGTGAGTCATTCAAAGCACTATTTTCTTCAGCAGCTAATTTATCTGGATTCAATAACAAGGTCAATGAACCCAATGCAGAAGTATTGCCCCAATCAAAACTACCTCTCAAACCGTTTGCTTCTCCTCCGCTTAAATCCGAAGCGATTCGGAAAGCCCATCCAGAATCTTTGAGGTCATTGTAATAGCTTACATCTCCAGTGGTTGCATATAATTCACAAGCTGCCCAATAAAATTCATCTGTGACATTATCATCCCCATATGCACCACCGCCGTCAATTGTTTCTACCAAAGGTGCATACATATCAGGGTGATTTTTGGCGGCTTCATATGCATTCTTAGACGCTGTCAGGCACTCTTCTGCAAAAGCAGGGTCTATGTCTTTCCAGAGTCGGTACGCTTGCGCACCACAAGCCGCTAAATTTAAGGTGGCTGCTGTAGAGGGTGGTAAAATGATACGCTTCGAATTATCATCAGCCGGATTCAAACCAAGGGCAGTCCATTTCTCACCGTGCATTTTATGGTAAACCATGTTTTGACATTCGCCATCCTGCACAATCATTTTCAGCATCCATTCCATTTCATAACGTGCTTCATTCAAAAGGTCGGGCAAACCGTCGGCATTTTCAGGGAGTTTCATAGTACCGTCCTGATATGCTTGTGCTGTTCCCTTCAATAATGCACGTTCATATTGGTTTTGCATGAGCCAAAGTGAAATACCACCATTGACAACATATTTCCCATGGTCTCCGGCATCATACCAACCGCCGGTTACATCCTGCGTACCAGAGGAAGCATCATAACCACGAATATTCTTGATTTCGGCAACGTCAGGCAGATGACCTGCATCACGAGCCAAAGCCTCAGCATCTCCGGAAGTAATATATTGCTCTTCAATTGCAATACCGGAACGATTCTGATAGAAATAATTCAGAGAATCATACAGTAAACCGGAATAATTATCCAATACCCCAATTTCAAAAGCCCTTGATTCTTCACCAGTTTCAGCCTTTAAAGTATACGTTCCTTCTGTGGTGAAATCGGAAAAATCAAGCATATGCACATTGTCTCCGGATTCTGCATCATATCCCATGGGAATGGATGTATTATGGTAAACTACATTTCCGCTTTCATCCAGCAAATTATATTCAATGCTACCTGTTTCATCAGAAACCAGCGTCGCCTTTTTGTGGAGGTTCGGGAAATACCCCACCTGATTGGTCATGATTCCGGCACGATTCCAAGTTTTCGCATCAAGATAATCTTGCTTTAACTGGTCACGAGTTTCCTGCAATGCAATCAGCCCATTATCAACCACTGCGGTTGCATCGATGAGAATTCCATTCACTGTCACAAAGGGATTTTTTTCTTTTTCGTTTGCCATCCATTTGGTACTGAGAAACGCATTCGCCCCGATATGGTTCAGGTTTTTTGAAAATTGAATATTTTCCAGAGATTGACAATCATTAAAAGCATTACTTTCAATTGTCGTCAATGTCGAAGGAAGCACAATATCTGTCAGATTTTTTGCGTGCCAAAATGCACCAGTTGAAATTTCTGTTACCCCCTCCGGAATGGTGATGCTTGTCGCCTTGCTATTATAGAAAGCAGTTGAGCCAATTTTCAAGACCGGAAGTCCGTCAATTTCAGCCGGAATTTCGACAGTTTCCACCGCCGTTTCACATTTGGTAATGGTGATACCGCCGTTTTCGGGCTGGTACTTCAAAACCCCTAAACTTTTCTCTTCTGTGGCATCTGCGCCAAAAACTCCCATTGTCGGGACTGCTGAACATAATAAGAAAAGTGCAGATACAAACGCTGTTATCTTATGTCTCTTCATCTGTTTACCTTCTCCCCCTGCATTGATGCAGAATTAAATTATATTCAGTATAACAAAAAAATCTCTGTATGTCAATACTTTTCTATGAAAAATTATCGTTTTGTATTGTAAAAATATGAACAATTTATTACATATGAAATGCAATTCACAAAAAATTCATTTTTCTGAAAATCATGTCAAAAACTAAATATCATGTATCCTACAAACCAGACAGGGAATTGTTAATTGGTAGAATCAGACGTTTTCGTCAAATTCGTCATACTTTTCAATCCAATTGCTAAAGTAGAGGCATTATGTAAAAATGCGGATGTTGTAGGAGGAAGTACACCGAGGATTCCCAACAATATGAGACTTGCATTAAATCCCATAATTGTGCGATAATTCCAATGAATCCGTTTCATTAAGGCATTGCTCAATTGTTTCAATGCTAATAATGCTTCCAAGCTGTCTGCGGAAATGGTAATATCAGCTATTTCTCTTGCGATAGCTGCGCCGGAACTGATGGCAATTCCAACATCTGCCTCACTCAATGCAGGAGAATCGTTGACACCATCCCCAATCATAATGACCTTATGTCCGGCTTCTTTTTCCATGCGCACAAATTCCGCCTTATCTTCCGGCAAAACTCCGGCACGGTAGGAGTCTACGCCCACTTGTTCAGCAATAGCCTTAGCGGTGCGCTCATTATCACCAGTCATCATGACAATATTGGAAAGACCGCATTCATGGAGCTTTTGAATGACTTCCGGAGCTTCTTCTCTCAAAGGGTCATGAATACAGATAACCGCTGAAACCTTGCCACCGATTGCAAGATATAAATGAGAATATTGTTTCGGCAAATGACGGAAAATCCGCTCATCCGGAATTTCGCATTTTTCATCCTCAATGACAAAATGATAACTGCCAATGACAACTTTTTTCCCTTCAATGGAGCTGGAAATTCCATGTGCTACCACATACTCAACTTTAGAATGTCGCTCTTCATGAATCAGTCCTCTGTCAAAGGCTTCCTTGACAACGGCATTGGCTATCGAATGCGGATAATGTTCTTCCAAGCAGGCTGCCAACCGCAACATTTCCTTTGCATCATTTCCACCAAATGGGATAATTTCGGCGACTTTGGGAGTAGCATGTGTCAATGTTCCGGTCTTATCAAATACAATGGTATCCGCTTCTGCAATGGTTTCCAGAAAACGCCCACCCTTGACCGTAATTCCGTATCGACTGCATTCACGCATTGCAGAAAGTACTGATACAGGCATTGCCAATTTTAATGCGCATGAAAAATCAACCATCAGAACTGATACTGCCTTTGTGACATCTTGTGTCAAAAGCCAAGTTAATACCGTTGTTCCTAAGCTCCATGGTACAAGGCGGTCAGCCAGATGAAAGGCTTTATCTTCCACATTGGATTTCAATTTTTCAGAATCTTCAATCATTTTTACGATTCTGTCATAACGTCCTGTCCCTGCACTTTGTTCCACACAGACGGTACATTCTCCATCTTCTACCACAGTCCCAGCATACACATAACTGCCTTCTTTTTTATGGATTGGCACAGATTCTCCGGTCATACTTGCTTGATTGACCATAGCATCACCGGAAATGACTTTTCCATCCAACGGAATCATATTTCCGGTACGAACCAGAACCATATCACCCTTCTGCACTTTATCAACCGGAACAAGGATTTCCTGTCCGTTGGCAATCATCCAAACTTTTTCAATGCCCAACGACATTGCACGAGCCAAATCATCCACGGATTTTTTATGCGTCCATTCTTCCAGAATTTCGCCGATATTCAGCAGGAACATGACAGAAGAAGCTGTATCAAAATCATTCCTTATCACAGATACAGTAATTGCTGTGGCATCCAATACCGCAACTTCCAACTTCCCATGTAACAGCGATTTGATACCTTCCCATAAATAGCTTAATGCCTTCCATAAGATAAAAATATATCTCAATTTCGCAGGTAAGAACCACTTCCCGAAAAATCGGCGTATTGTTGTCCAGACCAATTTTTCTTCATATTCCCGATTCAGCGCACGTCCGGTTTTTTCGGGAATTTCAGCGATGGTATACGAAAAATGGGAAATCATATGAATGACTTTTTTTCGTTCACAAGTATAATTGAGAATCATATCACAAGTACGGTCAAATACCTGTGCTTTGGTAATTCCTTGTTGCATGGAAAACCAATTTTCCAATTGGTCAGCCTGTGTCAAACTCATTCGCTTTTGACAGATATGTACACGGATTCTCCCTTTGGATTCATGTAAAATTTGACATTTCATGGTAAAACTCCTTTCCAATGATAGCACAAAGACCGCCCGAAAGCGGTCAATGTGGCGCAGATTCAATTATCGAATTCAGTTTAATTTTCGCTGGAATCATCTGTTTCCTCATCATCCGGTAAATCGTCTTCTTCATCAGAAACAGGCTCTTTCCAAGCATCGGCAATCATTTCGTCTTCTTCTTCGGCTGCACGCTTTTCGTTGATTTCCTTAGCATCAGCGAGAATATCACTGCATTCTTCACGAACGTTGGTAACAGTTTCCATCACGCTGTCTTTTGCACGCAGAACCGCAGCAGTGCAGTTGGTATAAACCTTTTTGGCATCTCTGCTGGTCAGAATCTTAATACCAGCTGTACCGAACAGGACACCGCCTGCAAAAATTCCTAATCTTACCATGTTGAACATAAAATCACCTCATTGTATTATTATGCTTTGAAGTCCCCCTTTGAGACTCCTTTCAATGATATTTTAGCATATTTTCAGAGATTTGTCAACTCCATTCCGGCATTTTTAATGTAATCTTAAGAAATTGTTACTCAATAGTAGCCGAAATGCAGAAACATTCCCGCAAAAAATAACGTTTCTGAGTACGTACATTTGTCTTTTGCACTTGACAATTGCTGAAAAATATGGTATACTGAAACTGTCTCTTAGAGTATGGCATATGATAAAGAAATGAGGTAACAGAATGAAAATTGGGCTGGTTTTGGAAGGTGGCGCACATCGGACTATTTTTTCATGTGGTGTGATGGATGCTTTACTAGAAGCAAAAATCAATGCTGATTACGTTGTTGGGACATCTGCCGGCATTACTTATGGAATGTCCTATGTCGCACGACAAAAAGGGCGGAATCGTGAAATGTTCCGGCGGTATGTCAGAAGTTCTCGCTATATGGGGATTCCGCATTTGCTGAACCCTTTTAACCGTTCCTATTACAACCTGAAATACGTCTTTGACACCATTCCCAATCAAAAACTCCCTGTTGATTACAATACACTGCGGACATTTCAAGGAGAAGCCATTGCAGTGGTAACGAATATGGAAACAGGTGAGCCGGAATATTTGCCGGTTGGAGTGGATGACCCAAGCTGGAAAGTCCTGCAAGCAACTTGTGCATTGCCTTTGTTGTTCAAACCAATTTCAATCAATGGGCGTATGTATGCAGATGGCGGAGTGGCAGACTCCATTCCTTTCATGAAAGCCATTGAAGAGAAATGCGATAGAATCATTGTGGTTCTTACAAGAGAACGCAGTTACCGCAAAACGGCTGAGTCTGCAACCAATTACATTGTCAGACATTATCAGAAAAAATATCCGGCTTATGCTGAAAAAATCCGCAACCGTCATGAAAGGTATAATGCTTGTATTGAAGAGATTGCAAAACGTGAGGAAAATGGAGAAATTTATGTGATTGCTCCAGAAGATACCCTTCAGGTGGGAAGGACGGAAAAGGATGTTTCTAAGTTGATGGCACTTTATGCACAGGGCTATGCAATCACCATGCAGCAGCTGAATGCATTGAAGGCATATATGGAAGATGAGGTACAATTTTGAAAGGAGCTTTTGAAAAATGGCTGAATTAAAGTATGAAATTACAAGAGAGATAGGTTCAATCGGTGAAAGTGCCAGAGGTTGGTCTAAAGAATTGAATATGGTCAGCTGGAATGACCGTGAGGCAAAGTATGACCTGCGTGAATGGTCTCCAGACCACTCCAGAATGGGGAAAGGTGTCACCATGACACTGGATGAACTCATCATGCTGAAAAAATTGCTGAATGCAATGGATGAGCTGAATGTGGAAATTTCTGACAGTTTCGACAGTGACGAATTTGATGTGTGAGAATTCCTGATAGTGGGGTGAAATCATGCGTACAAAAGGTACAAAAAGAATTGCTGAAAATCGACAGGCACGTCATGAATATTTCGTGCTGGAAGATTTCGAAGCCGGAATTGAATTGACCGGAACAGAAGTGAAATCCATCCGTCAAGGCAGTGTCAACCTGAAAGACAGCTGGTGCAGTATCGAAAATGGCGAGATGTTCATTAAGCAGATGCATATTTCTCCCTATGAAAAAGGGAACATCTACAACCGTGACCCCTTGCGTGTGCGCCGTCTTCTCATGCATAAAGCCGAAATTAACCGCCTTTATGGGAAAATCAAACAGGAGGGCTTAACACTTGTCCCCCTGTCGCTGTATTTCAAAGATTCTCGTGTCAAGGTACAATTGGGACTTTGTAAAGGTAAAAAGCTTTATGACAAGAGGGCTGATGCTGCAAAACGTGATGCAAGCCGTGCCATTGATAGGGCTATGAAAGAAAGAAACCATTGAGCAAAAACCACGCTCCGCATTTCCGCAGAGCGTGGTTTTTCTATCAAATAGTACCCGAATCAGTCCTTCTTCACTGCACCCTTTACCTTGTCAACTGCGCCCTTTGCAGCATCAGCAGCACCTTCCACGATGTCTTTCTTACCGTGGCACTGGTCTTTCAGGGCGATAGGTGCGCCGTTTACAGTTACCTTGCACTCACTGTCACCAAGCTTAATTTTCTGGATTTTTGCCACAACAATTTCACCTGTGGGAAGCTTGCCTTCCAGCTTTGCAATTCCTGTGGCTGCCTGAATACCCTTAGCGGAAGCCTGTGATTCTCCGTTGATTTTCAGCTCCATAGTAGCTTTCAATTCGTTGTTCTCTACAACAATCTGGTTTCCCTGATACTCAAACTCGTACATATCAAAGGTATCAAAATTTAACTCTGGCATTTTTTTATCCTCCAAAATAAAAGATTTTTTCAGCATCAATGTTTCTTGATTTTGCGGAAACTATTTCCATCATTCACAATGGTACTATAGTATAGTATATCATATTTCGACAGAAAAGTCAATAGCTATTTTGATTTTTTTATGAATTTTTTCTAAATTGTGGAATTGAAAAATCAATACTGGACAAAATGCTCTGAATATGTTATAATGATGATGGGTGATAAAATATGCTGACTAAATTATTGAGCCGTGCAACCTGTGCGGAGTGCCGTCTTTGCTGTGTCTTTGATGCATATGCAATATGGGAAACACCTGTGATTATTCCAGAATTGCGGAAAAAAATTGAAACGATATTGCCTCATGCGGAATTTATCTCCAAAGGAGAAGAATCTTATATTTTCCGCATCCGTGAACTGGACGAAAACGAGCTTTTCAACTGTCCATTGCTTGACCCTGCCAAAGGTTGCAGATTGGGAACAGAAAAGCCGTTCGATTGTCAGATATACCCTTTTCAAGTGACAGAAATTGGAAACCGTCAAGCGATTATGCTGTCAACACTTTGCAAGGCGGTTGCAGAAAATCCCGTCAATGTCCTGTTGGATTTCCTGAAAGAGGGTATCGCAGAAACCATTTTTTCCTATGCCGAAAAGTACCCTGATGTCATACGTCCGTATGACTACAGAAGCCCAATCCTGCTATGGAAGCCGGAAACACCCAAATTTTTTTAATTGGAGGAATCACAATGTCAACTCAAAGTTATGAAAGCCCTTTCTGTACCCGATACGCTAGCAAGGAAATGCAATATCTCTTTTCTGCTGATAAGAAATTCACCACTTGGCGTAAACTCTGGACAGCCCTCGCTCGTGCGGAAATGGAACTCGGTCTGCCTGTCACACAAGAACAGGTTGACGAACTCTCAGCCAATATCGAAAATATCAATTATGAAGTTGCCGCAGAATATGAGAAACAATTCCGCCATGATGTGATGGCGCACGTTCATGCTTATGGGGATGTATGCCCGAATGCTGCCGGAATTATTCATTTAGGGGCTACGTCCTGTTATGTTGGTGACAATACGGATGTCATTATCATGCGTGATGCGTTGCAAGTTGTCAAAAGAAAGCTTGTCAAGGTCATTTCCCAGCTTGCAAAGTTCGCTGATAAATATAAGGCTTTGCCCTGCCTTGCGTATACCCATTTACAGCCGGCACAATTGACGACAATCGGCAAACGTGCAACACTCTGGTGCAATGAATTATTGATGGATTTGGAAGACCTTGATTTTCGTATCAAGTCTTTGAAGTTGTTAGGTTCAAAGGGGACAACTGGTACACAAGCATCTTTCATGGAACTGTTTGAGGGCGATACCGAAAAGGTAAAACTCCTTGAAGCAAAAATTGCTAAGGAAATGGGCTTTGATGCCGTTGTACCGGTATCTGGTCAGACCTATTCCAGAAAGATGGATTATCAGGTATGCTCCGTATTGGCTGGAATTGCACAATCTGCAAGCAAATTCTCGAATGACATTCGTTTGATGCAGAGTTTCAAGGAAATGGAAGAACCCTTTGAAAAAAGTCAGATTGGCTCATCTGCAATGGCTTATAAGCGTAACCCCATGAGAGACGAAAGAATTACATCCTTGGCACGTTATGTCATGGTTGACGTGTTGAATCCAGCATTTACCGCAGGAACACAATGGTTTGAACGTACCCTTGACGATTCCGCAAACAAGCGAATTTCAGTAGCAGAAGCATTTCTGGGAGTGGATGCCATCTTGAATATTATGCTCAATGTCACTGACCCTGAAAATGGCTTTGTGGTTTATGAGAAGATTATTCGCCGTCGTGTGATGGCTGAATTGCCCTTTATGGCGACGGAAAACATCATGATGGATGCTGTCAAAAAAGGCGGAGACCGTCAGAAACTGCACGAAAAAATTCGTCAGTACTCCATGCAGGCTGGTGCAAGAGTCAAGCAGGAAGGGCTTGACAATAACCTTTGTGAATTGATTCTGGCTGACCCTATGTTCATGATTTCCAAGGAAGAGATGGACAACATCATGAAACCAGAAAATTTTATTGGGCGTTGTCCGCAACAGGTGGAAGAATTCATTCGTGATTGTGTACAGCCTGTTCTGGATGCGAATGGTGTTTCTGATGACAAGGCGGAAATTAACGTTTGATATAATTTTATTGATAGTGTCATTGCTGTGGAGTGTTCAGGGAATTCAGTTTCTTTGGAAGACAAGAAACTGGATTCCTGCCACAGCGGAAATCACTGACATACTTTCACCAGATGGGGATATTTTCGGAACATATACCGACAATAATGGCGTGACTTATGAAAATGTTCCGCTCTATATGGACGGTTCTTTTCAAAATCACCGTGCTGACGCTGATAAGATTGAGAAATTGATTGGTAAAAAAGTCGAAATTCTCTACAATCCTGAAACAGGTCAAGCGGACAAAGACCAGCGTTTTTTGGCTTGGTTTTCTGTTTTGGTGACGATTGTATTATTGGTATGGCTCATTATGGAGGTACAGCATGACCACAGACCAAAAATTCCAGAAACTCATTGACATGGATGAAAGACCCTTGACAAAGGAAGACGGCGAATTTATCCGGAAAATGTGCCTTGATGCAGATGCCCTTGTCAGGAGTGAAGCAACTTCATTATTGATATGTATTCCGAATTTCGACCCCAATCTTGACATTCAAGATATTGATTTGCTGATTCGCCTTTGTGATGACCCTGAAATGATTGTCCGCACGGAAGCCTATGACGCTCTTTCGTGGTGTATTCCAGAGAAAGCCGGACAAAAATTATTTGACTGCATTCAGACAGACAAAGACGAAATTGCAAGAAGTTTCGCTGTTTTCTGCTGGGCGGATGTTATCAGCCGTCATTCCCCTAAAAATAGGGACTTTTCCGGAGAAATCGCCTTTATCCGTCAATGGCTGAAAACGGAAATATCCGAACATTGCCGGTTAAGCTGTGCCTATGCGCTGTATCTGTTTCATGAGCCGGATGCACTGGAAATGATGCTGAATTATCTCCATAGTGAAGATTATCGGATTCGTTGCAGTGTCATCCATCATTCGCAGTGCATTACAACAACTCCTCAAAACGGAAACTGCTAGGGCGGTCAGCTCCTGCGCTGAAAAATTCCTGAAACAATAAAAAGAAAGTCGCTTTCCATTTCGAAAAGCGACTTTTTGTGATTACTTGTTATTCTTTTTCTTATTGGCAATGTCTCTCAAAGCTTCCTTACGGGAAAGGTTAATTCTGCCCTGCTTGTCAATTTCAGTCACCTTGACAACGATTTCGTCGCCAATGTCTACAACGTCTTCCACACGCTCCACTCTGCGCTCATCAAGCTGTGAAATGTGTACAAGCCCATCCTTACCAGGGGCAATTTCTACGAATGCGCCAAAATTCATCAGGCGGACTACTTTGCCCTTGTAAATTGCTCCAACTTCGGGGTCGTTTGCAATTGTCTCCACAATCTGGATTGCCTTCTTGACATTCGCCATGTCCAAACCGCTGACAAATACATTCCCCTCTTCATTGATGTCAATTTTAACATCACATTCCGTACAAATTTTCTGAATGACCTTGCCACCCTGTCCGATAACCTCACGGATTTTATCAACCGGAACTCTGGTTTGTTGCATCTTAGGAGCATATGCGCCAACCTCTTTGCGAGGTTCGGGGATAGCCTTCAACATGATTTCATCCAGAATATAAAGACGTGCTTTTCTGGTCTTTTCGAAAGCCTGTTCAATAATAGCAGGTGTCAAACCGTCTACCTTAATATCCACCTGAATTGCTGTGATACCCTTATGAGTACCGCCAACCTTGAAATCCATGTCTCCGAAAAAGTCTTCCAGTCCCTGAATGTCAACCATTGTCATGAAATCATCAGAATCAGGGAGCGTAATCAGACCGCAGGAAATACCAGCAACAGGGGCTTTAATCGGGACACCTGCGTCCATCAATGCCAATGTTGAACCGCAGATTGAACCCTGTGAAGTTGAACCATTAGAAGACAGCACCTCAGAAACCAATCTCATTGCATAAGGGAATTCCTCAACGCTTGGCAATACCGGAACAAGTGCTTTTTCTGCTAATGCACCATGACCGATTTCACGTCTCCCCGGTCCTCTGGAGGGCTTTGTTTCGCCGACAGAATAGGACGGGAAATTATACTGATGCATATAACGCTTGGAGGTTTCTTCATCCAGTCCGTCAATTTTCTGGGAATCACTGACAGGTCCTAAGGTTGCAATTGTCATAACCTGCGTCTGTCCTCTGGTGAACAAACCTGAACCGTGTACTCTTGGTACAAGTCCCACTTCCGCAGCCAACGGACGGATTTCATCAATCCCACGACCGTCTACACGCTTTCCATTGTAAAGCCAATTACGGACAATTTTCTTTTGCAGTTTATACAAGCATTCATCCAACTTGACAGGAGCATTTTCTCCATACTGTTCATCAAATGTTTCGTGTACTTCGTCAATAATGGGCTTCATTCTTGCATCTCTGACGTTCTTGTCATTGGTATCCAATGCCTGAGCGACTTTTTCACCGACAAGATTTTCCACTGCTTCAAACATATCATGCGGAATTTCCTGTGATTCAAATTCAAACTTCGGCTTGCCAATTTCCTTCTGAATATCAGCAATGAAAGCAACCATTTTCTTGATTTCTTCATGACCAGTCAGAATGGCATTGAGCATGGTCTTTTCATCCACTTCATTTGCACCGGCTTCAATCATGACAATTTTTTCTGCTGAACCTGCAACAGTCAAATTCAAGTCGTTGTGTTCTCTCTGTTCCTTGGTAGGATTCAGAACAATTTCACCATCAATCAAGCCTACACTGATACCTGCAATTGGTCCATTCCACGGAATGTCAGAAATGGAAATTGCAATAGAAGTGGCAATCATTCCGGCAATTTCAGGGGAACAATCGGGGTCAACGCTGAGTACCGTCATGACAACAGAAACGTCATTTCTCATATCCTTGGGGAACAACGGACGAATGGGGCGGTCTACCATACGAGAGGTCAAAATTGCCTTTTCGGAGGGCTTGCCTTCACGCTTGGTAAAAGACCCCGGAATCTTACCCACAGAATACAGTCTTTCTTCATAATCCACGGAAAGTGGGAAAAAGTCAACACCTTCACGGGGCTTACTGCTTGCGGTCACGTTCGCCATGACAGTGGTATCACCATAACGAACCCAACATGAACCGTTGGAAAGTTCACAGGTTTTACCAGTTTCTACCACAACAGGACGACCAGCATAAGTGGTTTCAAATTTTCTGTAATTTTCAAACATAGGTTCTTTCCTCCTTTGAGTCCGACAGCGTTTCGGTCAATATCAAGAGTAAGAACTTAGAAATAAACGGTCAAAACTGACGGCTTATTTCTAACCTCTTAACTCCTGAATTCGGGCAAATATACCCTGATTCGCTGTCAATACTATTTTCAAAATTTGCTTTTTACGCACACAAAGGGCAGACAGGTACAAACCTTTCTGCCCCATGCATTTGTAACTTACTTACGGATGCCGAGCTTTGCAATGACTGCACGGTATCTGTTAATGTCCTTCTTCTTCAGGTAAGCGAGAAGATTTCTTCTGTGACCAATCATTTTCAGCATACCTCTGCGGGAGTGATGGTCTTTCTTGTGTACCTTCAGATGTTCAGTCAGGTCATTGATACGTCTTGTGAGAATAGCAATCTGAACTTCAGGAGAACCTGTATCAGTTTCATGATTGCGGTTATTGACGATGACCTCTGTCTTTTCTTCCTTACGCAACATTTTGATTTCACCTCTTTGAATTTGATTTTCCGTCAACATAGTGTGAGGCAGGTAAAATTCCCGTATCGGGCGTAACCCCCAGACCAAGTACACGGAACAAATATTATTATAACATACTTTTTGAAATTTGTAAAGGCTTTTTTCAAAAAAAATTTAATTTTTTTCGATTTCGTCAAGGAATGCATTCACCATTTCCAAAGATTTACGATATTTCGCCATTCTTTCCGGTGAGCGTTTCCACTCTGGCAAGCGTGATTCGTCCAGATTGTGCAGTAAATCCGCTTTTTTGACATGGAGGGCAATGGAATTCCCTCTCATATTTTCGATATAACTAAAATAGGGCATTCCATCCTCATGGCATAATAATTGCAATGCCTTGATAATGGTTTCAGGGAATCCCTCATTCCGTAATTCCTGCAATGTGATGGGGGTATCTTCTGCGACATCATGCAAAAGAGCCGTCACCGTTTCATATTCTGTCTGCATCTGTTCCGCAAGGTGTAAGGGGTGGTGGATATAGGGGTATCCGCTTTTGTCGAATTGTCCATTATGGGCTTCATAGGCTATGAGCATTGCCTTTTTGACGAGTGGGGAATAAATCATGAAATCACCTTTTTCTTTTTGCCTTTTTTCTTAGGTTCGACAGGGGCTTCAATGGGCTTTTCTTTACCGCCTTGGTCTTCAAAGATATTTTCGCCTTCTGTCTGTGTATAAGCGAGTTCGGGGCTGATTTCACCCTTTTGAGCATAATAGGGGTTAATGACATACTTCTGAATGACCGGATAACAATTGAATACTACCAAAAACGCTACAAATGCAATTGGTACAAACAATAGTAGAACCAGCATCACTTGTGGAAAATAAAACATCAATACTGCAAAAATGACCACTATCACCGCAGAAAGCACCAAAGTTATCAGGTTCTTTTTCAGGGCAATCAAACTCAATGCTAATGAATTTTTCAGCACGTCTTTCATTTTCAAATCCGTGGAAACTATCATCAAATATCCATAGAAACTCATCAGCAAAACGACAATGGAAATACTCAACGTTGCAATAAACAGCGCATAAATGGTAGTTGTTGAGCCTTCGCCCGATTCCTGAATAGCACCAATCATTCTTGGGTAAATATACATTCCGCTTGCCACGGATGCCGACACCAAAATATCAATCCAGCCCAATAGCATGGACTGCTTGAAATTGCTTTTCAACGTTTTAAAAAAAGTATCCATCAGAAAGCACGGCTTTTCCCTTGTGAAATTTCGTAAAATCTGCGTACAGCCTGCCATGATAGGTCCAAAAAATACCGCAAATACCAAACCGCAGACAATCACCAAAATCAAGGCAAGCTGTGTATTACTTTCACCGAAATAAATTACACTGAGAATTCCTAAGACAAGCGGTAAAAAGCTAGCCATCATGAGCAGATTCACATTGATAAGCTGCCAAAATTTCCGCACGAAAATTTCCCAGAACCGGAAAAAAGGCTTTTTTTGTGGGGCATCTTTTGCAATTCCCGAACCGCTGTTTTCGTAATTTCCGAACAGTGCCATTTTCATCATCCTTTCTTCTGTATTTTATTGACGGATTGCCAAGTGCAAAAATGCAGGGTATCCGTAACTAAGCCATGCACATTGTACCACTGTCAAAATGAACATGGAAATTATCAGGACAAGCCACCGCAGACAATACAGCCCTAATGGAATTTTCTCTGTCTCTTTGCCGGAAATGCAGGAGATTAAAACGTAAGTACTCCGCACGGTTTCTCTTGCGGAAAGCATCAGAACCCCTGTTCCTGTCAATGCATAGGGCATCACAAATAGTACAACTGTCACCATTCCGGCAAAGCCATTATTATGGTACAGTTCCGCCGAAATTGCCCCGATTGCCATGCCACGCAATAATAAAATGAATATCGCTGACGGAATGCCAAACACGGAAAGCCCTAATATTGCCAGCATTCCCACCCATAACAGAGAGGCATATGTAAAATGAAATAGCATTTCACGAAATCCCATTCCGGAAAGTCCCAATCCTTGACGGAAAATGAGATTCGTCCAGATATGCCAATCAGGGTGAAGGACTTCTAATACTCCGCCCAATAATGAGCCGGTCAAAATGGATATTGTCAGTAAAAATAAAATTTTTCGGCTTGTCCCTTGATTCATTGCACAACATCTCCTTTAGTGGGAGTATATGTGCGAAACTTTCAATTTATGAATTATTTCGAAAGTTCGTAAGCCCTCTTAGTGCAGGCAGTACAAGCATTATCAATGGTCTTTTCTAATTCGCCCTTGTAAAGTTCATCCAATCCGGCTAATGTTGTTCCCCCTGGGGAAGATACCATTTTGATGAGTTCCGCAACAGTGTAACCGGAATCGGTCAGCATTTTCGCCGAACCAATCAGACTTTGTGCAAATAAGGGCAATGCAATTGTTTCGTCAATGCCTTCTTTTTGCGCATAGTCAACGAATGCCTTTGCAAAGAGGTAAATGAATGCAGGGCTTGAACCATTGATAGCAATAATTTCCTTCATCTTGTTTTCAGGAAGCTGTGCTGTAATTCCACAGGAATTGAAGATACTGCAAACGGTTTCGAATTCTTCATCTGTAGTGGGTTCACATTTCGCCAATGCAGATGCACCCTCTCCCAATAACAAAGGTGTATTCGGCATGACAAGAATCACTTTTGCATTGGGGATGGTCTTGCTTCTGATATATTCCGCTGTAATTCCGGCAGCAATTGACACCAAAACAGTATTTTCATTGACACCTTCTGCAATCTGTGACAAAACATCATCAAACATCTGCGGTTTGATGGCTAAGAATACATATTTGCACTGATTCAGCACGTCCACACCATTTTCACAAGCTGTCACACCGTTCAGGCGGTCTAATTTTGCCTTGTCAGGGTCAAAAGCAAATAATTTCATACTTTCATTGAGGGAGCTGTTCAGGATGCCTTTCATGATGGCAAAGCCCATATTTCCAGCACCAATAAATCCAATATTTTCCATTAAAATCAATCCTTTCAAAAATGAATGTACCTATCATTATACATCATTTTTCACAAAAATGCAATACTTTTTTTGTGAATTTCTCATTTTTCCATTTTCGTTAGAAAGATGGTTATATGTCAATCAGACTTTCGAGTGTCTCAAATAAAATATCCGGCTGTATGGGTTTACTCAAATGCGCATTCAAACCTGCTTGCATACTGCGCTGGACATCCTCATCAAAGGCATTGGCAGTTAATGCAATGATGGGAATTTTTTGTGCATCCATGCGGTTCATAGCACGAATGGTTCTTGTGGCTTCCAGTCCATCCATGACAGGCATACGCATATCCATCAAAATGGCAGCATAATAATCAGGTTCGTGAGATTGAAACAGTTCCACGGCAATTTTCCCATTTTCCGCTATATCGACACGCATTCCACGCATGGAAAGTACCATTTGCATAATTTCCGCATTGACCTTGACATCTTCAGCAAGTAAAATTCGTAAATTAGTGAGGTCGGGTTTATTGGCTGTCTGCTTTTCATTTTTCTTGCGGAAAGCTTCTTTGAATTCATCCATTACAGTAGAAGCAAATAAGGGCTTTGGGACAAATGTATCAACTCCAGCCTTTTTGGCTTCATCAATGACTTCATCCCAATTATAGGAAGTCAAAATGATAATCGCCATTTCATTCCCAACAATGGAACGGATTTTTTTCACGGTTTCGACTCCATCCATTTCAGGCATCTTCCAATCTACCAGTATCAAATTATAGGAGTCTCGGCGAGCGTGGCGCATTTCTACCATTTGCAAGCCCTCTGCACCAGATAGCGCAAAGTCACAGCTAATTCCAACTTGTCTAAGGATAACTTGCGCATGTTCACAGGCGACAGGGTCATCATCAATGACTAATACGGTCATATCTTCCGGACGTAAATTTCCTTCTTCCAGCTGATTGGTTTTCCGTTTGGAATCTGTGAGGGTGACAGTAACAGTAAATGTTGTTCCTTTTCCTTTTTCACTTTCCACTTGAATATTCCCATTCATCAGCTCCACAAGGCTTTTGGTGATGGGCATTCCGAGTCCAGTACTGCCGTATTTGCTGGTAGCAGAAGAATCTTCCTGTGAAAATGTCTCAAACAATTTCGGCAAATATTCTTTGCTCATTCCAATACCAGTATCACGAATGATGAAACGAATGGTTGATTTTCCGTCAAACTCTGCAACGGCTTCAATCATGAAACATACTGTTCCACCGGAGGGAGTGAATTTGACCGCATTCCCCAAAATATTGATGAGAATTTGTTCTAATTTCATATTGTCACCAATATAGTAATCTTTGATATTTCCTTTGATACGGCATTCATAGAAAATTCCCTTTTCTCTGCACTGTCCGCTGATAATGGTATTGATTTGCTCCAATGCCTTAGAAAAAGAGAATTCCTCATTTTTGAGTATCATTCTCCCTGATTCAATTCTTGACATATCCAGAATATCATTGATAATATTCAGTAAATGTTGTGCAGAAGAATTGATTTTTTCCAGATATTCCCTTGTTTTAGGGGAAATATTGGGGTCACTCAATGCAATATTATCCAGCCCAATAATGGCATTCATAGGAGTTCGGATTTCATGGCTCATATTGGAAAGAAAAGCAGTTTTTGCCTTATTGGCTTCTTCCGCCGTTGTTAATGCCACCTCTAAAGCGTGACTTTGTTCCAAAGTCCGGCGAGTTTCAGCATCTAC
Organism: Oscillospiraceae bacterium; assembly: GCA_036373775.1. GTDB lineage: Bacteria > Bacillota > Clostridia > Oscillospirales > Ruminococcaceae > UBA3855. The sequence continues at coordinate 28,918 of JAZAUD010000006.1, read as the reverse complement.
ATTCGAGAAGCAAGCACCGACAGCATGGACAAAATGGTCGTCTCTGTCTTCTGGATGGCGAACCCCTGCGAAACGTATCATTTCATAAAAAATATTTCCGTGTCGTTGCACCATATAGCGGTAGGAAATCACCCTATTTTCTTTCAAGCCTTTTCTGATAGAATCCGGCTGTATAAATTTCAGAAACTCTTCCCGATAGTCTTCCGTAATGTATTTTTCGGCATAAGCTGTAAATGATTCCAGAAATGAGAATTTTTCTCCCACTTTAAAGCCATTTTCAATGTCCTCATGAGATTGATAACAAATGCCCTCATCTTTTTCCAATTCAATATAGTATACACTCCAATAATCAGATGCTAAGGCGGTAATCATACTTTTTTGTTGCGCCCTTTGTCTTTCTTCTTCCAGCAATTGTTCTTGGAGTGCGAGACGTTGTTCCAATTCCTGTTGTTTGGCTTCTGCGGCTTTGATTTTCGTCATTTCGGTGACATCCACGCACATCCCCAATGTACAGAGACGGTTATGGCTATCTGTAAATTTCAATTTTGTGGTCTGTAAATTCCGCATCACTCCGCCAGCATCCGGAACATCTTCAAAGAAAATGTAAGGTCTGTCCATCTGTAAGGCTTTTTTATCATCTTCTACAAAATGGGAGGCGGTTTCATAATCGAATATTTCGAAATCTGTCAAGCCAATCACACCCTCTGGAGAGGTTTTATGCGCATATTCTGCAAATGATTGATTGCAGGCTAAATATTTCCCTGTGATGGCATCTTTGGAAAAGCTCATTGCAGGCATATTAGAAAGCAATGAAGCAACTGACCCCATTAAATCCGCCAATTTGGCTGCGGATTCCATTTCTTCTATCAATCTGCGGTTATCTTCTTCTGCTTTTTGTGCATCTAATAAGGCTTGCTGTAAGGCGATTTCTTCTCGTGTTTCTTCATCAATATTTTTGAATCCACAAACAACCCCTATTTTCCCCATAGGCATATTGACCTTAGCGAATTCGATTCTGAAATATTTCTTGCTTCCATCCTGCATCATCCGCAAGTAATTGACATTCCATTGTGGTTTCTCTGTAAGATGACTGACAATGTTTTCCATTTCCAATTCTTTTTGTAATCGCTCTTGGTCTTCTGGTGCAACAGTTGTACGGATATAATGCTCTTTTACATAGGAATATTGCAATTTTTCCGAACTGTTCATAACTGGCAATGTATAGACAGTACTGCTTTCCTGACTTGCACGGTATAATGAAAAAGTTCCCTTTTCTACATCACTGATAAGCCAAACTGCATGATAAGATTCACTCAATGCTTCTATGACAGCGTTACGGATTGCTAAATCTGATTCCATTTCCTTCCGCTTTTGGGTAATATCCGAAATGAATACATAGTAAATCCCCCCATATGCTTCGGTTTCTGTATAGTGTCCATAATCGTCTACCCAACGGATTGACCCATCTTTTCGAATAATGCGGTATTCTACATAATCGAAATTATCCTCAGTATTTTGGATTTGCTCATCAATGGAACGTGAAACAGAGGCATAGTCATCAGGGTGTAGCATTCCTTTGAATGTATACCCTGTCAATTCTTTAAATTCCTGTAGATTGTTACAGCCGAAAATATCCAATACAGCACGATTCACATAAATCAATTCTTTTGGTTGGTTGGCTTGATAAATGAAAAACCCCCCCGGCATATGCCGTCCAATTTGCTCTACAATTGAAAGAGTTTGCTCATTAAGCTGAAAATGCTTTCCGAACATACGTTCACCACCTTTTTGGTATGATTGTATTACAATTATACCATACTGTTGGGAAAATTTCAAGTAAAAAATCATCCTATTGCAAAATAGTTTCAGTTGAAAATTAGTTTGGTTTTTCAGCAAAAATGAATTGACAATACCAGCGGAATGTGGTATACTTGAAAGTAGGGATTCCACAATCCAACTGTTATTGATTGAATATCCAGTTGTGAAATTTGTCGGACTTCCGACATTTACGGCATTATTGAAAGCAATTTGTCAATGAAATAAAGGAGAAGTTTTCATGAGATTTTACGAATGCGGAACGGAACACGAACGGACAATTTTGTTATTGGCTGGTACATGCTGTACGGTGAAATCCAATTTTTCGAAAGTTGTCCCCTTATTGCAGAAGCATTTTCATGTGATTGGTGTCGATTATGACGGATTCGATGATAAAGGAACGACTTTTACTACTATGCTGGATGAAGTGACAAAAATCGAGAAATTTATCCAACATACTAGAAATGGAAAAATTGACATTGTTTATGGTTCATCCTTGGGGGGAAGTATTGCAGGATTGCTTGTGGAACGTGGAAATTTGGAAATTCGACACGTCATTTTAGGCAGTTCGGATTTAGACCAAAGCCCTAATTTTCAGGCACACTTGAAAACAAGTGCCGTTGTGAATTTGATGTTCCCAGTGCTGAAAACAGGGAAACTGCCGGATATTCTTTCCAAAATGGTACTGAAAAAATACGGGGAAGAAAATCTGAAATTATTATCCGCTATGTTTGCTACAATTTCTACCGGAATGGGAAATGTCACCAAAACCAGCGTGAAAAATCAGTTCTATTCTGATTTGATTACTCCGCTTGCAGACCAGATTTCCCCTGAAAATACTTTCATTCATGTATTTTATGCGACGAAAATGGGCGAAAAATATGAAAAACGCTATTTACAGCATTTTGCAAACCCTGATATTATCCGGCAAGATTACGGACATGAGGAATTATTATTCTTTTACCCTGAAAAATGGGTTTCAGAAATTTTGCGGTGCTGTGGAACGGATTGATGCTTTTTTTCATATGCTGTCAACAGACTGAAAGGAGGTTTTGACATGAAAATCAAATTGCTGATTTTTAATATTCTTTTTGTGATATTGGAAATTGTGCTTTATTCAAAGGGGCTTGTGAATTTATTAGCCACTCCTGTTTTAGCGGTAATTGTGGGGGCTGTGAGTATTGGTGCATTTATCGGGGTGAATTATTGTTTGCTCAATGATAACAGCTCATCCAAAGCCTTACGCATGGAACGGCTCAAAACGCTACCAGATTATCAGCAAGCCCTTGATAATTGGTCAGGACGTGCAAACCCTTTTCACAAGGAAATTAGAGAGGCGCAACATCAATTAGAATTATTTCAGAGAAAAGAAACTGCTCTTAAAGCTCTTTTGGGGGATGAAGCACAGGACGGAAACCCCTTTATTGAAGTAAGTCGTGATGTCAGTGATTGCTTGCTTGGCAATATGAAGAAAATTATCACAAGAATGAGTATTTCTGATTTTTCGGACAGCTCCCAAAATCCAGCAAATACAAGATTTTTGAGACAGGCGATTGAACAAAATCATCAAATTCTAACGCAGTATGATAATCTCATCATTGAAGTATCACAGATTGGAACACATGCAACTCCTGAAAATCTGGAAAATATTACTGATGCACTTCGACAATTGAGAGACAGCAATGCAAATGTGAATTTGTCTGATTTCTAAACAGAAAGGAGCATTTTGAGAATGACTAACCAAAAGAAAACACTCACCACACTAGCTGGAATTGGTGTGGCAGTGATGGCTTTGATTATTGTTGGTGTTACCATGACCGGAAATATGGGAAAAACCAACCGTGAAATTTCAGAAGAAGACGCCCTCAAAAAAATGGATAAACTCCTGAAAAATGTCACGGTGACGGAAACTGCCGCACGAAAAGCAACCGTCGATTTTTCCAGCTCTGACCTTGCCAATTCTTTGCCTGACATCAATACATATCCCCTTTCATTGACAGGAAGCGGAGACGTTGATATTGAAATTTTTGTTTCCCCTGAAAAATCCGGTTCGGGTTCGGATGGCTGGATGATTGAAGCGGCAAAGGATTTCAACAGCCAAAATCTCCGCACAACTGATAATCATACCATGTCAGTATCTATCCGGAATATCACTTCCGGAACTGGTTCTGATTACATTGTATCAGGGAAATATTTACCGGATGCCTATACACCATCCAATTCCATGTGGGGGGCTATGGCGGTTTCAAATGGTGCAGACCTGCACATGATTTCCGAAAAATTAGCCGGAAATGTTGCAGGAATTCTGATTTCCGGCGATATGGTCAAAACGCTTTCGTCCGATTATGGTGACATTACCATTGAAACTATCACAAAGGCTTCCAAAGATGGGAAAATTGCAATGGGGTATACTTACCCTTATACCAGTTCTACAGGGTTGAATTTTCTGGTTTCCTCTCTGTACAGTTTCGATAACAGTAACCCTTTGAGCAGTACAGCCGTTGAAAATTTCCAGCAATTTCAGGCAAATGTTCCCTTTGTATGCTATACCACACAACAAATGCGGAATGCAATGGGAAGCGGTTCATTAAATGCCTGCATTATGGAATATCAGACGTATGTCAATGACCCTTCTTTACAGAAAAGCTATGAATTTATTCCGTTTGGTGTCCGGCATGATAACCCTATGTATGCTGTGGGAAATCTCACCACGGAAAAATCACAGGTTTTGCAAGCGTTTACTGATTTCTGTTTGAGCAGTGAACAACAGGCAAATGCGAAAAAATGCGGATTCAATCAGATGGAGAACTATCATAGTAGTGAACCAGAGTTTGATGCAGTTACCCTTTTAAATGCTCAAAAACTCTGGAAGGAAGAAAAAGATTCTGGTCGTCCGGTTGTAGCGGTATTTATTGCGGATGTATCGGGGAGTATGATTGGCGACCCATTGAACCGCTTGAAAGAGTCTCTGAAAAGCTCTTCACAATATATCGGCAGTAAAAATTATATCGGGCTTGTTTCCTATAGTGATGATGTACAGGTGAATTTACCAATTGGGGAATTTGACTTGAACCAAAGGGCTTATTTTACAGGAGCTGTTGAGGATTTGTCCGCTTCTGGTGCAACTTGCACTTATGATGCTGTCTTACAGGGTATCAAAATGTTGGAAGAATCTAAAGACACGATTCCCAATGCCAAACGAATGCTTTTTGTTTTGAGTGACGGAGAAACCAACCTCGGCGCAAAATTAAAAGATGTTAGGGAAATTGTAGATGCTTTGAATGTTCCCATTTATACGATTGGATACAATGCAAATTTGAACGAATTAACGGAACTTTCCGCCATCAATGAAGCAGCTTCCATTGATGCAGATTCCGAAGATGTTGTTTATAAATTGGGTTCGCTTTTCAATGCACAAATGTAATTCAATTTAGAGTGATGGTATCTTTGATACCGTCACTTATTTTTTTAAGTTCTTCATTTTGTCCACCTATTCTTTAAAATAGGGGTTGTAATCGTTTTCGGAATCATGTATAATAAAATACAGAAAACGTTTAAGGTATCGTGCAAATTCACATTGTAAAGGGGGATTTTCATTATGAAACTCAGAAAAATGACAGCATTCCTTTCCGCTGTTCTCTGCGGTGCAAGTGTATTAACTGCATTTCCGGCAATGAATGCAAAAGCTGTGGAAAGCGTTTACAATGACTTTGAAGTCACCTATGATGGTTGGCACAGCAATGCGGAAAATGTGCAGATGGTTGCTGAAAGTGGCAAGGGATATGCGAATTCCAGAGGTATGACCGTCACGGGCAGAAATTCCGCTACGGATGGCGCATCCTCTTCCAAAGGCTTTTATCTGATTGGCGGAATGAGCTACAATTACTCTGTCAAGGTTCACAGCGAAACACAGGAGACTTTTCATATTTCCGTCTTGACCATTGACGAGGAAACCGGCGAAAAGACCGTTAAGGAAATTGCTACTAAAAAGGTCAATGCCAATGAGTGGGCGACAATTTCCGCTAATTACAAAGCTCCTGAAAATTCATATGAGTTCGAAATCACCATTACTACTGATAGTACCAACGATTTCGAATTTGATGAAGTTCGGATTACTTCAAAGCACTCTATCAATACTGTTAAGGCTGCTAATGGAGAAAAGGGCTTGAAAGATGAATTTGCTCCCTATTTCCGTGTAGGGAACATTCTCAATGGTGGTACAGTCCAGAATTCCGCTATCACTGCGAACATTCTCAAAGATTGCAATTCTGTGGAATGCGAAAATGAAACCAAACCAGATGCAACACTTGTACAAAGTCAGTGCAGTGGAACAAATATCGGCGTTTCCCTGAATTCCTGCGCAGCTATCATGGACTTTTGTGTGAAAAATGGTATCGGTATGAGAGGGCATACTCTGGTATGGCATTCTCAAACTCCGGTATGGTTCTTCAAGGAAGGTTTCAATGCAAATGGTGCATGGGTGGACAAAAACACGATGGATGCTCGTATGGAAAGCTACATCAAGAATATGTTCACTGCTATCAAAACCCAGTACCCTACTCTTGACCTCTACGCTTATGACGTTTGTAACGAATGTATTTCAGACGATGCAAACCGTACCGCAAATAACGGCGGTGCAAGAGAACCAGGGGATAACAATGCTCCCAATCAGGGCGGTAAGTCTGCATGGGTTCAGGTATACGGTGACAACAGTTTCGTAGAAAAGGCTTTCACCTATGCAAGAAAGTACGCTCCCGAAGGATGCGCACTCTATTACAACGATTATAACGAGTACTGGGACCATAAACGTGATTGTATCTATAATATGTGTAAATCCCTCTATCAAAAGGGCTTGTTGGATGGTGTAGGAATGCAGTCTCATGTACCTGCGAATGCAACCGGATTCGCTGGAACTGATTCTTACATTGAAGCAATGCAAAAATATCTCTCCATTGGTTGTGATGTACAAATCACCGAGTTGGATATTTCTGTAGAAGGTGGAAAGTATTCCTACACCGACCAAGCCAACAAGTATAAGGCAATTTTCCAAGCTGCCATGGATTGGAACAAAAACCCGAAGAGCGACGGACGTGTAACAGCTGTCTGCATCTGGGGACCTAATGATGCAAATTCATGGCTCAAAGAAGGCTCAAATGGGCTTCTCTATGATAAGAATAATCAGCCCAAGGAAGCTTACAATGCTCTCATTTCTATGATTCCAAGCAGTGAATGGGGCGACGGTACAGCCGAACACGGTGGCGGAGAAGTTGTCGTGACTCCTGTTGAACCGAATCGATACGGCTGGTATTTCCAGCATGGTTTTGAAGGCGACCTTTGCGATTGGAACGGCAGAGGAGCTGCTACCATCATGACTTCTGGCAGAACTGCTTTTGTTGGGGATGAAGCTTTACTTGTACAGAATCGTGAAGCTGCATGGAATGGCGCATATTATTCCTTGAATCCTCGTGCATTCATTGCTGGTCAGGAATATAGCTTTTCTGCAAATGTGACATATTTTGATGGTGGCGCAACAGATACATTTTACTTGAAACTGCAATATACCGATTCCACCGGAAAGACACAGTATTCCACCATTGCAGAAGCTACTTGCAAGCAAGGAAAATGGGTTCAATTGGCGAATACCAATTATCAGATTCCAGAAGGCGCAAGCAATATGCAGATTTATGTTGAAACTGCGGATTCCACTCACAATTTCTATATTGATGAAGTCATTGGTGCAGTTGGCGGTACTGGAATTCTCGGCGCAAAGGATGAAGAAGAAAACCAACCTTCCAATCCTAGTGATAACCCCTCTTCTAAGCCCACTGTAGTTGGCGATTTGAATGGGGATGGTGTTATCAATGTCATTGACCTTGCTTTGACAAAACAGGGGCTTATCAATGGATTCAAGAGCGATTCCGCTAAGGCTGCCGCTGATGTTGACCAGAATGGTGTTGTGGAAGTGAATGACATTATCCTGATGGTAAAATACATTCACAGAGAAATTCAATCCTTTCCCATTGGGGAAAAAGTGATTCCGTCTGTTGACGTTTCCAAAATGCAACAAATTTTTGCTGGTGTGACTGCGGAAAGCAGTTATAAGAAAGATGGGGAAAATAATCCGCTGTATACACAGCGTTTCGGGGCTGACCCTGGGGTAATGGAATATAATGGGCGTGTTTACGTCTACATGACAAATGATGTCATTGAGTACGACAGCAATGGAAATGTCAAAGAAAATGGTTATGGGTTGGTCAATCAAATCAACTGCATTTCTTCAGATGATATGGTGAATTGGACTGACCACGGGGCAATTCCTGTGGCTGGTGCAAATGGGATTGCAAAATTCGCTAATAACTCTTGGGCGCCTTGTGCTGCTCATAAGACCATCAATGGCAAAGAGAAATTTTTCCTCTACTTCTGCAATGGTGGAAACGGTGTGTGTGTTCTGACGGCTGATTCTCCTACAGGTCCGTGGAAAGATGAACTGGGCGCACCTCTCGTGACAAGAGCTGTTCCGAATTGTGGTAATATTCCGTGGTTGTTTGACCCTGCTGTATTTGTGGATAAAGACGGCACTGGCTACCTTGCATTTGGCGGTGGTGTACCAGAGGGAAAAACTGCAATGCCCTCCACAACAAGAATTGTGAAGCTTTCTGATGATATGCTTCATCTTGATGGGACTCCTGTTACCATTGATGCACCTTATGTATTTGAAGATTCTGGTATCAATCGAATTGGCAACAAGTATTATTATACTTACTGTTCTAACTGGAATACCGGCGGTAATCCTTATGGGCTTTCCACTGCTGGAATTGAGTACATGGTGGCAGATAATCCCCTTGGTCCTTATACCTATGCAGGAGAAGTATTCAAGAATCAGGGTAACTTCTTCGCTGGTATGACAGGAAATAATCATCATTCCATTTGTGAATTGAATGGTAAGCAATATCTCTTCTATCATTCCAGACCAGTTGAAAAGGCTATGGGAATTGATGGAAATTATAGAAGCCCACAGGTTAATGAAATTAGTATGAGCGGTGATAAAATTAACTCCGTTGTTGGTACTATGGCTGGTGTGGCACAGCTGAAAACTCTGAATCCCTATCAAAGCAATCAGGCGGAAGCAATGTCCAATCAGTCAAAAGACATTTCCGTGACTGGGCTTGGTGATACCGTTGTCAATGGCAAAAAAGGCAGTTGGGTAAAGGTTTCCGGCGTGAATTTCGACAAGGGTACAAAGTCCATTACCCTGAAAGCCTCCTCAAAGAGTGGCTGTGCTGTGAAAGTTTGTTCAGGTGGCACAAACGGCGATGTAATCGGTTATGTAGAAATTCCGGCAGGCGGTACGACAGAAGTCACTGCACAGACGGTTATGAATATTTCAGGCACAAAGGACATCTATTTTGTATTTAGTGGTGACATTGCCTTTGATAGCTGGAATTTCTCTTAATGAATTCTTTTTCATGAATTCTTCTTTTATTCATCTTCATATCCTTTTATGATATAGTGATTGAATGCCATTCCTTGAATGCACGAGGAATGGCAATTTTTTTGCACAGAATACAAAAAACTGACCCTGCATTTCGACAAGGTCAGTTTTGCTATTATGCTGGTGGATAGTAAGGGATTGTTCTGGAACAAAGCCAATCACACCAATCAGAACAGAATTTTGCATAAGGGTGAATGCCATCTCCTGTGCTGTCTGCTGGAAGTGCGCCGTTTTCATCATCAAAGTACTCATTGACATCAATGTAGAAAATATCTCTGTCGTTGGCTAATTTTGAAATGATTTCATTGTAAGTGTCCAGACGTTCATTGGATTCAGAAGGATTCTGTTGGGAATACCAATCTGTTACATGCAGATTTCCTTCTATGAAAATCAATGCTGTGGGCTGTGCTTGGCGGACTTGTTCCACAAGATTACGATATAATCCTGTTGTATATTCGATGTTATCAGCGATTTCATTCAATCCTAACATGATGTAGACTTTGCCATATTTTTTGCTTGCAAGCCATTCAGAAAGCGTCATACCATCCACGTATACTGTATTGACCTTATAATTGGATAAGCCAACAGAACAGAAGAAATCAGCTCCGGTCAATGTTCCATAATACTTCAAGTCTTCCGTTCGGGAATCGCCAATGAATAACGCATCATCAAAATAGGATACATCACTTTTCACAAATTTATTACTCGTCCAGAATCTCCGTTTCACTTTTTGAATTGCTCTGGTTGGGAATTCTGTCGGGGGTTCGGTTTCGGCTTCTGTGGTGACTTCTTCTGTTTCCGTGGAGACGGATTCATTTTCCGGCTCGTCATCCTCTTCCAGTAAGGCAGAATCCGGCACATGTCTCTCTTCTTCCTGCGGTTTGGTTTCCGGCTCAGTGGCTTCTGTTTCCAGTTCTGCTGTCAGGATTTCTTCTGATGGGGATTCCGTAGGCGAAAGAGGCGTAGGCACTTCAATGGGGACAACATTCACTAAGTCGGAATCATCTTCCAGCTGTGATTCTTCAATCTGTGTTACAACGTTATCTGCAACGGTTTTGAGTTCGCTGGAATTCCAGATTTTCACCACCATGAAAGGCGAAGCAAATACCACTGTTGCAAGTAACATGAGTACATAAATACTTTTTTTCAATTTGTTCATAACGATACTCCTTAGAATCGGAAATATAAAAATGGGTCATCCATTCCCTGATACATACAATAGACAGAACCCCAGAAAATGGCTAATAATAGCAATCCAGAAACAACCGGATATTTTATCTTTTGCAATGCTCTTTCAGGGTATGGGGTGGAAAGACAACCAGCTATCAAGAAATGATACCAGTAGGATTTCAGGAAACGCAGATAGTCCCCTTGAAAGGCTTCTCCCACATGTACAAAGGGGAATAATTTTGCAAAGAATACCCCCAGTTCGTGGAAATCGGTGATGGCAAATAATGCCCATGTTATCAGAATTACAAAAATGGTATAAATATGACCAATCACCCGATGCTTTTCAAGATAGTCTCCAATCAGAAACTTTTCCAACAGGAGAAAGAAGAACGTCACAAGCCCCCATAAAACAAAGTTCCAGCTTGCACCATGCCATAAACCAGTTAAAAGCCATACAATGAATAAGTTCCGGACGGTTTGCAATTGTCCGTTTCGGTTGCCACCAAGAGGAATGTAAATGTAATCCCGAAACCAGCTACTTAATGTCATATGCCAACGTCTCCAGAAATCTGTCATGCTGATTGCGGTGTAAGGATGATTGAAGTTATCCGGAAACCGGAAACCCATCATTTTTCCCAAGCCTATCGCCATCAGGGAATATCCGTAGAAATCAAAGTAAAGCTGGAATGCATAGGCGAGAATTCCCATCCATGCCAATGGGGTGGAAATGCTTTCATAGCCCACTTTACCGAGTTCATTCCATAAATGCCCTATTTGATTGGCAATTAAGACTTTATACCCTAAACCAATGGTGAAGGTTCTTAAACCCTCTTCCACTTTTTCTAATGTGTGCGCTCGCAAGCGTAAACTTACCGCCACAGTACGATAAGTGACGATTGGTCCAGCTATCAGCTGGGGAAACATGGAGATATATGCTCCATAGTTAATCAATGAAGTTTCTGCTTTTGACCTTTTATGATATACGTCTGAGAGATAGGAAACATTCTGGAAGGTATAGAAACTAATTCCAATGGGGAGCGTTATCATTTTCACTGGAAGCGAAGTGTCTAACGCAAAGTTGAAATTTTCAAGGAAAAATTCTGAATACTTGAAAAATAACAACCACCAGAAATTATAAATAACTCCTAATATCAACCATTGCTTTGAATGCGCTTTTGATTTGCCTATCAGTCTGCCGACAACATAATTGCATAGAATCGTCATCAAAAATAATGGAAGGTAAATGATATTTTGTGTGATGCCTAAACTATAAAAAATAATACTACCTAAAAATATGACAAGATTCTTGAATTTTGTTGGTGTGATTCCATATATCAAAAAAAAAGCAGGCAGAAACAAGAAAATAAATTCCAGACTGCTAAATACCATATATTACCACCTTAATCTAACAAAAATAAAACGAATACTTCTATATTTTATAACAAATTTCAAAAAAAGTCAATATTTTTCACACAATTTTAGAAATTTCTAATTTATGACAATTTCCAGTAACACTTATGTGATAGATTCTGTACATTCTGATATTTCTAAGGAATGGTTTTTCAGCGGAAATCCCTAAAATGTGGTTGACAATAGAGCCGGAATGTGGTATACTTAAAAGTGAGAGTGTTATTGTTTGGCTTGTATGGTATCAATAACATATGGACAGAAGACAATGAAATTAGACAAAATCACAAATTCTTATTTGTGCAAGTTGTATATTGACTGTCAAGAGTGCTTTGTGTTAGAATGATATTATGAATCACTCTGTCAAGAAATAGAAGAATGAAGGAGCAACCTAGATATGAACAAAAAAGATTTAGCGGAGTTAAAAAAGCATTTTTTCCCTGAAGATGACCTTTTAGTATTGGAAAAAGTGTTTTCGACTTTCATTGATTCCGAAAAAACACAGCGTTTCCGTACAGTTCGTACATTTGCGGAAATTCCACAAGAAGAAATGAGTGTTCTCTATACCACCCTTGAAAAGGTTCTGAAAGGGACATTAGGCAAGGGCTTGATTGAATATCCCTTTCCCAATGAAACTTATGAGGAAGACCAGCCACAAAATCTGTTATGGGAATTACTGCAAAAGGGTTTGAATGATGAAGAACAGATGGATAAATTCATTGAGCATGTGACAGATAAAATGGTCTATACCTTGCCTTATGCGGTGTTTGTTGCACAGTGTACTTATACTGTTTTTGAGAAAAATAAATTCGGCGAAAAAAATAAATATGATGCAAGAGAGTTTCATTTCTTGATTGGTGCAGTTTGTCCTGTGGAATCCCGTGTGGATGGTTTAATTTATGATGAAGATGAAAATAATATTATCCGCAAAACGACGTTTGATAGAGTGGTAGCAGATGCGCCGACAGATGGCTTCTTATTCCCGACATTTACCGGAAGAGGGCCAGATGTCAACCACGTCATGTATTTCACCAAAAAGCCGAAAGACCCCAATGTTTCGATTATTGAGGATGTGCTTGGATGTCATTTCGTATTATCCGCAGAGGAAGAAAAAGAAACATTCCGTGCAGTGCTTGACAAGGCAGTTGGAGAAGAACTCAACTTGAATGTGATTGCTAGTGTGAATGAAAAAATTCAGGATTATGCGAAAACCTTTGCCAATGAGCCTGAACCGCCTGTTGTGAGTGATATTTTCGTCCGTGATGTCCTTCTGGATTCCGGAGTATCTCAGGCTTGTGCAGAGGAAGCACAAAAGCTGTATCAGGAAGCGACAGAGGGAAATTACTTCATGGCATCAAATCTCACGGACAGCAAGACCACACTCAGTTCAGAGGGAATTACTGTGAATATCAGCGGAGACCCTACGGACAGAATTACCACTCGTGAAATTGATGGTCGCCGTTTCCTGATGATTTCCCTTGATAATCAGGAAGTCACTGTGAATGGCTTTCAGATGAAAATACAGTAAAGCGGAAATAGAAAATATAATTATTGAGGAGGATTATCTATGAATAAAGTATGCCCCAGCTGTCAAAGCGATGATATTGTCATTGGTGAAATTTCTTCACCAGAAGGATTATTATTTACTCCCGAAGGAGCAAATGAAAGCTTCCCCATGCCGAATAATTTCATTCGTGCCTATGTTTGCGGAAATTGTGGTGAAGTCGTTTCTTTGTTCCGTGAAGGCGCAGAAGAAGAACAGGAAGCACCCCAAGAGGAAACCTCTTCTGGTGGGTTTGAATATCCAATTCAGGTGAGTGATTTTGAATTTGATGGTTCTTGTAGCTTTTCTGGTTCGTTCACCATGTGGGGAGAAGATGTTTGTGATGTAGATGTAGATTTCAGTGAAGATTCTGACGACCCAGAAGCTGATATTTGTAAATATATTGCTGTAGTCAATGAAAAATTGAATTGGCTCGGAGATGCAAGGGAATTCATTGCACGTTCTTTGATTGCTGGTGGTATCATTGGCATTGCAGAGCAATGGTGCGCAACTTATCCACAGGCAAAGGATGAAGAGCAGGTTTGCTATGTTGTGGATGATGGAAGCAAGGTATTTCTCCCGATTACAGAAGAAGATTTTATCAATAGCATTCATCTCGATAATGTTACAATTGACCTGAGTGAAGGCGCAGTGAAGGCAGGAATTCAAGTGTTCCTTCGTTGCCGTCCTGATTATTTTGCTTGTCATGCAATTGTAGCGGATATTGATGCTGATGGTGTTGTGACAAATGCTGACCTTGCTGGTTAAAACAAAACTTTCTCGAAAAAGCACTTGTCTGACAGGTGCTTTTTTATGAAGTAAATCAATTAAGAGCCGGTATTCCGGCAGAGAGGAGCTGTTTAATGAAAATATTGATTCAGAACGTACACGCAATTGACAAGAATCTGGATACTGTAACGGACATCTTGATTCAAAACGGAAAGATTGCCAAAATTGCCCCCAATATTGATGAAACCTGTGACCGTGTTATCAATGGTCAAGGATTGGTTGCAATGCCTTCTTTCTTTGATATGCACGTCCATTTCCGTGACCCCGGACAGACCCACAAAGAGGATATTTTGACAGGCTGTCAGGCTGCATTAGCTGGGGGGGTAACTGGTGTGCTTGCCATGCCAAACACTACCCCGCCGGTTGATTCCCCTGAAATTTTGCAGTATATCATTGATAAGGCAAAGGGAACAGGTGTGAGAGTGTACCCTGTTGCGTGCATCACCAAGGGCATGAATGGAGAAGAATTGACCGATTTCGAAGAGCTGAAAGCCAACGGTGCAGCCGCTCTTTCTGATGATGGAAGACCCGTCAAGAATGCCGAAATCATGCGCCAAGCCCTTGAAAATGCCAAAAAGGCAGGTATGCTCATTACGTCCCATTGTGAAGATTTGGATATTATCAATGGCGGAATTATGCATAAAGGGGAAGTTTCCGAAGAACTCGGCGTGAAGGGCATGGACAGAAGCTCAGAGGACTATATCACTGCAAGAGAAATTATCCTCGCTAATTCCGTACAGGGAAAAGTGCATATTTGCCATATCAGCACAAAGGGATGCACGGATATTATTCGGACAGCGAAACAGTTAGGGGTGCAAGTAACTTGTGAAACTGCTCCTCATTATTTCATGCTGACACATGAAAAACTCCGTTCACGCAATGCCAATGACCGGATGAATCCCCCGCTCCGTGAAGAATCTGACCGGAAAGCTATTGAAGATGCCATTATTGACGGAACAATCGACTGCATCATTACTGACCATGCCCCCCATACCCAAGAAGAAAAAGCAGATTTCGAAAAAGCCCCTAATGGAATTGTAGGATTAGAAACATCATTTGCAGCAGTTTTGACAGCATTATATCATACCGGAAAAATTTCTTTGCAGAGAATCAATGAATTGATGAACATTAACCCCAGAAGAATTTTAGGATTACCTCGTGAAACCATTAGAGTTCACGCTCCAGCAAATTTGATTTTGGCTGACCTCGGTAAAAAATGGATTGTTGACCCTAAAAAATTGCATGGAAAATCCTGTAACACTGCTTTCCGTGGGATGGAATTAACCGGAAAAGTCATGATGACAATTTCAAACGGTGAAATTCGTTATGAATATACCGAAAAACCCAAAGAAGCAAGAGAAGCTAAAGTCATCAAGGAAGCTAAAGCTTCCAAAGCACAAAAAGAGGGAAAACCTTCCAGACCACAAGAAGGAAAGGCTTCTAAAACTCAAAAAGTATCGAAAGAAACCAAAAAATCTAGAAGGGAGTCTTAATCATGGGATTCGAAAGACTGATTACAAAAATTAAGGAAACCGGCAATCCTTCCGTTGTAGGGCTTGACCCGAAACTGGAATATGTGCCTTCTTTCATCAAGGAAAAATTTCAGGAAGAAGACGGTTGCAGCTTAAAGGCTGCCGCACAGGCGATTTTTGCATTTAATAAGGCAATTATCAACGAAATTTATGACATTGTTCCAGCTATCAAGCCACAGGCGGCATATTATGAAATGTACGGTTGGGCTGGTATGAAAACTTTGGAAGATACCATCCGTTATGCAAGAGGAAAAGGAATGTATGTCATCACGGACGGAAAGCGCAATGACATTGGCGCAACCATGCAGGCTTATACAACTGCACATCTTGGTGTAGTCATGATTGGAGAAAATGCCCTTGAACCATTCGGCGCAGATGCCCTCACGGTCAATGGCTATCTTGGTACGGACGGCATCAATCCCCTTTTGGAAGTATGCAAGGCAAGAGACAAGGGTATTTTCGTACTTGTCAAGACTTCTAACCCCTCTTCTGGTGAATTACAAGACCAGTTAATGGATGGTGTACCGCTTTATGCAAGAATGGGCGACCTTTGCGAAAAATGGGGAGCTGATACAATTGGGGAATCTGGATATTCCGCAGTTGGTGCAGTTGTCGGCGCAACCTATCCGGCACAATTGAAAGAACTCCGTGCAAGACTTCCTCACACATTCTTCTTAGTTCCGGGGTATGGCGCACAGGGAGGCGGTGCAGAGGGTGTTGCTGGTGCATTTGATGAAAATGGCATTGGTGGCATTGTCAATTCTTCTCGTGCCATTATGTGTGCTTATCAGAAAGAAGGCTGTGACCCGAAAGACTTTGCAAAGGCGGCAAGACGTGAAGCAATTCGTATGCGTGATGATATTACTTCTTTTGTGAAAATCAAGTAAAATCCAATCCATGATACAAAGAAAGGATGTAGATTTATGGCATTGATGAAAAACAGTCAACCAGCTTGGTTAATTCTTGCGAATGGTTCAATTTTCAAGGGGAACAGTTTCGGCGCAACCGGCATTACTTCCGGCGAAGTCGTTTTCACCACAGGCATGACAGGGTATCAGGAAACTTTGACAGACCCCAGTTATTATGGTCAGATTGTGACCCAGACTTTTCCCCTGATTGGTAATTACGGTGTGAATTCTCAAGATTATGAGTCAACCAATTCTTATGTCAAGGGTTATATTGTGAGAGAGTGGTGCAATGCGCCTTCTAATTTCCGTTCCGAAGACAGCATTGACCATTTTCTGAAACGCTTGAATGTGATTGGAATTTATGGGATTGATACCAGACACTTGACAAAAATCATTCGTGAAACTGGTGTCATGAATGGCGTTATCACTACCACAAACCCCGACGAAATTCAAGACCAAATTCAGAATTTGCTTGCCTCCTGTCACATTGCAAAAGCGGTGGAAAATGTGACTGTTCCCGAAATTAAAACCTACACCCCTGAATCCATTAAGTATCGGGTTGTGTTGATGGATTTCGGATATAAGCGTTATATCCGAAAATCCTTGATGAATCGTGGCTGTGAAATTATCGTTGTTCCGGCTGATACAGATGCAAAGACCATTCAGGAAATTAACCCTGATGGTATCATGTTATCCAATGGTCCTGGAGACCCTGCGGAAAATATCAAGATTATCGAAAACCTGAAAGAGATTTCAAAATTGGGAATTCCTATGTTTGGTATCTGCTTGGGACATCAATTGATGGCTTTGGCAATGGGCGCAAAAACCGAAAAACTCAAATACGGTCATAGAGGTGCAAATCAGCCCGTGATTGATTTGACAAGTGGGAAAACCTACGTCACAAGCCAGAATCATGGTTATGCAGTGGTCGGCGAAAGCCTGAATCCTGAAATCGGTGAAGTTTCTCATATCAATGCCAATGATAAAACCTGTGAGGGAGTTCGTTACAAAAATATCAATTGCTTCACTGTCCAGTTCCATCCGGAAGCGCATGGAGGACCTTTAGACACTGCATATTTGTTTGACGAATTCACCAACCGTATGGATGCTTACAAGGAGGGAAAATAATATGCCACTTCGCAAGGATATTCAAAAAGTATTAGTAATCGGTTCAGGACCTATTGTCATTGGACAGGCTGCGGAATTCGATTATGCAGGGGCGCAGGCTTGCCGTGCCTTGAAACAAGAGGGCTTGGAAGTCGTTCTGATTAACTCCAATCCGGCTACCATCATGACAGACAAGGCAATGGCTGACCATATTTACATTGAGCCTTTGACTTTGGATTGTGTGAAGCGTGTCATTGAAATTGAAAAACCTGACAGCGTATTGTCAACATTGGGTGGTCAGACTGGTTTAACGCTTTCCATGCAGTTGGCGGAAGAAGGCTTTCTGGAAAAGCACAATGTCAAGCTATTAGGCGCAAACCCTGAAACCATCCATAAGGCGGAGGACAGACAGGCTTTCAAAGATACCATGGAAAAAATCGGTGAACCGTGCATTCCTTCCAAAGTTGTGGAAACTGTTGAGGATGCTGTCGAATTTGCAAAAGTCATTGACTACCCTGTTATCGTCCGTCCGGCATTCACATTGGGCGGTACTGGCGGAGGAATTGCCAACAATCAAGAACAGCTCCGTGATATTGCTACCAATGGTTTAAGGCTTTCCCCCATTACACAAGTACTCATTGAGAAATGCATCAGCGGTTGGAAAGAAATTGAATTTGAAGTCATCCGTGACAGAAAAGGAAACGTTATCACAGTATGTTCCATGGAGAATTTTGACCCTGTTGGAGTGCATACTGGTGACAGCATTGTTATCGCTCCGGCGGTGACATTGTCCGACAGAGAATACCAGATGTTGAGAACGGCTTCTTTGAATATCATCTCTGAATTGAAGGTGGAAGGCGGTTGCAATTGTCAGTTTGCATTGCATCCAGAAAGCATGGAATATGCCGTGATTGAAGTGAATCCTCGTGTGTCTCGTTCGTCTGCATTGGCATCCAAGGCGACAGGCTACCCCATCGCAAAGGTGGCTACTCGAATCGCTATCGGTTACACCCTTGACGAAATTATCAATCAGGTAACAGGAAAAACTTATGCTTGCTTTGAACCAGCGCTTGATTACGTCGTTGTGAAGTTCCCGAAATGGGCTTTTGATAAATTCGTCTATGCAAAGCGCACCCTTGGCACGCAGATGAAAGCGACAGGCGAAGTTATGGCGATTGGTACGAATTTTGAACAAGCTATGATGAAAGCCGTCCGCTCCACAGAACTCGGCATTGACTCCATGAATATGAAAAAATTCGAGGAAATGTCCGTTGATGAATTGTTGCAACACGTTGAAAAAGGCATTGAAGACGAACGCTCTTTTGAAGTGTTCGCTCTCCTCAAAAAAGGCGTATCCATTGAGAAAATCCACGAAATCACGCTCATTGATGAATGGTTTCTTGATAAGCTCCTGAATATGGTTGAATTGGAACAGTGGCTTGCAGAGGGAGAATTGACGGAAGAAAAATACCTCACTGCCAAAAATATGGGCTACCTCGACAAGACCATTGAAAGAATGTCCGGTCAAAAATGCCCCATCCATCAGAACGCTGTTTACAAGATGGTGGATACCTGTGCAGGCGAATTCAAGGCAGAGACCCCCTATTTCTATTCCACCTACGACAGCGAAAATGAAGCAGAAGAATTTATTCAGCACCGCAACACCGGAAAGAACAAGGTCATTGTATTTGGTTCAGGACCTATTCGAATTGGTCAGGGTATTGAATTTGATTACTGTTCTGTGCATTGTGTGTGGACGTTGAAGAAATTAGGCTATGAAGCAGTCATTTGCAATAATAATCCCGAAACTGTTTCAACTGATTTCGATACCGGAGACAGATTATATTTTGACCCCCTCACACCGGAAGACGTGGACAATATTATTGCCACTGAAAAGCCCTATGGTGTTGTGGTGCAGTTCGGCGGTCAGACTGCGATTAAATTAACTCGTCACCTCGCAGACAGTGGAGTGAATATTTTAGGCACGTCCGCTGACGACATCGATGCAGCCGAAGACCGTGAACGTTTTGACGAACTTTTGGAACAATGCGGTATCCCCAGACCGCAGGGCTATACTGTCATGACCACCAAAGAAGCCGTGAAAGTCGCTGAAAAATTGGGCTATCCGGTATTATTAAGACCCTCTTATGTATTGGGCGGACAGAATATGATTATTGCACATTCCGTTCAGGACGTTGAAGAATATATGGAAATCATCACTTCTCATATGATTGAAAATCCGGTACTCATTGATAAATATATGATGGGGACGGAAGTAGAAGTGGATGCAATCTGCGACGGAAAAGATTTCCTTATTCCGGGAATCATGGAGCATATCGAAAGAGCCGGAGTGCATTCTGGTGACTCAATTTCAGTTTATCCGGCACAGAATCTCTCGAAAAAAGTTCGTGAAACGATTATTGAGTACACAAAACGCTTGTCATTAGCTCTGCACGTCAATGGGCTTGTCAACATTCAGTATGTTGTCTATCGTGGGGAAGTGTATGTGATTGAAGTGAACCCTCGTTCCTCTCGTACCGTGCCATACATCAGCAAGGTAACAGGAATTCCCATGGTTGACATTGCCACTAAAATTATGTTCGGCGCAACCCTGAAAGAATTAGGCTATGAATCCGGCTTATATCCGGAAGGTGATTATGTGGCGGTGAAAGTGCCTGTATTCAGCTTTGAGAAGTTGCAAGACGTTGATACAATGTTAGGTCCTGAAATGAAATCCACTGGTGAATGCTTGGGAATCGGTCACACGTTTGAAGATGCATTGTTGAAGGGCTTAGTTGCCGCCGGTTATGACCTCAAAAAAGAGGGCGGAGTATTGATTTCCGTGCGTGACAGCGAAAAAAGAGAAATTGTCCGCATCGCTGATAAATTCTCACAGATGGGCTTTAACCTCTACGCAACCAGCGGAACAGCTAGCTATCTCAATCATAACATGATTGCCACCAATACCGTCAGAAAAATTTCAGAGGGTCATCCCAATACGATTGATTTACTCGAAAGCGGAAAAATTCACTACATGATTTCGACTTCTGCAAAGGGCAGAATTCCAGCCCGTGACAGCGTGAAAATGCGCCGTAAAGCCATTGAACGTTCCATTTGCTCATTGACGGCTATCGAT
Organism: Oscillospiraceae bacterium; assembly: GCA_036373775.1. Lineage (GTDB taxonomy): Bacteria > Bacillota > Clostridia > Oscillospirales > Ruminococcaceae > UBA3855. Next base: position 8,019 of record JAZAUD010000006.1, on the reverse strand, counting down.
ACCGCCAACGCCTTGGCGAACGTCCTGCGCTCCGGCAGAACCCTTGAAGATGTAGAGTTAGTGGACATTACGAAAATCTGATTGAAAGGAAACGCTTATGAAATATACACAGGGGTTATACCCTATCATTGAGAAAAAAGCCATTGCATTGGATACCTACAGTTTCACGCTGTATTGTCCGGAAGTGGCGAACATTGCACAGGCTGGACAGTTTGTGCATATTCTGCCCGAAAATTACGGTTTGCGCCGTCCGATTTCCATTGCAGGCATTGACACCGAAAAAGGCACTTTGCGGATTGTGTTCGCCATCCGTGGCAAGGGTACGAAAGCACTTGCCAACATGAATGAAGGTCAGCGAATGGATATGATTGCACCTTTGGGGCATGGTTTCACGCTCAAACCGGATGCAGAACACGTTGTTTTAGTTGGGGGCGGAATTGGCGTACCGCCTATGTTGCCATTGGCGAAATACTACGGCGAAAAGGCGACTGCTATCAGCGGTTTCCGCACGTTTCAGCAAGTTATTTTACAGGAAGACTTTGAGAAATTGGGCGCACAGGCTATCTGTTGCACCGAAGACGGTTCAGCCGGAGCTGTCAAGGGATTTGTCACAGCTCCCCTTGAACAGTTTTTAAGTGAGGGTGTGGATGCAGTTTATGCGTGTGGCCCTGCGGTGATGCTGAAAGCAGTTGCAGAACTGTGCATTCGTAACAAGACTTATTGTGAAATTTCCCTTGAGGAGCGTATGGCTTGCGGAGTGGGTGCTTGTCTGGGGTGTGCCTGTCAGACCAAAGACGAAAAGGGCGAAATCCATTTCCAGCACGTTTGCAAGAATGGACCTGTTTTCAAGGCTGAGGAGGTGCTTTTCTAATGGCTGATTTATCTGTCAATATTTGCGGAATTGATTTCAAAAATCCCATCATTCCGGCATCTGGTGTATTTGGATATGGTCGGGAATATGAAGAATTTTATCCCCTTTCCAAATTGGGCGGAATCGCTACCAAAGGCACAACCGGAAAACTCCGCACCGGAAACCCTGCGCCAAGAATTGCAGAAACTCCCTCTGGAATGCTGAATTCTGTCGGACTGCAAAACCCCGGAATTGATGCCTTTATCGAAAAGGAGTTGCCTAACCTGTTACATAAAGACACCGTCATTTTGGCGAATATCGCAGGTGCAACCGCTGAGGAATGTGCAGAAGTCGCCGGAAAACTGGACGACACAGATGTACATATGATTGAATTGAACATCTCCTGCCCCAATGTCAAGCAAGGCGGTGCAGCGTTCGGCACATCCTGTCAAATGGCGGAACAAGTCACCAAAGCCGTCAGAAATGCCACCAAAAAGCCCCTTGTCGTGAAATTGTCCCCCAATGTGACAAGTATCACCGACATTGCAAAGGCTGTGGAAAGTGCCGGAGCAGATGCCGTTTCTCTCATCAATACGCTATTAGGGATGCGCATTGACGTTAAGACCAGACGACCCATTTTAAGAAACAATGTTGGCGGATTGTCCGGCGGTGCAATTTTCCCCATTGCCGTGCGGATGGTTTGGCAAGTGTCCAACGCTGTCAACATTCCCATTATTGGAATGGGCGGTGTCAATTCCGGAGAAGATGCCATTGAGTTAATGCTTGCTGGTGCGAGTGCTGTACAGGTTGGAATGGCTTGTTTCACTGACCCTTATGCACCTATCAGAATTATCAATGAAATGAATAATTTCCTTGACAGTCAAAAGATTGACACCGTCCGTGAAATTATCGGTGCAGTTCAGCCGTGGTGACATATGAAGATTATGGGTGTCGATTTCGGTGACAGTCGCACAGGGCTTGCTATCTGTGACAAAAGCGAATTTTTAGCAAGTCCCCTGACTGTCATTCACGAAAAGAATTTTGAAAAATGCGCTCAGGCTGTCGCACAGTCCGCAAAGGAACAGAAAGCAGAATTGCTTGTGGTGGGTTATCCTAAAAATATGAATAATACCATTGGCGAACGTGCCGAAAAATGCCAGAAATTCGCTGAACGTCTCAAAGAATTGACAGGGATTGAATTTGTCATGTGGGATGAAAGATGCACCACTGTTTCCGCTCATCAATATTTGAATGTCACCAACACCAGAGGGAAAAAACGGAAAAATGTCGTGGATGCTGTGGCTGCGGTGATTATTCTGGAAAGTTATCTCGGATTCCGTAAAAATCAAAGTGACAATTTGTAATGAGCGGACAAAATAAATATTGTACAAATGTAAAATTTTCGAACTATCTTGACAAGTTTCGGGAAATGTGGTATAATAAACAACCGGAATATTTGCAAAGGATGTGAACCCGCTTGAAAAAGAAGTCAATCGTTCTGATGTTACTGCTTACTCTCTTGACAGGTTGTGGAAAGAATCCCCCTTCTGAACAATTGCAGGAAGAAACTGCTCCAGTCAATGCGGTGGTTGCTGAAACATCTTCACCAGAGAAATCAAAAGAAACAGTACCGCCGGAAGATGCTCCTGTTGAACCGGAAACAGAAGGAGATGAGGAATTACAGCCCCCGACGTTATCGCCGGAAATGTTACAGGGTCTGCAAGATGATACTGAGGAATCATGGGAATATATTCCGTCTACCATGAAAATTGTCAATGATGATGGTACAATTCAATTAACCTTTGATGGTCTTTGTACTTTGACATTACCCAAAAATTGGGATGAACAATTCAGCGTGATGGCAGGTGAAGAAAAAAATTCCTATATTGTCTGTACGAAATTCGGGGATAATGCAGATGTATTCTCAATTTCAGGAATCACCCCCGAAGAATTGAAAGGCAATGAACGTGCCATTTTAGGGACATGGTCTGGTGGACTGGTCGTTTTGAATTGTCCGGAAAATCCCCCACAAGATGAAGAATATCAAAAATTGTCCGCTGATATTGGCGAGATTATCCAGAATGCAGAGGGCATGACCTCCACAGAATTCCAACCCATTGACACCACGGAAGAGGGAAATTTCGTTTCTCCCGCCAATTTGGAAGTACAAGATTCTGAACTAATCCGTGGAACTTGGGCAGTCAATACCAGTATGTGGACACCAACAAGCATTACACAAATGGAATTTGGACAGAATTCAGTTTATGTCATTTTCACGGTGGATGGAAAGTGCGCCTATCGTTTCTTTCCGCAGCAGGATGAAGGGTACTATTTATTGAATACCTCTATCACTTCCACGGATTCTTACAATGAAAAGCCCTATGCACTTTGTTATTTCAATGGACAGCTTCACAGGGTCTTGATTTATCAAATGGCGATGCAGATTGAAGGAATGCAGAATATCACCAAAAAAGCGAATGCATTTGATGGCGGTGAATATGTCAGCAATGTCTGGGACTTTTACCAATACAGTCAGAGTCAGTCCCTTTCAATGGATTCTATGCTTGATAATTGATTCCATAAAAAAAGCCTGTTGCAGATTTTGGCAACAGGCTTGATTTTTTCGATTAAGCAGAACGCCGGTTTGTGATGGTTCTCTTGTAAATGATGATAACCGCAGGCAACAAAAAAATCAAAAGCGGAATATCTACCACAAATTCCAGCAAGTTCTTGACAAGTTTCCCTTCTAAGACCATGGTAAAAGTCTTGTTTGGGATGAATCCCAATTTCACCGTGAAATAGGTGTTCAGGAATAAATTGATGATGACCACGTCCAGAATTCTTGCAATGATGGCACGAATGGAAAGTGAAACATTTTCCGGAATTTTGCCAATGCAGAAATGCTCTTGCTTCCTGTAAAGCAAAATTCCATAAATAAGCCCCTGCAATCCTGCAATCAATGTGAAAATCGGCATGAATGCACCTGTCGGATTCACCAGAAAGCCCACAATATCACAAATCATTCCAGCCACAAACCCCATCACCGGACCTGTCAGCATTCCAATGACGGCAATGGCTAAAAATGCAAAATTTACTTTTGTGAATGGTAAATTGATGGTGAATTTTTCAATCACCATGGAAATGGCAATGAATATGGCTGTAATGGTCAACGAACGTACATTCTGGAATTCCTCACTGGACTTTTGAAACATCGAAAAAAAACTTTTCATGAATAAAACCTCCTTCAAATATTGCATCGTGCATAATCAGAAGGTTTATATCATGAAAAGCCTTGAAATTATACATTCAGCGGGATGCGGAATCTGTACCGCAAGAGGAAAAGACCTCTTTTCGTCCGGCTGACAACTCCCCGTTCAGCCGACACTTAACGCACAGATTCCTACTCTGGTAAGTATTTACAATTTACAGGAATCAATAAGCTGTTTCCATTAAAATATCATATCTTCTATCAATGAAGGGCTTCTTCATAGCAAGTCCTTCCTGCAAGTCAATGTCATAAATCTGACCGTCTTTCATACCAACAATTCTGTTACCAATGCCCTGCTCCAGCAATTCAACAGCATGATAGCCCATTTCTGTTGCAACAACACGGTCACGCAATGTCGGAGAACCGCCACGCTGTACATGTCCAAGGACAGTTGCACGGGATTCAATGCCGGTCATTTCCTGAATTTCTCTTGCAATGTTCTCAGTTTGTCCAACACCCTCAGAAACTACCAGAATGAAATGATGCTTTCCATCTTTTTCATTCTTGGTCTTTGTCATCTTTGCAGCAATTTCATTCAAGTCATACGGTCTTTCAAGGGTAATAGCAGCCTCTGCACCAACAGCAATTGCAACATTGACAGCAATAAACCCAGCACGTCTGCCCATAACCTCTACAACAGAGCAACGGTCGTGAGACTGTGTGGTATCACGGAGCTTGTCAATCATTTCTACGGCAGTATTCATGGCTGTATCATAACCAATGGTATACTCTGTACACTGAATATCATTGTCAATCGTCCCCGGAATGCCAATGCACGGAATTCCAACACTTGACAAATCACCAGCACCACGGAATGAACCGTCACCGCCGATTACCACAAGACCTTCCAAGCCGATTTCTTCACAAACAGCCTTTCCCTTTAAAACGCCATCCATGTTACGGAATTCAGGGCATCTTGCAGTATAAAGGCAAGTACCGCCACGCTGAATAATGCCGGAAACAGTTCTCGCAGTCATGTTGACAAATTCACGGTCTAATAAGCCTACATAACCTCTCTTGATTCCAACGACTTCCATTCCTCTAGCGAGGGCAGCACGAGCAACAGCTCTGACAGCTGCATTCATGCCGGGGGCATCTCCGCCACTTGTTAAAACACCAATCTTCTTCATAGTTTATCATTCTCCATTCTGCACTTTGCAAAAAATTACAATGCCTATAGTATTATTCTACAACTTTTTTAGCATTCTGTCAAGTGTTTTTCAGGAATTCTTTGACAAAAAAATATCATAAAACGAGAAAAATACTAAAAATATCGATATATTGACGATTCTCAGTATTTTGAATAGTGAGTTTTCCTGAATGAAACTATATTCTGAATTCTTGTTGCTATACAACTTCACATTTCCTAAAGCAGGAATTGCATCATTGTAAATAGTATTATAATAACTGTTGACAGTGCTTGGCTGTAATGTTTTCTTGTGCATTTCAAACCAAGTATTTAAATAGGTTTCCAAAGTGATGTCAGCAGTTAATCTTATCATCCCTAATTCTGCTTTCGCCCGATAAATTCTCTGGTCGGCTTCTGCTTCTTTTTTGGTAGTATAACCGCCCTTCCATTTCTGTACTCTTTTCCCTGTGCTGTCCTTGACATAGTAAATAAATGTCCATGTTTCTCCACGCTTGAAAGGATTTCCTCTCTTGCTGGAAGGGGCTTCAGTCTGTTTTTTTGCCATCTCTTTCACCTCATATTGATAGATACAAAAAAACGGACTGTGGGATTCCTACTTTAAAGTATATCACATTCCGGTTGCATTGTCAACTGTATTTTATTCATTTGAACACATCACCATTCTCCGTGAAAGATAGCCGTGAATATAAATTCCGTCAATCGTCTTGCATCTGGAAAGTGCAACATACAACTGACCGTTTGCAAAGATTTCAGGCATCAGGTTCATTGCATCGTAGGTCTGACCCTGTGACTTGTGAATTGTCACTGCATAGCCAATCCGCATGGGGAACTGTTCTGCATAGCCTGTTTCCACCTTGAGAGAAGAGGATTTCCCTCTTCATCGAACAAAGGCGTTTCCACGGTTTTGTGTACACCATTATTTTTTTCACTACTTTCTGTATTTTCATTTTCTTCAGATGAAATCATTTTCAAGCCATTCATTTTCATCTTTATCAGTTCCAAAGCATGATTCGGGGGATTCCGGCGCAAAGAAATCCAGCAGGCAAGCGTATTCCTTTTGATTTTGGTAATTTCCGACATTTCATCATAAGTTAATCCGGATTCCTGATAAATCCGGCGAATTTTTTGTGCATTGCTGTTTTCAGCCTGCGCTTCAACGCTTTTAACGTCTTTCATGATTTTCTCCTTCCATGTTTGTATCTGCAATGACATCTTCGCTTTCATAAACGATATTGCATACAAGATACATTGGTGAAATGCCAAACGGAGTATGCGTGCTTGAAACGATGATAGCTCCATGCTTGGTAAGATTGCGAATGACATCATTGACCCTCTGTTCGTGTGACAGAGCCACAGCATTTACTAGCCAGAAAATGCCAATAAAATTTTGAGAAGAATTTCAGGATTGAAAGAAGCTTTGAACATCATTTTCCGTTTACTCAAACGACCATATTTTGCTTTTGTCAGAAGTGCAAGAGCGATTTTACGAAGCACGTTCATGTTAAGAGGAGAGTGTTCTTTTTTCATGTGTGCAGAATCTTCCCTGAAAATAATGTCGAGATTCCAGTGAAGTTGATTTTCAATTGCCCAATGTTTTCTGACAGCATTGGCAAATTCTTTCACATCTGTCAGAGAAGTGATAAAATAACGGACAGATTCTGTTTCTTCACCATCCTTGCTTCTTTTTGTTTTTACCATTCCAACAGCACTCATTTTTTCCCATTTATCGAGATTGACAAAATCTTTTACATTGGTTTTGAGAAAATAGGTACGAATTTCTGTCCTTCCATGCCGATGTTCTTCTGTTCCTGTTACTTTCGCTCTGGATTTTGTATCACAAAATTTTGCTTCTATAAATTTATACAATTTGGGCTGATTCTTTTTGACACTGATGACATAATCTGCTTTTTCTGAAACAATTTTCTTTACAATTTCTGTCTGGCAGCTCATGGCATCTGTCGTGATGATGGTATCTTCCAGATAAAATAAATCCAGTAATTCAGGCACAGCTTTGATTTCATTTGATTTTTCATTCATGGTGATTTCACCAAGGGTAATCTGATTTTCTGTCACAAATGCACTCACAACATGATACGCTTTATGTTCGCTGCTTTTACTGCCTCTGATTGTTTTCCCATCTACTGCAATCACGCAGCGTTCCGGAAATTCCACTGCCAGCCAATGATACAGACATTCTGAAAGTTCTTTCGGATTCAGCCTTTCAAACAGTCTGCGGAATGTATCACTGTCTGGTATTCCATTCGAAAGTTCCAGAAACTGACGCAGAAATTCTTCACGTTCTATGCCAAATTCCTCCATATCTGCATAGTCCTCTCCGCCGCATATCAGTGTACATAATCCAATTACAATCATATCTTCAAGCTTATGTCTGACATTTCCATAGCTTGTTCTTCGAGGGTCATGGATATTTTTTATCTGACCTTTTAATGCTTCTATACTCATATCTCTATTTTATTATTTTTCATACATCATGTAAATACAATTCCTCTAAAAATCCTAATTTTATATCATTTGTGAAAATTTAACAATTTTATTTGCCCATATATAGCTAAAAAGTAAATGCTGTGGCTCTGGGGCTTGTTACACTATTTTTGGTCTTTCGCTGTTTAGTGTGGGTAATATGCTTTAAAGTGGAAAAATATAGATGACAGAAATGGAAAAGTATGATATAATAGAGGGTACAAAGAAGCAAGGAGGAAAAGACAATGAATACAACAGAATTATTTGAGA
>JAZAUD010000005.1:0-124122 GCA_036373775.1 Oscillospiraceae bacterium | reverse complement strand
GAACCGCCCAAAGTCGGAACTTGGAATTCTGCCATTAAATCATCCATACCACTCATCAAACCGCTAGACTGTGGTTTTTCTTCCGGAACGGATTCCGGCTTTTTCGCAGAACCGCCCAAAGTGGCAACTTGGAATTCTGCCATTAAATCATCCATACCACTCATCAGACCGCTGGACTGTGGTTTTTCTTCTGGAACGGATTCCGGCTTTTTCGCAGAACCGCCCAAAGTCGGAACTTGGAATTCTGCCATCAAGTCATCCATACCACTCATCAGACCGCTGGACTGTGTTTTTTCTTCCGGAATGGGTTCAGGCTTTTTCGATGGTGCATTCAAAGTTGGAACGCTGAACTCGGACATAAAATCGTCCATACCATCTGTCAAGCTAGACTGTGGTTTCTCTTGCTTCTTAGGTTCGAATTCCTGCATCAATTCATTCATTGCAGAACCAGAAGAATTGAATGGTTCTACTGCTGGAACTGGGGGAGCTGGGGCAGGTGTTACCTGCTGCGGACTATTCCCAAATTCTGCTACAAGGTCATCAATGGTTTCCTTGGGTTGCTTGGGTTTAATGCCAAATTCCGCCATAATATCTGCAACAGAGGTGAGGAACTTTGCGCCCATTTTGGGAGCTGGTGCAGGGGTGGTTGGCTTCAACATCGAAGACTTCTTTGCAGCAGCCTGTCTTGCTTCTTCTTTTTTGGAAAGTTTTGGTTCTTCTTTTTTGGGAGCGGATACACCGAACTGCGCCATAATATCATCATCATTTCCGAAGAAATTGGAGATACTTCTTGGCTTTTTCTCTTCTTGTTTCTTGGCATCTGCTTCAAAGGCAGCTTCTGTGGGATTCTGACCACTAGGAAGGACGTATTTGGAGAAATCGTCTTCTACTGCTGGCTTCGGCTTGGGTTTTGCCATTGCCTTGGGTTTCTGGGGTGTAGGTGGAACAAATTCACCGAAATCAGGCTCTTCAAATTCACTAGCGAATTCATTTTTCTGCGGTGCAGAGGGTGCTGGTTTTGCAGGTTTCGGACGGTTCGGCATAGCCATAACAGGAACTGCACCAGTCTGAGCGGCACGTCTGCCCTCTTCAGTCATTGCGGCATCAGCACGCTTGGCAGCTTCTTCAGCACGTCGTTCCGCTTCGGCAGCAACTTTTGCCTCTGCCTCTTTGATACGAGCAGCCTCTTCTTCTGCGGCAGCAATTCGCATTTCTTCCATGCGTCTTGCTTCCTCTTCTTCCTGTTTTTTTCTTTCCTGTGCCTCAGCAAGGTTTACCATACCCTCGTCTTCCCTATCGAGTCCGGCTTTTTTCCTGCGGCGTTCCTCCTTGACTTTTCTCGCTCTTTCTTTCTTGTCTGCTTTCATCATTTTTTTCAGATAAACTGTCTGACATTTCACACAGCTTACATCAAGCAGACCCATTTCGTCTTCTGTTGCACCAGCAACATTGTAACGTGAAACATTGTCACCTTTTTGCAAGTTAATTCTGCAACCAGTCAACTTCTGATTCTCTGAAGCGTGAATAGTGCCTTCCTTGGTGTCAAGGTACAGAAAAACTTTCATGAGCAAACCTCCTATCCAATCTATTTCAGAACTTCATCTGCCTGTTGAGGGGACAGACAGTGTTCTGCTCTTCATATTATATCATACCATATTTTTTTTATAAAATCAACTGTTTTTTAAAATTTTTCTTGAATTTACAAATTGTATATTGCCCACACTTGACAATACGGAAAAATCGTTTTCGATATTACATTTTGGACACTCTCCTTTCATGTCATAAAAAATTCAAAATTTTCACAATTTTTTTTCAAAATCTCTTGACATTTCCTTCAAAATCATCTAAAATATAAATGTATACTGTCTGTCGATTTCCTGTTAAATTATACGAGAATTTGAAACAGACATATCATTATCTTACAGAAAGAAGGGTTTTACATGAAGAAACATTTCAGCAGTCGGCTGATTGCCCTGCTTGCGAGCTGTGCAATGCTGATTTCTGGAACAGGGGGTTTCACTGCTCAGGCTGATGCCGGAGAAGACCCCGGAAAAGTAGAAGACAGCGAAAAAACTTTTCCTGACCCCTCCACTCTTAGCCCTGTTGATGTAAATTTCGCAAAGGCATTACAACTCTCACTATATTTCTATGATGCGAATAAATGCGGAAGCGGTATCACAGGCGGGAACTTGGAATGGCGTGGAGATTGTCACACGGAGGATGCACACGTTCCTCTCATCCCCATGACAGAAGCCAAAGCCGGTACAAACCTCTCACAAGAATTCATTGATGCTCACAGAGACATTCTCGACCCTGACGGTGACGGAACGATTGATGTTTCCGGTGGTATGCATGATGCTGGTGACTGCGTGAAATTCTGTCTTCCGGGGTCTTATGCCGCTTCTACATTGGGCTGGGGCTATTATGGATTCCGTGATGCTTATGCAGATGCAGGACAGGCAGAACATACAGAGGAAATTCTCCGCTGGTTCAATGACTTCTATCTGAAATGCCTTTACTATGATGAAAATGGGGAAGATGTTCTCGCCTTCTGCTATCAAGTCGGTGAAGGTAACATTGACCATAATTATTGGCTGACTCCCGAATTACAGGGTACTTGGTTACTGGATTTCAACCGTCCGGCATATTTCGCCACCCGTGAAACTCCGGCTTCTGATATGTGTGCAGGAGTTGCGGCTTCCTTGGCGGTCAATTACCTCAATTTCAAGGATACTGACCCCGAATATGCAGAAAAATCCCTGAAAGCTGCTAAGGCTCTCTATAAATTCGCTCGTGAAACCCATTCCGAACAAACTAACACCAATTCCGACGGCAAAACAGCCGGACAAACTGACAAGGATGCTGAACAGGGCTATTCCGAAGATGACCCCGATGCAGCAAATGCAGGAGTTGAAAATTCCAGCATGGTTGTGACCTCTTTAGGCTATGACGGCGGATTCTATACTTCCAGCTATGACTATGATGAATTGGCTTGGGCTGCGGTTTGGCTGTATGAGTGTACGGATGACTGGGATTATATTGACCATATCATTCATGTGAATGAAAACATTTCCGGCGATATGGGCGCACACCCTTACACTGGTTACATCAAGAGAATTATCAAGGATACTGGTAACTGCTGGCAAAATATCTGGGTTCATTGCTGGGATACTGTATGGGGCGGAGTATTTGCGAAACTTGCACCCATTACCAATTGTTCCAGAGACTGGTATATTTTCCGCTGGAATCTCGAATTCTGGTCAGGCATGACCCCTGAAGAGGCTGCAAAGGCTACCGGACTTCCTGCCGCTGTCACCGCTCATAAAAATTTTGGCATGGATGATGAAGTTTGGAATACTACCATCACCGCCAAGGAAATTGCTGACCTCCCCGAAAAAGACGGCGCATGGCTCAAGAAAACTCCTGCCGGCTTTGCAATGCTCAACGATTACGGTTCGGCTCGTTATGATACCGCCGCTCAATTGGAAGCTATGGTTTATGCAAAGGAAACCGGAGATATGACCTTTGTGGAATGGTCTAAGGGACAAATGAGTTATATCATGGGTAACAACCCGATGGGACGCTCTTATATTGTCGGCTATGACCTCGAAAATGGCGCATCTCATCCACACCATAGAGCCGCTCATGGTTCGACTACCCTCAACATGGATGACCCTGTAGACCAGACCCATGTATTATGGGGTGCATTGGTTGGTGGCCCTGATGCTATCGACTGGCACAGAGACCTCACAAAAGACTACATTTATAATGAAGTTGCTGTGGACTATAACGCTGGTTTCGTGGGTGCTTGTGCAGGTTTGTATTATTACTACGGTAAGGATGCAGGAGACAAGCCCGAACCCAATTTCCCACCTTCTGAAGAAAGCATGAAAGGCGAAATTCAGGAATTTACCCTGAAAGCTGCTGTCGGTCAGGAAGATAACATGGCAACACAGATTCTGATTGAAATTGATAACCATGCCTTCTTACCGCCCAGATACCTCAACGGAATGGATGCAAGATATTATTTCAATATCGGCGAACTCCTGAAATATGGTCAGAACATTGATGACATTAATGTCCGCATGGACTATGATTCTATCAAGTCTAATTCTGATGGAAAATATCAGGTTACTTGGGATTTAGTGCAGTATAATGATAATGGTGACTGCTATATTGAAATTCACTTCCCTGACTATAAATTCTATGGAACAGAACAATTCCAGTTTGCACTCATGACGGATAAACAAGCCATTATTGCAGGCGAAGGAGAAAATGGCGGTGACCTCTATACCTTCATTTGGGATTCCTCTAATGACTATAGCCGAAATACCATCCGCACTGCTACCGAAATCGGAAAAGAACTCAATGAAGCCCCTGAATTTACTGACGGCATTACCCTCTACACAGAAGGAAGCCGTGTATGGGGAACTCCTCCAGCTGGTGCGCCTGAACCGGATTATATCAGCGAAACACCTGTTTGTGGTGATGTCAACTGTGACGGAATTGTTGATATTGCGGATGTACTTCTTCTGAATCAACATCTGTTAGGCATAGAGGAAATTGACACACAAGGAAAAGCAAATGCTGATGTGAATGGAGATTCCCTTGTTAATGATACAGATGCACTCAATATTCTGAAATCTCTGGTTGACCTCGTGACACTTCCTGTCAAGTGATACCGAAAAGGACTCTCTGAAAAAGGGAGTCCTTTTTATGATTTTGTCAAAAGATAATGAAAAGTAACCCCTTCTGCATCTCTGCAAAAGGGGATTGTTTTCAAAATTAACCGCCTTGCCGTCACATAGCACATAAAACCTAGCGTCTCCGCAAGGTGGGTGCCCGCCTGAAAGTCTCTCGCTCCCAACGTCCGAATCCGTCCGCATGCAGACGGAAACGGGAGGTCTGCAATCCTCAGTCAGAGCATCAAGCTCCCGTAATAAAGTTGTAGGATTATAAAAACTACATTTACCCGAACAAGGCAGTCAATAAGCTAAACTATCATTCTTCCTCTTCTTCGTCCTCTTCAGCAGCACGGTCAAGGAAAATTTTACCGATTCTGTCATATTCCTCATCATTATCAATTGTTGCAAGATATTCTTCGCCGTTCTCCTCACCAACTTTGAGAATGACAAGCTCTGTATCTTCTTCAATTTTTGCTTCATGGGGAATCAAACCGTAATAAACATTACCGCCCTCTTCTACAATGTCCCAAAGCTCGAACTCATGTTCAACACCTTCCTCATCTGTCAATACAAAGGATTCTGGTGCATTGTATTCCATTTCACTCATGAGTCTGCCTCCAATCTGCCAAATGGCGGTTTTTAGTATGGTTCTATTATACTACACTTTTCAAAAAAAATCAAGAGGAAAAGCAAATTTTCTTTAGAAAAATTCTGGAATTTGTGCAAAATAACGAATTTCGTGTACGTTTTTTATTCACTTCACGAAAAATGCTTTGCATTCCGGAAGGAAACTGACCCCAAAAAGGGATTGAATTCAATATCTGTATTGACAGACGTGTAAATCAAATATCTATTTTTGTAAAATAATGGAATAAATGCACGGGTATTGATGGCGGTTTGTTCTGCTGTGCCATAAAGTACGATAGAATCTGCAACTTTATCAGCTGTGGAAAGTGTATCCAGAAGGGTTGAAAAGTAATTACTCCGAAATTGCATTAAATCGCTATAGGAATCAAATGTTTTCAATGTGGCATAACCGCTGTTTCTGTCAGGAGTAAAGCCCCATAATGCAATGGAATACTCCCCTTCTTTGAGACGGCGGTTATATTCATCCGGTGAAACGGTTTCAATGCCAATATAATAGCCAAAAATATTCTGCCATTCCTGACAAATCGCTAACAATGCATCGGTATCACGAATGGTACTTGATACCATAATCTGAACGGTATTCATGGAATTGAGTCCCAATTCTGCGGAAGCACGCTCGAAAAGTTTCCCTGCGGTGATAGGGTCATAAGGCATTGCAAGCGGTTCATCTGCATATAATTCTCGATAAGACCGCCCCAACATTGTTACAGCTGGTGCAATTAACCCATATGCCGGCTCAATATCCTCACTGACAATGGAACTCAATTCCACTCGATTGATACTACACGCAAGGGCTTGACGGAGTTTATCATTTTTCAACAAAGGATGTTCAGGGTTAAAAATTAAACCCATAGTAATAGACCGGCTTTCTTTGACGGTATATTTTGCAGAAGTGAGGTAATCTTTCGGGTAAACATCTGTGACAATGGCATCTGAATTCCCATCTGCAAAGTTCTGTTGTGCTTCTGTTTTGTCGTGAGAAATATTGAATTGCAGGCTACTTGGTGAAACTGCATCTGCATCATAGTAAAGCTTATTTTTTCGCATGGTGATGAAATTTCCGGTGCTGTATTGGTCATAATTCCATTTGGTCAGATAGAATGCACCATTGCTGAGAATGGTCTTTTCATCTAAACCATAACGACCTTTTGAGGAACGGAAAAATTTCTCATTGCATGGGATTGTATAATTTTGTGCAAGAATCTGCAAAAATTCCGGATTTGGCTTTTCCAGTTGGAATTCAATGGTTTTGTCATCCAGTGCCAAAACCCCTAGAGACTGCGCATCTGCTTTCCCTGCAATAATTTTTGACGCATTCTTGAGAAAATCGACTTTTTGGCTATAAGGCGAACGCATGGCAGGGTCTACCAATCTTTGGAATGCAAAAACATAATCTTCCGCTGTCACAGGTAACGGCTTTTCTGGGTCAATGTCTGCACCATACCAATAACAATCTTCCTTGATACGGAAACGATACTGTAACCCATCATCAGATACAATATATTCTTCTGTTTCCGCTGGGACAGCATTTCCATCAGCATCCAATCGAAATAGCCCTTCCATCATGTTGGCAATAATCGGGAATGCATTCACATTTTCTGTATACTGCGGGTCAAGGCACGCCGGATTTCCAGAAAGTTCCAATGTGAATAAATACCCTGTTCCATCGTTTTTCTGTTGATAGGAACAACCAATGGAAACAAACAATAGCAGGATAGCCAATCCCCCACAAGCAAGCTTTCGTAAACAATGTTTCATAATATCTCCTCTATCTTTTGGATTTGTTTCTTTCGTCTACCTTATTATTATACCACTCTGAAAGAAGAATGGCAACTATTTTCTTAGATAATTTTTTATCAGTATTTTTTTATCGATATTTTTATATTTTTATATTTTTTTAAAAAAAGTATTGACAAATTGTGAACGTTATGATATACTATTTGTAATAGAAAGAATAAATCGACTCTTGTCTTGTATAAAAAATGAAAACGTTTTCGTTTTCATAGGTTAAGGGGGTATTACCATGAAAAGTAATCAAACTTTAAAGGGCTTTACTTTGGTGGAATTGATTGTAGTCATTGCAATCATTGGTGTGTTAGCGGCAATTCTTGTGCCTAGTATGCTGGGCTATGTCACAAAAGCGAAGCTTTCCGCTGTCAATTCTTCTGCCAAAACCTTGTATAATGCTGCTTCCGTTGCTTGCCGTGAAGCGGATGTGGAACATCCTGTTCCAGAAGGTATTTATTCTAAGGATACCTCACAGGGAGCAAATTTTGACTCTACATTATGTACACATATTTATGAATATTTTCCAAAGTTGTCCGGCGCAGAATGGGCAATTCAAATTCAGGCTGATTCAGTTGTCAGCACTTGTATCCAGAGAAAAAGCGGTGATGGGTATGTTGGTACTTTTCCAGTTCCTAATACTGTCAAAGATGCACATACCAATGGTGGTGTCATTGATTTCAGCTCCGCTTTGCAAGCCGGATTAGAAGGAACAGGCGACTAAAAATGGCATTTCATCTAAATCCAACATTACTTTTTTGTGCAGAACATCAAAAATAAAAATTTGGAAATAGGTTGACTTTTTGCGAAAATTATGGTATACTTAAATTGTGAATGAATTTTGAACTCCTTGTATTGGAAAGGTGGATAAGATGAAAATGTTAAGCACTAAAAAACAGGTAAAAGGTTTTACCTTGACTGAAATGATTGTTGTCATTGCAATTATTGTTATTTTAACGGCAATTTTAACCCCTACAATGACAACTTATTATTGGAAAGCTCGTGTCAAGACAGCGAATTCCAATGCTAAAATGGTATATAATGCAATGCAGTCTGCCGTTCAGAGATACCGTTCTATCGACAGACCTGCCGAGACGAAAAGCCTTTTCTATGATAAGTCAGAAATTATCATCTCTTATTCTGGAGAAACAGGCGGTTTCACCTATTCTGTTACAGATGGTGCAGGCGGTTCAGGAGATGCTTGCATTGAAGACGTTGTGAATTATGTCAATAGAATGGTTTCTGGTGCTGACCAGCACGATTGGTCAGTCTATGTTGACAGGTACACTGTGAAGGCTGCTGTTTATGCGGATAGTGCTGCAACGGATAACGTTGGTTATTACTCTGTTGGAACAATTAATGTAGAAAAGGTGAGCCATATTGACGGTGTGGGCTACGGTTCTAACTATGAAAATGCTCATGAAGCACTTTTGAAGGCTAAGGCTGACGCTTATTGATGCGATTACAATTGAATCAAAAGCCGGTATTTTTGCCGGCTTTTTTCTTTTTTGCATAATTCCGAAAAAATTGGTTATCCTCAAATCAGGAAGGAATTTCCGGAAAGGAGCAACTAGAATGATTAAAGGTGTAAATCGAAACGTGATTGAAGTCAACCGCCCTGATAGTGCCTACTTTGAAAGGGCTGTCCTCTATGTCAGACCCGAAGTCAAAGACGTTCCAGCCAAAGCAGCCCAAAGAGAAACGGCGGAATTATTCGGAACAACTATGAAACAACACAAAAGTCATGGAAATTTATTTCTCTTCTTTTTGGGAATGGCGGTTTCTGCTGGTATTTTCTGGATATTTTTCAGCATTAAGCCATAAACCAACAATATTTCTACCATATTATGTTAATTTCACCATTTTGAAAAAATTTTTTTGCAGATGTATACAAAAAGGGCTTGTAATTTTTTTGTAACCATGTTATAATGTATAGTATAGCTGTGAAGATGAAAAAAGTAACAAAACAAATACAAAGTGAGTGTGAATTCAAGTGAGAAAAGAAAAACCACATGAAGATGATAGCCGTATCATCATTGGAAGAAATCCAGTCAAAGAAGCACTGAAAAGCGGTCATGCCATTGATACCCTTTATATCAGTGCGACTTCTGGCGGACTTGGTGAAATCATCGCATTGGCGAAAGAATCCGGTGCTGTCATCAAAACAGTGACAGAACAAAAGCTTTCCCAAATGGCGGAAGGCGGTGTGCATCAGGGTGTTGTTGCTGTTGGTGCATTGGCGGAATATGCCACGTTAGAACAAATTCTTGCTGTCTCCCAACAAAAAGGGACAAAGCCTTTCTTGATTATTTGTGATGAAATTGAAGACCCCCATAATTTGGGTGCTATCATCCGGACGGCTGAAACTGCCGGCGCAGATGGTGTGATTATTCCAAAAAGGCGCAGTGCCACTCTTTCCCCAATTGTGAATAAAACCTCAGCCGGTGCAGCAAGCTGGTTGCCTGTGGCAAGAGTGGCAAATCTTGCAGCGACAATTGAACAATTGAAAAAAGAAGGCATCTGGATTTATGGAACAGATATGAATGGTACACTTTATACGGAAACCAATTTTGACGGAGCTGTTGCTTTGGTCATTGGTTCAGAGGGGAACGGCATCAGCAGACTTGTCAAGGAAAAATGTGACTTTCTTGTGAAATTGCCTATGATGGGGAAAATTACTTCCCTGAATGCCTCTGTAGCAGCCGGAATTTTTATGTATGAAGTACTACGGCAAAGAAGGTGAACTTTATACCCATGAAGAAAGACAACCTCAATCTTGATGAATTTCTGAATGAAAAACCTCAAGACGAAAAAGAAAAGCCCGAACCTACTCCCGAAAAAAAATATTCCCCTCCTGAAGAAAATCCCGAACCCCCCCGCCCTTCCTCCCCCTATGCCGCCTATTCAGATGATACTACCAAAATTCGCAGAATGAGTGATTCCACTCGTGCGAGGGAAATCGCCGAAAGTAACAAACGAAATAAAAAGCGCAGAAGAGGAAAAAACCGGAAACAACAAACACAAGATTATACTTATGCCAAAGAACGCCCCGACGGTGAATATCTTTACACCCAAGTCAATGGTGCTAAAAAAATCCAAAAGCGAAAAAAGAAAAAGCATGAACCTGCTTTAACTGCTGCCGGAACTGAAACGCTCCGCCTTGACATCAAGGATATTATCACCATGACCCACCCTCTGGATGCAGTTCAGCCTGTTGATGTTGAACCAGCTCCCAGAACAGAAAAACCAAGCCCCGACTCTGGTCAAAGCGGAAAACAAGGAAGCGTTCTTGATGTCCAAATCAAACGTACCAAAGAAGAGGCGGAAGCCGAAAATAAACGCCGTCAAGAAGTCATGGATTTGGATAATGCGGCTGAAATTCGTGCAGATATTGCAGAATTGAGGAGTGCAATTTCATTTCGTATGCTTTCTTTGGCAATTGTGTTATTTTTAGGCTTGATTTTGTTGTTGCCCTTCCGATGGGTCACAGAAATGAATCTCATTGTGAAAGCAACCATACAATTATTACTGGGGGTTGCCGCTTGTGTGGTCTGTACTCCAGTACTGAAAAATGGTATTTTCCGTTTATTGAAGTTTCAAGCGGATACGGACAGCCTAGCAGCCGTCTCCCTGATTGTATCCGTCTTTGCAATGGTGGTAAATATTTTCTGGATAGTGATAAAGGGAGTTTCCATGCCGTATTATTTGCCGTGCATTGTCTTCACCTTATTGATGCATACCATGGGAAAGATGTTAATTATCAGCCGTGAACAAACCAATTTATTGGTAGTTTCCGGAGAATTCAATTGCCATGGTATCAATATCATTGAAGATGAACAAAGAGCGGATAATTTAGCAAGGGGGATTCTTCCAGATTTTCCTATTATGACCGCTATGAGAAAAGTAAATTCTCTTGTGAATTTCAGACGTTATACTTATTCAGCAGATGTTGCAGACCGTTTCTGTCGGCTTGCTGCACCAATCGCCATCATTCTTTCGTTGGCAACTTCTGTGGCAATTACCGCCCTTCGTGCGGAAACATTCATGTATGGGCTGGTGCTTTTCATCATGTTCGTGACAATCAGCAGTTGTTCCGCCATCACCTTTACAGCAAATCTGCCGTTGTTCCGTGCCACGAGACGAATGACAAGAAATAAGGCTTTAATGCTGGGGTATCAGAGTGTGGAAGATTTTTATGATACCAATTCCATTCTTTTGGATGCTTCCGCTCTATTCCCCAAAAATTCCATTAAAATCGCTGGAATCCGGATGTTCACCAGTGCCAAAATGGAAGAACCCATCCGCTGTGCTGCAAGTTTGGCTTGGTACGCTGGAAGCGCATTGAAAGAAGCGTTGATTGAAGTCTTACAAGGGACTGACCGCATGACATACCCTGTTGAAAATTATGTCTATGAGGATTCTATCGGGCTTTCAGGATGGATTCACAACCAGCGTATCTTATTGGGAAATCGTGAATTGATGACTTCCCATAATATTGAGGGTTTGCCTTCCTTAGCAAGAGAAGCGGAAATGATTGGAGTCAATCAAGAGGGACTTTATCTTTCTGTATCCGGCAATCTGGCAGCATTATTTTTGATTGAGATTATCCCCGATAAAAAGACCACTTTCTGGATACAGCAATGTACTGACCAAGATGTCTGTATCATCCTCCGCAGTGTAGACCCCATTATCACATTAGATAAGCTTTCCAAATTGTTTGACATTCCAAGGGAGCTGTTAAAAATTATCCCTGCAAGAATGCATTCTGAATATTTCGCCGAAGTGAAATCTGTTGACACTTTGAGTACGTCAATGGCTTGTGATGGAACATTCACAGCATTAGCACAGTTGATTATTGGTTCAAAGTCCGTGCGCCGTTCCGCAGTATTGGGAGTTTTTCTGCAAGCCGTCGGCATTCTTTTGGGGATGGGGCTTGTCGTGATGGAAGCCATTTTACAAGTGGGACTGACACCTGCAAAAATGCTGTTATTGCAACTGCTTATTTCCATCATCACTTTGATAGCTGTCAGCGTTCGGCGCATTGATTAACAAGGAGTGAGTAAATGAACGATACACAAAACAGAAGCGGCGGTTCTGACCTCCCCAGACCTCGCAAAAAGCAAGAATCCTATGTTCCGCCCTCTGTTCCGCAATATCCACGAAATTTTTCTGAACCTCCCACAACCGCTTTCCCTGCCCCACAACAAAGACATGAGGATTATGGAAGCGATACAGAGGAATATACTATTCCCTTTTCTGCATACACTGAAGAAGAATATTCCTCCGTGTATGATGAAGATGACGATTATCACACCAGAGTTTTGTATGATGAGGATGAGGACATTCCCCCAACCTATCAGCCCAGACCACAACAACGCCCTCAGCAAAGACCCCGACAGCCTCAACAAAGACCTCAGCAACCCCGTCAGAGACCCCAACAAAGACCCCCTCAATCCCAACAGAGGACACAACCTCGCTATTCCCAACCACGTCAGGCATCTGATGACTATATTCAACACCCCCCCAATTATCCCAAACGGCAAGACCCTCCCCCACGCAGACGCAGGAGAAGAACGGGCTGTCTTGGGCGATTGATTCGCAGTATCATTGTATTTGCAGTCGTGATTTTTGCAATTTATTCTGCAATTTCCTTATCCCTCATCAAAAAGCTGGAAAAAGTTCCCAAAGGTGAAAGACTGGTTACTTCTGGTACATTACATACCAATCATACCAAAAGTATTTTGTTGATTGGGACTGACTCTCGTGATTTGAATTCGGAACGTGGTCGTTCGGATTCTATGATTCTATTCACCATCAATTCCCGAACCGGAGAAGTCTATCTGACTTCCTTCATGCGTGATGCATGGGTTGACATTCCCAATTATGGCGGAAACAAACTCAATGCGGCTTATTCGTTCGGCGGTGCAGAGTTATTGATGGATACCATCGAGCAAAATTACAGTGTGAGAATTGATGATTATTTATGTGTCAGCTTTACCGGCTTTGCCAATATCATTGATGCTTTGGGCGGTGTGAAAATTGATGTCACTCCCGAAGAAGCCGAAGAAATCAATAATATCTTGAAAAATGAAGTCAATGAACTCATGGGAGATGACCCCGTGGCGGATTTGCTTGATAAAGGCGGAGAATTGATTCTCAACGGAAAACAGGCTCTTTCTTACGCAAGAATCCGTTATGTTGGGAATGCTGATTTTGAGCGCACGTCCCGACAGCGTGAAGTCATTACCCAAATTATGGAAAGTGCCAAAACAAAGGCAGTTTCGGCGATTCCTGATATGATATCCAATGCCATGCCCCATTTTTCAACCAATATGACCACACAGGAATTATATTTCTTTTCTTTACGTGTTCCGCAGATGATGATATATGATTTCAAACAGCAACAAATTCCAGCAGATGGCACTTGGTCTCCTGTCACCATTGACGGTCAGTCTGCTTTACAGGTGGATTTCGAAAGCAATATTGCAATTTTGAATGAAACTGTTTATGCTTCTGTAAAACCCTCAAAGGAGGAGTAATGCGAAAGTTTTTTTTAATACTCACGGCTTCCCTTATCTTCTTGACGGCTTGCAGTGATATGGGAGAAGTTTCACAAATTGATACCGCTGAAATGTCCACTCCTAATGTCAAAGAGGTCAAAGCATTACAGCCGGAAGAAGTGGAAAATGGGAATGATACCGAGGAAACTCCTGATTCCATTCCAGAGGAAGCACCAGAGACAGTGGAAGCTGAAACCATTCCCCCGATTATCATTGAGCGAATTCAATCGTTCGAGAATGCCGGAAATGTACATATTTTTGATGAAGAACACCTCTTTTCAGAAGAAGTGACACAGAAATATAATGATTATCTGGAATGGCTTTCTGTCACTCGTCAAATCAATACCGCCACTGTCATTACCACACATCTTGACGGAGTGACACCAGAAGAATTTGCAAAGGGCTATTATCAGACACTCTACGGAACAGATTCCAGCGGTTTTCTCTTGCTTATCAATAACGATACCGGAAATGATTTCATTTACCGTCAGGGGGCTTGCGCTTCTGATATGCGTGACCCATCCCCTGAAATTTTCCGTGCAACCCCCCAATTGGTGGAAGGAAATTATGCAGCCGCCTTGGAAACATTACTGACAATCGGGGAACAAATTCCGGAATTCGCCTTTGACCGTGCTGATGCTATCAAAACCAATGAACAGATTGCACTCTCCGAAAAAGCAAAAGAAACCGGTCACAATTATGCCGTTATGATGATAAAACTCCCTAAACCGGAAGAGGGGATTTCCGTTGAACAACAACTCACTTCCTTTGCGGAAGAAAAGCGACAGCAATTAGGCGCAGAATTATTCTTATTGATGGATGTGCGCTCTCAAAAATGCGTTATCGCAGGCAATCCCCCCGAAGGCTTGAATTCAGAAGTTCAGAAACTCTGGAAGAAGAAAAATATTTTTGATGCAGCTGTCTTGTATTATGATAAATTAAAATCGTGAAAAGTTCACAAAAATCTTTCAACATCGTGCAGTCAGCTGTCATGGTTTGTCATTTGACAAATCCTACAAAATATGGTATAATATATTGTGTGAAATGCCAATGGCATTCTCACCAAAGGAGGACTTTATGCAAAAAGACGTTCAGAAAATCCTACAAAGTACCTCAAAAGTCATTGTGGGAAAAGATGAAACCATCTTACAAACTATCATAGCCATGTTATGTGGCGGTCATGTATTGTTGGAAGATGTTCCGGGGGTTGGAAAAACACAGCTTGCAGCGGCTTTATCAAAGTCAGTTGGTGGAGTATTTCATAGAATTCAATTGACCCCTGATATTATGCCGTCTGATATTACTGGTTATTCCATTGTCAATCAAAAAGACGGTTCACTGGAATACCGTGAGGGTGCGGCAATCTGTAATTTTCTTCTTGCAGATGAAATCAACCGTGCAAGCCCAAAAGTACAATCTGCTTTGCTGGAAATCATGGAAGAACATCAGATTTCTCTTGATGGACAAACGCATATACTCCCCACCCCCTTTATGGTCATTGCCACCCAGAACCCTGTTGAAACATATGGTACTTATCACTTACCAGAAGCGCAGATGGACAGATTTTTCATGAAAATTTCCATGGGGTATCCATCTTTGCAGGAGGAAATGTCCATCCTTGACAGAAACGGTGAAGGCAATCCCATTGCTAATATTTCCGAGCCGGTGATTTCTACGGAGGAAATTTCCCAACTGCAACAACAAGTCAATGCTGTTCAGGTAGCAGACAACGTGAAAAATTATATTATTTCCCTTGTCCATGCCACCCGTGAAAGCGATATGACAGCTTTAGGGGTTAGCCCTCGTGGTTCGATTGCTTGCTTTAAGGCGGTAAGAGCCTCTGCATTTGTGAATGGGCGGAAATTTGTCACGCCGGATGATGTCAAGGCTTTGGCTGTGCCGGTATTGGCTCACCGAATTCTACTTTCCCCCAAGGGCAGGAATGCCCTCAACAGTCCGGAAACATTGATTCGGCAATTGCTTGAATCACTCCCCATTCCTGCGTGATGAAGCGGCAAACAAAAGGAGCTGTTTTTCTGGAACGGCTCAAGACAGTTTTTGGATTGCTCATGATGGCATTGATGGCATATACATTCATGCATTATCTTGATGCTGATATTGGTGTTGTGGTTTGTGCGTTTCTGATACTTGCCCCTTTGATTTCGGCATTCCTCGCCAAATTGGCTTCTAATCAGATTCATGCAGAATTCAAAACCCCCGATTATCTCACAAAAGGACGGCACTTTCAGGCAGATGTTACTTTTTATTCAGAAAGTAAGCTCCCGATTCCGTTCGTCAGGTTACAATTGAAACCGGATTTGAATTTTGCGGAAGATGATTCCCGCATGGTACAAAGTGCAATGATTTCTGATGAGCCTGTCCATCTGGAAATTGGCATGACGGCAAAATATGCCGGATGTGGCTATATTTCAGTTGAAACGCTTACCATTTCCGATTATTTGGGATTATTCACTTTTCCCATCAAGCAGATTCCAGATTCTACCAAAATTGGTGTGATTCCCTCCATCCCCTCTTTGACAGGTGCGGCAGTAATGCTCCATACTGTCAGTGATGCCGTTCTCACAATGGATGAAGAAGAGGAAGAAACAACAGCGTCCTTCACAGCGCAGTCTTCCCCCGGTTATATTCATCGTGATTATGTGGCAGGAGATAGCCTGAAACGTATCAACTGGAAACTTTCTGCAAAGCGTAACCGTTTAATGGTTCGCATGGATGAAGCCGTCTCGACAGTTCGTCCGGCTCTGGTGTTTGATTTTCGCCCAGAAGATGATGAAGATTCCCTCAAACGTCGTGAAATTTTAATGGAAGGTGCGCTTGGGTTCTTGTCGCTGTTGGTGAAACAGGGTGTTCCCTGTTCGTTGCGGTATGCCTCAGAAGGCGCATGGAAATGCCTGATTCTGGAGAATGAAGATGCTGTGGAATCCGCTGCGGTGGAACTTGCAACGGCAGATTTCCAGAGTGATGGAAATCGAATCGACCTTTCTGTGATGGGAGAACGTGCCGGAGCATATCTTGTATACTCCACACAGCCAGATGTCATTCTTTCGGAACAATTGAGACAGCTCCATGATAAGGGGTATGTTGCTTGTGTTGTGGCGGAATTGACAGAAGAACAGACAGCAATTCTTTCCACAACAGATGCAATTTGGCGATTAGATGAAGATTTTGCCATGAATGCCGTTCAGAAATGAGGTGCTTTTTGATGTGGAAAAAATTAAAAACATGGACTGAACACCCCATTGCACAATTTTTGAAGAAGGTATGTGGCGACCCTGTACAAATGTATGCTGTCTTTTTGATGACAACTATCATGTATTATTATCATGACCGTTTTGCATGGCTTTATACAATCGTTACGATTTTTATAGCATTCCTTCTCATGAAATTCTATGATTTTGTTGCCAAAAAAGGCTTGATTGGTTCAATTTCCTACATTGTGTACTTTTTTGCAGGGTTATATCTTGTCAACATGATTACCACGATTGGGCGGCAATCCTACCCGATTTCCTTTGGAGTATGGTTTTTGACTCCGCAAAGCGTTGTTGACTTTTCCATGTACTACACATTATCCATCTATTTGTTAATGACGGGATTTTTGACAAGTGCAGTTTATTACTTTGCAAAAGTCCGTTATCGAATGACAATGCAATTTTTGATTATGCTCATTCCTTTGAGCCTATACGGTAAAGAAGGAATTCATATGCCGGCATTATTGGTCATTCTGCTATTGAGCAGTTACTTCCTGTTAATGATTTATTGCCGACAATTGAGGGATAATGAGCATCTGAAAAATCTCCCCAGCTTTCAGAGTGGTGCATCCATTGCCGTTTATGTGATGGCATTCAGCATTATTTCCGCAATCATTCCGAAGCCGGCTTTACAGACTGACCGTGAATTCATTGATAATGCGATGTCCTATAGTACATGGTCGGATGTCCTCATGAATGCTATCAGTATGTTCACAGAATCCACAGATAACAGCGTTGGTTCATCCAATAATGCAAGAACGCTCTTTTCTGCGAATGCTAGTGAATCCCTGAGACTGCGGACACAGACTTACAGCTATTATCATAATGATGACAGCTGGAATGCTTCTGACTATGACCGCCCGACTCTGGAATATGAAGCCCCCTTGACTTACAAGCCACAGGAATTGTTACAGACCATTGTCAATGCGGCAACTGCTGACCCTGATTTTGCTGAAAAGTATGGTCTTTCTGAATTTGCAGGGACAACCTTACCAGAACAGCCGGAATATCAATTTTTCATTTATTCGTGGTATCGGATGGCGGTTTTGCCAATCCCGACAAGAACAAAAGAACTAACAAGCAAAATTAGCGATTCTTACGGAACAACAATCACCACTATCAATGCGCAGATGTCCCCCACAAAGGCAATCTATCCAAGCTCCTACTATGGAATGGACATGATATATTATCCGGATACTTATGCCAGATATAGTGTCGTTTCTGCTATCCTGAAAAAATTGGAGCGTGATACTTATCATGAGCTTTTGTATGATGCACAGCAAATCTTAAAAGATGATGAAAATGCTGTTGCATTATTGCAGGAGGTTCAAAGAGAGGCTGTCAATGCGGATGAACTTTTATATAAAACCAGTGAAAATGATTTTCAGTCAGAAGTTGTGGATACCCTTGCAAAGGAAATTACAGACGGATTGCATTCCGATATGGAAAAAGCCCTTGCAATTGAGCAGTATTTCACCAATATGGGCTATGTCTATGATTCCGACTTCCAGAAGGCAAAGGGAGATAATGTGGAAACCTTCCTGACCACTTCTCATACTGGTGTATGTTATGAATACGCCACCGCCATGACAATGCTTTGCAGAAGTGTTGGACTCCCAACACGCTATGTACAAGGCTATAACATGGGGGAAATGTACAACTCCAATACACGGAGTTATTATAACCGTGATAACTATCGGGAAACCAATTATGTCATTAAGGCAAGAGATGCACACGCATTTCCCGAAGTTTATATATCCGGCTATGGCTGGTTGAGCTTTGAGCCAACTGTAGCAGGAACTGAAGCCAATACCACAGCAGAAAATCAAATTATCCAATTATGGGGGTATATCCTCCTTGGAGTGGCTGTGATAATTTTCATTATTTGGCTTGTACTTCCGGAAATTCGGGAACGGATTTTCAGAAGAAGAATCAAAACTATGTCAGCACAGGAATGTGCATCCTCTGTGTTCAAACGTATGCGTTGGCAGTTAAAACTGCAAGACAGTACCACAGTAACAGAACTACAAAAGAAATCCATTCCGTTTTTCACGGAAGAAAATTTCTTCTCTGTACTAGATGTATTGTTGTATCAACCAGCACCACAAGCCGGTGATACAGTGGAAAGCCTCGCCTTTGCTTATATCCGTTGGCAAGATGGGAGAAAAGCTTTCGAAAAAGAACAACGCAAACAGCGAAAGGAGAAAAAGAATACCCATGTCACTTAAAAAACAAAAGGCTCTCTTAACAGGCGGAATGATTGCGGCAATTCTTGCCTTTTCCTCACTGGGCGGAAGCCTAAGTCAGGCAGCAATTCAAGACGAATACCAGAGCTGGAAACAGTACGGAAGCGAATGGAGTACCCTCCATCTTGGCGCAAGTGGTGAAACTGTCGCAAGGAGCGGCTGCGCAGTTACCTCAGCAGCAATACTCATGGTGAAAAGCGGCTCTGTGACAGACGAAGACTTTACCCCTGGTACACTCGTTAATTACATGAACCAGAACGGCGGATTTTCCTCCGGTGGCGGTATCAATTGGGACAAGCTTTCCGGCTATGCTCCAAATTTCGTTTATCAAGGCAGAAGCCAATTGGTTGGTACACAAAGTCAGAAGGCATCCAGAATTAAGTCTCTTCTGGATGAAGGTTATTATGTTATCGCAGTTGTCAAAGATGGCGGTCACTTTGTAGCAGTGGATTCTGTGAATGGTGACGAGATTATCATGAATGACCCCGGAAGCCGTTACACTTCTCTCTTTGATAAATATTCCGCTTCTGGTCTGGTTTCCATTCGAATTTTCACAGGTGGAAATACCCCTGTTGAAACACTCGCTCCACCCCCTGCACCTGATGTCATTGAAACCACAGCCGTTACGGAAACAACTGTTTTCGAAACTACCACTACTTTCACTGTGGAAACTGAACCCGTGGAAGAACCCACCGAGGCTACTACTGAAATGGTTGTAGAATCAACTGAAGCCCCCGAAACTACTACTTTTGAGGAAACTACTACTACAGAAGAGACTACTACCACCACGGAAGAGACCACTACCACAGTAGAGGAAACTACTACCACGGAAGAAACCACTACAACCGCTGTGGAAACAACAACTGAACCCCCAAGAACGCTTTACATTTCCCCTGAAACGGAAGCAATTCCTTCACAAGCTCAGGCTGGTTTGTTTGAAGTCAATGGTCAGCATACTTATATGCACGTGAAAATTTATACCATGGAAAATGTTTATTTAAGAGAAAAGCCCGAAGCGGATGCTGAAATTTTCTCTTTCATTCCAAAGGGAACATATGTAGATGTTGTTGAAACTGACAATGATTTCAAGTGGGGCAGAGTTGCTTATAATGGCAATGAAGGCTGGATTTGCTTGGAATATGCCGGACTTTAATTAAAATGTGATACAGGCAGAAAGGGACATTGTTATGCCCCTTTCTGTTATATCAGATGGAAAGGAGTTTTTCAATGATTATTTTACCTGCAATTGATATTAAAGACGGAAACTGCGTCCGCCTTGTGCGTGGCGATTACGGCACAGCGCACAAAGTCGCAGAAGATTACATGAAAACCGCTCAAAGTTTCGTTCAGGCTGGTGCAGAATGGATTCACATGGTTGACCTTGACGGCGCAAAAGATGCGAAACCTGTCAATACCAATATTTTCCTTGATGTTGCCAAAAATACCCCTCTGAAAGTCGAAGTCGGGGGCGGTATCCGTACCATGGACACCATGGAACTGTATCTTTCCGGCGGTGTATCAAGGGTGATTTTGGGTTCTGTTGCGCTGAAAAATCCGGATTTGGTCGAAACGGCTGTCAAGGAATACGGTGAGAAAATCGCTGTCGGGATTGATGCGAAAAATGGCTTTGTCGCTGTGGAAGGTTGGCTGGATGCTTCCACCGTGGATTATATCAGCCTTGCCAAAGAGATGGTGAAAATGGGTGTCAAGACTATCATTTTCACAGATATTTCCAAAGATGGCACTTTGTCCGGTGTCAATCAGGAACAATTGAAAGCCCTGCATGATGCTGTGAATTGTCAGATTGTGGCTAGCGGCGGAGTGCATACCATGGAAGATATTATTGCTTGTAACAAAATGGGCTTATATGGCACAATTGCCGGAAAATCCATTTATCAGGGAACTTTAAACCTCGCTGAGGCTATCACCTACACAAAGGAGAATTGAATATGCTTGCGAAAAGAATTATCCCCTGTTTAGATGTCCGTGACGGACGTGTTGTGAAGGGTGTCAATTTTGAGGGAATCAAGGAAGTTGGCTACCCTGTTCAATTTGCGGATGAATACAGCAGACAGGGTGCAGATGAAATTGTATTCTATGACATTACCGCCTCCCATGAAGGCCGTGGGGTTATGCTGGACGTGGTCAGAGAAACCGCTAAAAGGGTCTTTGTGCCGTTGACTGTCGGCGGTGGTATCAAGACTGTTGACGACATTCGGGAAACATTAAGAGCCGGTGCAGACAAAGTTTCTGTGAATTCCCAAGCCGTCAAGAATCCACATCTCATTAAAGACGGTGCAGACATTTTCGGAAGTCAGTGTATTTGCGTGGGAATTGATGCTAAGAAAACCCCTGCCGGAAACTGGACTGTCTACATCAATGGCGGACGTATCGACATGAAAATTGATTTGCTGGATTGGGTGAAACAGATTGAGCAGTTGGGGGCTGGTGAAATCTGCCTGAATTCCATTGATACCGACGGTGTCAAAGGCGGTTTTGATTTGCCCATGCTGAAAGCCGTTGTGGATGCCGTCAATATTCCAGTGATTGCAAGTGGAGGAGCTGGAAAACTCGGTGACTTCGCAGAAGCTTTCCAAAAAACGGATTGTTCCGCAGCGTTGGCGGCTTCTCTGTTCCATTTCAAAGAATTGACCGTTCAGCAAGTCAAGGACGATTGCAAACAAAAGGGAATTATTGTCAGATGATAAGTGCCACTTATTCTGATGATGAAATGGAGATTGTCAGAAATGGGATTGATTCCATCCGGAACGCTTTCAAAACCAGAGACGAACAGGGAAAATTGAATTTGTTGTTCTGTCTGGATAGATACCTTGACCCATGGTTTGGGTACAATCTGCCCTATGCAAATGATATTTTCTGCTTGCTGGAATGGGTTGTGATTTCGGATGAAAGCTTTGAAGTCGCTGAGGATGCTATGGATTTAATCATGCAGTATGGTACAATCCCTTGTGAGATTCTCGAACAACATTTTGACAACATCCCCGAAAATTTGCAGAATGATGCAAGAATCTGCATCAATGAAGGAAAAGGAGTGTATTACATGGAAATCAATCTCAATGATTTAGATAAATATTTCTTGAAAAGTGAACTCATTCCGGCAATTGCTGTGGATGTCAACACCAAAAAAGTTCTCATGCTGGCTTACATGAACAAGGAAAGCCTGCAAAAAACCCTCGAAACTGGTTATACTTGGTATTGGTCTCGTTCTCGTCAGGAACTCTGGAACAAGGGCGCAACCAGCGGACATTTACAGAAAGTCATTTCGATTTTTGCCGATTGTGATAATGATACTTTGCTTTTGAATGTGGAGCAGACAGGGAGTGCCTGCCACACCGGACATTATTCCTGCTTCTTTACACAGATTTATGGAAAGCCGGAAATTATCGAATAATCAAAAAAGGGCTGTTGCACATAGTATGCAATAGTCCCTTTTTAATATTTTTTCTGTTCATACAAATACAATATTAGGTACACCATAATCTGGAATCAACGAATCATGTGTAAGAAATATCATATCATTAGCAATCGCCTGACAAATCAAAATTCTGTCAAATGGGTCTTTGTGTCTAGGAGCTGAATCTGGTCTTTTCAGTTCTGAAAGCTTATGAATGCTACTTTGTGTAAGCTGTAACAATTGGAATCCCGCTTTCTCATTACTAACCTTTTCCACAGCTTCGGCAGAATAAGGAAGTGCTACAGGATGAGCAATATGCTTGATTTCAATTTCCCATAAAGAAATAATACTGTAATAAATTTCATTATCTGGATTGGTGATAATTTTTTTCGCTTTTTCGGGAAGACTGGAAACGTTCATCAATGACCAAATTAAAAGATGGGTATCTAACAATACTTTCATAACAAATCCCCACTATCTTCAAAAGCTTGTTCAATCTCCTTGTCCATTTCCACAAAAACAGTATCAAAATCTTTCGGCATGGGGGGAAGAATGCCAACACCTGCGCCAATTCGTTGGCTGGTGTCCAGTTTCGGCTTAGGTGCAGTCAATTCAAAAGGAATTTTCTGTTCAGCAACCGCCTTTTTGGCAAATACACAAATTGCAGTTGACATTGTTAAACCAATACTTTTACAAAGAGCATCAAACTCTGCTTTCAATTCTTCATCCATACGAACACTTATATTTGTTTGAGCCATCAATACCACCCCTTTCTTTCTACATTATACTATATTTTACATATATTGTCAAGTATTTGTATGCTTTTTGAAAAGAATTTTCACTAACACAAAAAGCACCCCATTCAAAGGGTGCTTTTGTAATAAATTCAATTACTGCATGTCGTTATCATCGAAAACGTCGCCACATTCAGGGCAGAACTTCGGAGGATGTGTAGGGTCTTCCGGAGTCCAGCCACATTTATCACAACGATACAACGGCGCACCTTCCGGCTTTTTCTTACCGCAGTTCGGGCAGAATTTGCCTTTGTTGACTGAACCACAGGAACAAGTCCAACCCTCTTCGGCTGGTTTGGGTGTGCCACAGTTCTGACAGAATTTACCAGTATTCGCCGTACCACAGGAACAAGTCCAGCGATTGGCATTCTGAGCAGGTGCAGGCTGTGCGGCTTGTTGAGCCTGTTGCTGTGCGCCCATTGCATAGAGATTTTGCGCATTGAAACCGCCCTGTTGCTGTGCCATATTCATGCCATAGAAGCCCATCGCAGCACCACCGGCATTTCCGGCAGCGGTCTGCATTGCCTGAGCCTGTGCGCCTACCATGGTAGCAGCAGCATTCAAGGGATTGGCATTCCAAGCCAAATCCTCATATTTCTTGATTCTGTCCTCGTCTTCTTTGGACATGGTAACGGAATTGATGGCTACGGAAACAATGGCAAGCCCTCTCTTTTTCTTCCATGCCGGAGAAAGTACTTCATCCATTGCCTGTGAAATTTCCATGGTATGCAGAGGTACTTCATCATAACGAATTCCCATTGCAGAAAGCTTTGCAAATGCCGGCTGTAATGCGCCTAAAAATTCCGCTTTGAGTTGGTCGTTAATATCGGCTTGTGTGAAGTCTTTGGAAACATTTCCGCAGACGTTCATATAAAATACAATCGGGTCTACAATCCGGTAGGAGTATACGCCATTGCAACGCAATCCAGCTGTAAAGCTTCTTCCAATGTCCTGATAAGAGACACGGAATGGAACAGGATTCTGTGTGCCGAACTTATTGTTAATCAGTTCTTTGATGTTGATGTAATACACTCTCTGGTCATGACCAGCATCACCACCATAGCCAATTCTTCTGCCAATGGTCTTGAAAGTTTCCTTGATACCTTCGCCAAGACTTCCAGAGAAAATGCTTGCTTCTGTTGAGGAATCATAAGTATATTCGCCTGTTTCTGCGCAGACTTCCACAATCTTGCCATTATCGACAATCACCATACATTGACCATCAGCGACAACAATTCCTGAACCCTTTGTGATGATATTATCATTGCCCTTTTTGTTGGAGGACTTGTTTCCAATGACCTTTTGTCCCTTGACAACCAGCACATTTGCCGGCATTGCCTCACAATAAAAGAATTCCTTCCAAGAATCCGCCAAAGTACTGCCGACAGCTGTCGCAACTGCTCTTAATAAACCCATAATTTCCGAACTCCTTTCGTGTCTGCCCTTTGTGGGCTGTTATCATTATTATAACACAAAGTGAAACGTCTGTCAATTGCTTTTTGTGAGAATTGCACGAAATTTTCAAAAACGGATTATGTGCGGATAACTTTTTTGCATCCAATGAAAGCATCCTCTGCGATATATTCCATGTATTCCGGTAAAAACAAAGTCAAGGTTAAATTCTTACAGCCGGAAAATGCTTCAGCATCAATGACCGTTACGCTTTTGGGAATTGTGATATTTTGCAAATGGGAACACTCTGCAAATGCAGATTTTCCGATAATTTTTACTGTATTGGGGATGATAATATGAATTAGTTCTTGATGACCAAAGAAACAACTATCCCCTATCTCTTCCACTCCATCTGGAATGATAATGGCTGTCTGACCTTGTTGGGTGTTGTAAACTTTGAGAATGCCGTTCTCAATGATAAGCCCTTGTGACTTCACACCTGATGAACGAGAACGTTTTGAGGAGCTAGGCTTTGGGTTTCCGCAATTCGGACAAAAATTCAATGTATTTTTCATACCACACTCACAAACCCATTCCCTAATAGGCTTTTGTTTTCCACAATAGGGACAAAAATTCATTTTGTTCGTCATGCCACATTCACAAACCCACTGTAAAGCATCGGCATGAGTAGCTGGCTTTGGTGTTGGAGGAAGCGAAGCAGTTCGGCGGATAACCTTTTTGCATCCCTCAAAAGCATCCTTTCCAATATCTGTTAGATTTTTGGGAATAGAAATCGTTAAATTGCTACACCCTGAAAAAGCATAACTTCCAATACTAGTGACACTATCTGGAATATGAATGCTTGCTAAACTTTTACAACCCGAAAATGTCCCCCCCGTAATACTGATAATACCATCTGGAATGTGAATGCTTTCCAATTTTCCGCAATTTTTAAAAGCACACCAGCCAATACTTGTCACACTATCTGGAATGTGAATACTTGTCAAATGTATACAACCTGCAAAAGCATTGTCTTCAATACTGGTGACACCATCCGGAATGTGAATGCTTGTCAAATTTGTACAATTCTCAAAAGCAACCCATCCGATTTCAGTGACACCATCTGGAATAGTCACTTCCGTTACCACTCGTTCTTCGATGTATCTTTGAAAGACACCATTTCTAATTTCAAAGCCCATAATTTACCTCCGTTGATGAAATCTAGCTTCATTATAACATAAATTGGAATATGTGTCAATTGTTTTTCGTACATATGCATAAAAATAAAGATTTTCCCCGAATATCGTTGGTATAATTACCAATTGTATTATATTTCCGGAATGTGTTATAATAAAAGAATCATAAAGGAGGTAGGTTTTTATGAAAAATTATCCTAAAGTATTAACCATTCAAGATATTTCATGTGTTGGTCAATGTTCATTGACAGTAGCATTACCGATTCTTTCCGCCTGTGGTGCAGAAACAGCCATCTTGCCAACTGCGGTTTTATCGACACATACGGCATTTCCAAAGGGCTATACATTCCGTGACCTTTCGGAAGATGTTCCGGCGATTGCCAAGCATTGGGAAACCATTGGGATTACCTTTGACGGCATTTACACCGGATATTTGGGAAGCATTCAGGAAATCGAAGACGTTCAGCATATTTTCGATACATTACGCAAAGAAGGTGCAAAAACATTTGTTGACCCTGCTATGGCGGATAATGGGGTACTGTATGGCGGTTTTGATATGACCTATGCCAATGCCATGAAGCCCCTCTGTTTCCATGCTGATGTGATTTTACCCAACCTGACAGAAGCTTGTCTTTTAACAGATATGCCCTATCATGAAACTTATGACAAGGCATATATCACCGAAATTCTGGACAAATTGAAAGCATCCGGCGCAAAGACCATTATTTTGACCGGAATCGGCTATACTCCTGATACCACAGGGGTTGTTGTGGCTGAAAATGATACCGTTCAGCATTATGTCCATAAGCGTTTATCCCGTGGCAGTCATGGAACAGGGGATGTCTATGCATCTGCATTTGTGGGGGCATATTTGCAGGGATTCAGTGCGTTTGATTCTGCGAAGATTGCCGCAGATTATACCGTCAAATGCATTGAAAATACACAGGATGACCCCGACCATTGGTATGGTGTCAAGTTTGAAACGGCAATTCCGGAATTGATTCAGGCATTAGAAAACGGCAAATTCATTCGCAAAGCCTAATAATTCCCTCAGCCGTTTCAGGCTGTCCGCATGAAAATAAGTATCACCATTCAAATAATCCTCTGCATAGCGTGTGGCGAGTTCAATAGTCATACAAAATGCAGACGGAGTAAAATATTCTTTCTCAACGTCCGTGAGAAACTGCGCCGATTCCAGATAGCCCCTTTCAAATGCCTGATATTTGGCAATGTTGAGTTTCGTCCCCATCAAGGAGCGGACTGCATCACCATAATCTGTCAAAATCGTTCCAGTCATGAGGGTGTCAAGGTCAATTACCGCAATGGGCTTGAAATTTTCCGGATTGAATAAAATATTACTGAATTTCATATCCCCATGCAAAATCCGCATGGGGAATGTTTTTGCCTGCAATCCGTCTGTCAGAAGGCAAGCCGGATTTTCGTATTCATGAAGCTGTTGCAATTCGTCTGCAATCAAAGAAGCCCTGCTGAAATGATTCCGCTCCACAGCTTTCCAGAGATTGGAAAAACGAATTCTGGTATTATGGAAATCGGGGAAAGTGTTCGATAATTCCATGACAGGGAATGCAGATAACCCCTGATGAAATGCCCCGAACGCATAGCCCATGGAATGAATGACTTCCAAGTTGTCGGTATTGGTGAAAGTGATACCTTGAATTTTGTCCATGATTCGCCAATTTTCAAAGAGATATTCCCCTTTTGCAGTCTGGTAAAAATGGGGTATCTGCAAGGGAATATTTTGCTTTTGCAGATACTCCGTGATTTTGACAATATTCTGCATAATGGCATGAGGATTCTGCAAAATTTCGGAATTGATATGCTGTAAGATATATTCCCTTCCGTCTTCCATTTTGATAAGATAAGTCCGGTTGATATGCCCTTTTGTAATGAGCCGATAAGATTTCATTTTCCCCGAAATGCCGAACGTTTCAAGAATTGTTTCCAATATTATAACTCCCTCAATGTCCTGTAAATGATACGAATTCTCTGGTCTGCTTTCAGATAGCCGTCAAGGTGATAATGTCCAGTATACCATTTTTCGAAAGTAATCTTGCTGTAAACCTCATCAAGGAAATCTGTCAGGGGGTTCGCCGGATAGAGTTCATATTCTTCATAAATCGTGGACTGCAAAGAAGAAGGAAGGCTATGTGTCAACACAATATCTACATCCCAGTCGTAGCGGTCTAAATTGTCCCTAGCCTCCTGAAAGTCGGATTCTGTGGGCATCTCATCCGCCCACCAAGTCAAGCCCTCTTTCCGTACCCATTTATCGTGAGATTCTGCACCGCCGAAGGTGAAAATTTTCTTTCCCTGTAACTCAAATACCTGACCTCTTGCCAAATGAAAGATACTATCAGAAATTTTGCGGATTTTTCCGCCGTTCCATTCTTCTGTTGGGTATGAATAAAGCATATCAAAATTTTCATGATTGCCGTCAATGAATAATGTGGTAAAAGGCTTATGATTCAGCCATTCCCTCCAATACAATTCAGAATGCGAATTATCCCACAACAGCCCGAAATCTCCGCAAATAATCACATAATCTTCTTTTGTCAGAGTCTGCAAAATGGGATACCATTGTTTATTTTTGCGTGAGAATCGGGTTGCCTTGTCAGTATCTTCAAAGCCGTGAATATCTCCTGTAATAATCATCATATTCCATGTCACTCCTTTCATTTTCCTAATTGTAACAAATTCAATCGATATTGTCAAGTACTTTACAAAAAACCGCCCATGAGGACGGTTTCAATTATTCGATTTCTTCTAAAAATTTCGGGGGAACATTCGCAGTCAGCCACACACCATTCTCCGACAAATAAAATACATACCCCTGCCGGAACATCTCACCAGATTGTACCCTGAAAATATGGGGCTTTCCGTGACGTTTTCCCACATTCAAAGCCGTTTCTTTATCTTTGGAAAGATGCACATATAAACGGCTCATGGGTTTCAAACCCTCGTTCCGGATGGAATCTGCAAAGCGTTCCGCCGTCCCATGATAGAGATATTCCGGCGGTTCAGTCTCTTTCAATTCCACATCCACCGAAACAGAATGCCCCTGATTAGCACGGATTTTGGTTTTGTCCTCGTTATAAGAGTAGCGTTTTTTGTTGTTGGTTTCGACGATTTCGTCAAGGAAATCTCTGTCAAGGAAATATTTTCCGGTTTTATTGACACCATGAATTAACTCCTCTACATCCGCCCAACCATGTTCATCTAATTGAATGCCGATTGTTTCAGGCTGGTGACGTAAAATCAAGCTAAGGAATTTTCCTGTTTTCATGGGGTCACGTTTTGGATTTTGTTTCATTTTGGTTCAGCTCCTTTTCTAATTATATTCGTTGATGATAAATCAGAATTTATTATTCAGCATAAAACTCAATTTTACCACACTTAGGACAAATTGCTGCTTTGATTTGTTTCTCATCTTTTTCCTTTTTCAATGAAATATAAGCCAATAATGATGCCCCATGAATCTTTAATTCATAGTCCATTTTCATTTCTTCATTACAATTATTGCATTTCATTTATTTTTCCTCCTCTCTAAAAATTCCGATTTATCAAAAAGGGTGAACTTTCGCTCACCCTTTCCATTATTTCTTCTTAGGGGGTTGAACTGTTCCGGTGTTATGCCCTGAAACAGAGAGACGATTCAATGCACGCTGCAATTTCAAATTTGCACGTTCCAAGCGGTCAGGCTCATTCTGAGCAGCTTCAATTTTAGCAAGGGCATCTTCTCTGGAGCGTTCCGCCCAATCGGGGTCTATTTCCTCCGCCCATTCTGCCGCCGTGGTGATAACAGTCGTTCTCTCGTCAGAGACTTTCAAAAATCCCTGTGCAACTGCCGCCCTTCTGAAATCGCCGTTTTCCATCTTGACAGTGAGTGCGCCAGTTTTGAGAATCGCCGCATATCTGGTATGATTGGCTAAAATACCAACATCCCCCTCAGTGGTTCTTGCAATGACCTCTTGCACGTCGCCGTCAAACAGAATCTTGTCAGGGGTCACAATCATAAAATGAAAAGTCGTCATGATGAATTACTCCTGCATATTCTTCGCCTTTTCCACGGCTTCTTCAATCGAACCTACAAACAAGAATGCTGATTCAGGTAAATCGTCATGTTTTCCCTCAATAATTTCTTGGAAGCCACGGATTGTTTCCTTGAGAGGAACATATTTCCCCTGCATCCCTGTGAACTGTTCCGCAACAGAGAAAGGCTGTGACAGGAAACGCTGTACTTTTCTGGCACGCTGTACAATTTTCTTGTCTTCTTCGGAAAGTTCGTCCATACCCATGATAGCAATAATATCCTGTAATTCGTTGTATCTCTGTAAGATAGTCTGAACGGCTCTCGCAGTCTCATAATGTTCTTTTCCGACAATTTCAGGGGCTAAAATTCTTGATGTACTTTCGAGAGGGTCAACAGCCGGATAAATACCCAAACTTGCGATATTACGAGACAATACCGTTGTTGCATCCAGATGGGCGAATGTTGTCGCCGGTGCTGGGTCTGTCAAGTCGTCGGCTGGTACATAGACCGCCTGAACGGATGTGATAGAACCCTTTCTTGTGGAGGTGATACGCTCCTGCAATGCGCCCATTTCAGTGGCAAGTGTCGGCTGATAACCAACGGCGGACGGCATACGCCCCAACAGTGCAGATACTTCTGAACCAGCCTGAGTAAAACGGAAAATATTGTCAATGAATAACAATACATCCTGACCCTCCTTATCTCTGAAATATTCCGCCATTGTCAAGCCGGAAAGACCTACACGCATTCTAGCCCCGGGGGGTTCGTTCATCTGACCGTAAACGAGAACAGTTTTTTCGAGAACTCCGCTTTCTTTCATTTCGTTGTAAAGGTCGTTACCCTCACGAGTACGCTCTCCAACACCAGTGAATACAGAAATTCCGCCGTGCTGGTTAGCTACGTTGTTGATAAGTTCCTGAATCAATACCGTTTTTCCAACACCAGCACCCCCGAACAAGCCGATTTTACCGCCTTTCAGATACGGTGCAATCAGGTCAATGACCTTGATGCCAGTTTCAAGGACTTCTGAACCGCCGGTCTGTTCTTCATAGCTAGGGGCTTCTCTGTGAATCGCCCATTTTTCTTCGGTGTCAGGGGCGGGCTTTTCGTCAATGGCTTCCCCCAACAGATTGAACATTCTGCCGAGGGTTTCCTTTCCGACAGGTACGGAAATCGGCGCACCTGTATCAATGACATTCATTCCTCTGACTAAGCCGTCTGTACTTCCCATCGAAATACAGCGGACAATATCATCACCGATATGCTGTGCAACTTCAATGACGAGTTGTTTTCCGTTCAGCTCCACAGTCAGAGCGTTGAGCAATTTCGGAAGTGATTCTTTCGCAAACTGCACATCGACAACTGCGCCGATAATCTGCACAATTTTTCCTATATTCTGCATGATAATATCCTTTCTAACAAATTTATTTTGGTATATAAATCTTTTAGGTGATTGATTTTTACTTGGATTTCTGTGTTAATATTTAATTTATTTGTTCGCAAATCGTCCTGTTTTGGGTGGAATAGGTCTTGTAATATCAGAATCTTCAAAAGTACATTCACGAGTTCCATAATAGTAAACCATACTATCCTCTAACTCATCCAAAAAACTCTCCATTAAATTCTTCAATGATTCTGAAGTACGATTGATATCTGAAACATCATTATTGCCCATAATACCATGTTCCATTCCAATGAGAAGTTTCTTTGTATCATCATCATAAATATCTACGGAAAGTCCTTCATCTTTGGGATTTCCCCAAAGACAATACATTCCATTCGATAATGTAAAAGAACCTTTGATTTCTAAAAAGTTCAATTTTCTTTTACCATAAAGATTATGCATAATTATTTTCCTTTCTTGACATTCCTGCATCAACTCAATTATTCTAGCGCATTCGCACCGCCGACAATTTCGGTCAGTTCCTGTGTGATTGCGCCCTGTCTTGCACGGTTATACTGCAAGGAGAGATTCTCAATCATTTCTGTAGCGTTATCTGTCGCATTTTCCATGGCGGTACGTCTTGCCGCCTGTTCGGATGCAAACGATTCCACGATTGCACCATACAAAAGCCCTGCGACGTACTGCGGTACGAGCTTATCAAAAACGGCTTCCGGACTAGGTTCATATTCGACAGCGCATTTTCGGGGGTGATTTCCTGC
This sequence comes from Oscillospiraceae bacterium, assembly GCA_036373775.1. Lineage (GTDB taxonomy): Bacteria > Bacillota > Clostridia > Oscillospirales > Ruminococcaceae > UBA3855. The sequence goes on along the minus strand of JAZAUD010000005.1, from coordinate 91,918 downwards.
TAAATTTGTGAGGGGAATCACCTGCATACTTTGTGCCACCTGTGAAATGGGAGAAACATAATTTGTGAACACAATTTCGACATTCTGAACAGAAGTATGTCGCTTGTAAGCGTCCAGAATTTCTTCCGCCATTTGGATGCCTAAATAGATGTTAGCACGTTCAGCCACATGGTCATAAGCTTTGAGAATCTTGACTTCCCTGTGTTCGAAATAATCGACAGCCTTCTGACCGATTGGCATGACAACCGGATTACCGCCTTTTGCTTTGAGTTCGTCAATTTTAGCCTGTGCAATTTTGAGAACGTTGGAATTGAAACCGCCTGCAAGCCCTCTGTCACCAGCAATGACAATTAAAATCATGGCTTCATTGTCGGTTCTCTTGTGAACGAACTGAGAATTGAAATAGGGGTCTTCTGCGGCGATTTCCGCCATCAGTTTATAAGTCTGTTCAAAGAAAGGTCTGACCGCTTCGGCACGGTCTTTGGCTCTCCGGAATTTGGAAGAGGCTACTAACTCCATAGCCTTGGTAATCTGCATGGTACTTTCCACGGAATGAATGCGCCGTTTAATGTCCTTCAGGTTTGGCATACAATCACCCCATTATTCATATTGACCGCCAAAAGCAACCAATGCTTCTTTGAGTAATTCCTCATTGGCTTGAGTCAAATCTTTGGTATCCAAAATATCACGCAAAATTCCCGAATGTTCTTCACGCAGATATGCAAATAATTTTTCCTGATAGTCTGCAATTTTCGCAACAGGGACATTTTTCAAGTAACCCTTAGTCACGGCATAAATAATGCATACTTGCAATTCTACCGGAACAGGAGCATTTCTGTCCTGTTTCAGGACTTCCACAATTCGTTCACCCATTGCAAGGCGGTTTTTGGTGTCTGCATCCAAATCAGAGCCGAACTGCGAAAATGCTTGCAATTCACGATACTGTGAATAACTCAATTTCAATGAGCCGGAAACCTTTTTCATTGCCTTAATCTGTGCAGCCGAACCAACACGGGAAACCGAAATTCCGGGGTTGACTGCCGGACGAATACCAGCATTGAATAAATCTGTTTCCAAGAAAATCTGTCCGTCTGTAATGGAAATGACATTTGTCGGGATGTAGGCGGAAACGTCTCCGGCTTGTGTTTCAATGATGGGTAATGCCGTCAGTGAACCACCGCCATAATTTTCATTGTAACTACAAGCACGTTCCAACAAACGAGAATGCAAATAAAATACATCCCCAGGGTAAGCTTCTCTTCCGGGGGGTCTCTTCAACAGCAAGGACAATGCACGATAGGCAACGGCATGTTTTGACAAGTCGTCATAGACACATAAAACATCCTGACCCTTGTCAAGGAAATATTCACCCATTGCACAGCCTGAATATGGTGCAATGTACTGCAACGGTGCAAGCTCCGAAGCGGTTGCAGAGACAATAATTGTATAATCCATTGCTCCGGCTTTTCTCAGAGTTTCGGCAACATTCGCAACCGTGGAACGCTTCTGACCGATTGCGACATAAATACAAATAATGTCCTGCCCTTTCTGGTTGATGATGGTATCAAGGGCAATTGCTGTCTTGCCTGTCTGACGGTCGCCAATGATTAACTCACGCTGTCCACGTCCAATCGGAATCATGGAGTCAATCGCTTTGATACCAGTCTGTAAGGGCTTATGAACGGATTTTCTGGTAATGACACCAGATGCCACCTTTTCAATGGGCGCACGTTCCGTCGTATGGAGTTCGCCTGCGCCGTCAATCGGCTGTCCCAACGCATTGACGACACGTCCAAGGAGTGCTTCACCGACAGGAACAGACATAATTTCGCCTGTCCGCTTGACGGTGGAACCCTCCATAATATCAGCATCAGAGCCGAGCAATACTGCCCCGACACTATCCTGCTCCAGATTGAGAGCCATACCATAAGTACCATTCTCAAACTGAATCAGTTCACCGGACATACACTTATCAAGACCGTGAATATTGGCGATACCGTCACCCACTGTAATGACAGTCCCCACATCAGAAAGCTGTAACTTTGACTGATAATTTTTAATCTGGTCTTTGATAATGCTGGATATTTCATCCGGACGTAAATTCATGTTGACACCTCAATTCTACATTGATAGGGAAAATTTATCCCTGTTGAAAAGTTTTAATTCTTGTACGGAGTGAATTATCCATTCTGGTATCACCGTACTGCACAATCATACCGCCAATCAGGGAACTATCTACACTTTCATGGAGTAAGATATTTTTCCCTAATTTCTTTTGTAACCGTTCTTTGAGGGCGGTTTTCTGTGCATCTGTGAGAGGAGTTGCAGAAGTGACGAATACTTCTGCAATATTGAAAGCTTCATAGAAAAATGCATTGAAAGCGTTTCGGATTTCAGAAAGCCGGTTGAAACGGTGTTTCTCCACCAGCAAGCAAAGGAAATTTTCTGTAATTCCCTGTTCATCGCCGATAATCTGCCGGAGAATGTCAATTCGTTCCTCTGCGGAAAGAGTGGGGAGACTCATTAGGGAAATAAATTCCGGCTGTCTTTCCACAACTGCATAAAATTGATTCAGCTCCTGAAAGACCTGTTTTTCTTTGTGTTCTTCCTGCGCTAACATAAAAAGGGCTTCCGCATATACTTTGCCTACGGTCTGTTGTGTCATGCCTGTTCACCCTCATTCGTCATTTCATCAAGGAATTCGTCAATGAGACGCTGATGGTCTGCTTTGTTGATTTCCTTCTCCATAATCTTTTGAGCGAGTTCAACTGCAAGGTCTGAAATTTCGCCCTGCAATGCTTCTCTTGCCTGAACCTTTTCACGTTCTGTTTCAAGGCTTGCTTTTTCACGGACATCAGATGCTTCCTGACGAGCCTGTGTGAGAATTTCTTCTCCTTGTCTTTGCGCTGTCTTTTCGGCACGGCTGATAATCTGACTAGCTTCTTCTTTTGCGCCAGCCATTGCAGTAGCATATTTTTCCTTGTCGGAATTTGCCGAGGCTAAAGCATCATCAGCCTTTTGATAAGTAGCATTCACTTCCTGCTGACGCTGTTCTAAAATCGCATCCACTCTCTTGAATAAGAGAAATTTGAACACCAGAAAGATAATCAGCGTATTGATTAACGTGAAAAGAATCGTACCGACATCTATTGTTAAAAAATCGAGATTCAATGTATTACCCTCCCTTTCGGGGATTCAATCAGCCAGAAATCTTATTGATAAACGGATTTGCGAACATCAACAACAATGCAACCAGCAAACCATAAATACCAGTGGATTCCGCAACCGCACAACCAATGAACATGGTTCTGGTAACTGCGCCGGAACTTTCCGGCTGTCTGCCGATAGACTCACAAGCCTTACCTACTGCATAACCTTCACCGATACCAGGGCCAATACCTGCAATCATTGCTGTACCTGCACCCAAAGCAGATGCGCCTAATACAATTGCTCTTGCAATTTCGCTATTTGTTTCCATAATAAAACCTCCAAAAATAGTCTTTTTTCAAAATTACCTACTAACAATTACTCCTCACTTCTACCATCTGCATTCGAAATATATGCCATGGTCAGCATAATAAATACAAATGCCTGCATGAATCCGCTGAACAGGTCAAAGTACAGCGAAGCCACAGCCGGTATACCAATTGTCGTAAATGCCACGCCGATGGATTTTGTCACTGCGGATAATGCAAAATAGAGCAGGCTGGTGATAACCATACCACTAACCACATTTCCGAAATGACGAAGGCTCATCGAAACCGGAGTTGCAATTTCACTCAAAATATTGATGGGTAACATCACCGGTACAGGGTCAATATAGCCCTTCAAATATCCGCCGATTCCATGCGTTTTAATATTTGTGCCGTGAATCAACACAAATGTCACCAATGCCCATGCCAAAGGTGCATTGAAATCCGCTGTCACAGAACGCAGACCTAACATACTCACCAAACTTCCCGTAATCGAAAACGTGAACAATGCGCCAATGTAGGGGGCAAAATTGTGCCAATGCTTCCCCATGGTATCATCTACCAATCCATAAACCGTTGAAACAATCCACTCCGCAACAACCTGTTTTTTTGAAATATTTTTCGTTTTCATGTCTTTTGTTATCCAGTTCAGCAATAATGCGACAACAAGGATAATTCCCCAGCTGATAACAACTGTTTCTGTGAGGTTGATTGTCACACCAAACACATCAAATGAACAGAGTACCCCCGGACCTTTGACATCAATTCCATCTGGTGAACCTCTTAATAAATTACCGATTTCCAAGAATTACATCCCTCCATTCTTGTCAGATTTTGCCTTTTCTGGCTTTGTCGCCAAAATTCCAAAAATCACCTTTGGATACAGGAACGGTAACACTGCTGTCACAGCATTCACATATTCCAACATTAAACCCGCTGCAATGACCGCCGAAGCAATCAATACCCGAATCAAATACCCTGCAATGTCCTTTGTTTTGCCATGATAGACAGCATTCTGTATGCTCCGTCTCAATAATAAGAGATTGCTGTACATTCCGATACTCCCCAGCAATAAGCCCAAAGGAACGGAAATTTCCGGCTTTTTCGTTACCACCAACGACAATAGCCATATTGCCAAATCCAAAAGAATCGTACAGCGTAAAGCAAAATGCAGTTCCTTCTGTAAATGCTCCATGCACTTTCCTCCCTATGTAGACGGGTTTTCCTGAATGACGACTTTTGTATGAGTAATCGATTTCGCTCATACATTCTCTATTATAACCCCGATTTCCTTTTTTGTCAAGAATCCCACGCTATTTTTTTCAAAATGCTTGCTTATATAACACTTTACCCCCAGCGAAATGCTGAGGGTGAAATGCTGAGGGTGAAATGCTCACAGAGTAAAAATACAGAAAGGAGAAGCGGATTTCTCAAGAAGGAATCATTGGTGACACCTGCGGAAACAGAACCGACACTTCTAAATAAGATACCATCATGATTCTGTTTCCGTGGTGCTAATTCTATTGTAACATGAATTCCAATTCAATACAATGGTCATTTTAAGACAGCTGTCTGAAATCCAGACAAATACAGTTAAGTGTCTGATTTTTTTCCATAAGTTTTATGTAAATCTTCAAGGGAGATATTCTGTTTGAGTTCGCAAAGACGGTGAAAATCTGCCAAAACGTCCGTTTTCATTCCTCCATCCAGCCATTCAATCAAATACCCAAAACAAGTACACTGGTAAAAATGTGTCAGGGTGTTTCTGTCCGCTTCACTGATTTCAGTTTCTGAAAGGGTAATTTTCAGGAAAGATTCTGTAAAGTGTACACAGACTTTCCGGAGATATTGCTCATAAAATATCCGGCTTGATACAGAAGATTGATGTAAGTGCAGAATGGGGATTTTATTCCGCATCAATTCATTGACAACCACTTCCACGCATTCTTCAATAGAGCTGATATTGTTGCACTGGTTAATCACTCGTTCTGTTTCATCTGTAATAATTTCTTCAATCAATTGCGGTAAATCCTGATAATGATAATAGAAAGTATTTCGGTTGATTCCGCATTCCTCCACAATTTCACGAATGGTAATCCGGCTAACAGGCTTTTTTCTCAATAACGTCAAAAATGTCTCACGAATCGCCTTTTTTGTAAATGCCGACATGATTTCCACCCCATTTCTACCAATATTTTATTCTCATTATAGCATAATTTTCATGAAAATGCAAGTATTCCTTGATAATTGTCGCAAAACTTCCTGTGATGAAATAATTTTCCTGAAAAGTATAGCTTTTTTTCAGAAAGTATGATATAATATCATTATACAGCAATGCTGGGAAAGGATTTTTTATGAAAAAATATGTGATTTTACCATTGATACTAGCTTTTTTATTGACTGGATGCAGTCAGCCTGAAACCACTGCTTCTTCTGTCACGCAGTCCCATACTCCTGTACAATCCGCTGATACTTCCAAAGAAGCTGAACAATATTCTGCTGATATTTTTGCTATGGATACTTACATGAATCTGAAAGTATGGAGTACAGACGATGGCGAATGTATCCAACAAGCCACTGAACGCATTCAGGAACTTGAAAATTTATTCTCTGTCACCAATCCTGAAAGCGACATCAGCCGTATCAATGCCGGAAATGGAAAGCCTGTCACGGTCAGTGATGATACTGTCAAACTCTTGCAAAAAGCCATTCAAATTGGCAACGACAGCAACGGCGCATTAGATGTCTCTGTCTATCCCGTCTTGAAAGCATGGGGATTTACAACCGATTCCATGCAAGTGCCGGACGATACAACTATTTCGGAATTGCTCCAATATGTCGATTATACCCAAATCCAACTTGACGGAAATCAAGTCACCATTCCGGAAAACATGATGATTGATATGGGTGCATTGGCAAAGGGCTATACCAGTAATGAAGTGATTCGTATTTTCAGGGAAAGCGGTGCAACTTCAGCAATTATCAGCCTTGGCGGAAATGTTCAGGCATTAGGTCAAAAACAAGATGGTTCTTTGTGGAAAGTTGGTGTTGTGAATCCGTTCATTCCAGAGGAAAATATGTGTGTGCTGGAAATCGAAAACAAAGCGGTGATTACATCCGGAAATTATGAACGCTTTTTCACAGATGATGAGGGGAATGTTTACTGGCATATTATCGATAAAAATGACGGATTTCCGGCAGATAATGGGCTTGTTTCTGTGACGATTATCGGAGAAGATGGCTTGAATTGTGATGCACTTTCTACGGCTTTATTTGTTGAAGGAACAGAAAATGCAATCTCCCACTGGAAAAAAAGCAATGACTTTGAAATGATTCTCGTCACGGACGATAGCAGAATCATTATCAGTGATGGCATTCAGGATACTTTCACCAACAAAAGCAGTATGCCGGTTGAGGTAATCAAGCATGAGTAAAAAATTACTTGCAGTATTGATTTGTGTAGGATTGATTTTCATTAGTTCCATTGTGATTGTGGTCATTCGTGCCAATCAACCAGCCGGACAAATGGTGGAAATCATTCAGGACGGAGCAACGCTTTATACCTTTGATTTGTCAAAAGCGAAAAATCAAACCATCCGGATTGATACACCGGACGGCGGTTATAATGTTGTTACCATTCAGGATGGTACAATTTTCATGTCAGAAGCGAATTGTCCTGACCTGATTTGTGTGCATACTGGGGTATTGCGTTCGGAGAATGTGCCGATTGTGTGCTTGCCTCACAAGGTCATTATCCATTTTGTGGATGGGGAGGGAATTGCATGAGTACCAAAAAATTGACGGAATTAGCATTATTAACCGCAGTCGCCTTGATTATTTTCGTAGTGGAATTGAGAATTCCGCCACTTGTGCCGATTGCCGGAGTCAAATTAGGATTGGCAAATATTATTACAGTCTATGCAGTATTCCGTTATAAGCCCAATGAAACCGCTATGGTTGTGACTGCAAGATTATTATTAGGGGCAATGTTCAGCGGTACAATTGTATCATTGTTATACAGTGCTTCTGGTGCATTTCTTTGTCTGGTAGGAATGCTGTCATTGAGGAATATTATTCCCAAAAATTGGATTTGGCTCTGTAGTATCACGGGGGCAATTTTCCATAATATCGGACAAATTATCATGGCGGTCATTCTCATGAAAACAACCGCTGTTTTGGCAAATCTGCCTATTTTAATGATTTCGGGCTGTATTGCCGGCGCATTTACAGGACTTTGCGCACAATTGCTACTCAATCGTTTGGAGCGGAGAAATCCCTCGTAACAATCGACATTATGAAACATTACAAAGGAGTTTGGTAATTATGTCAAATATTATCGTTCTTGGTTCAGGAGCGTTCGGAATTGCACTCGCCATCATGTGTGATAATGCCGGACATTCTGTTACAATCTGGTCAAAATTTCCGGAAGAATTGGAGGAAATCAAAAACACCGGAGAATCTTCTAAATTGAAAGGGGTGAAAGTTCCCTCCTCTATTCACCTGACAAATGACAATCACGATATTACAGGGAAAGACATTGTCATTGTTGGCATTCCGTCAAGTTTCGTGCGTAGTGTCATGAAGGAAGTTTCGCCTTTCATCTCTGAAAATACCGTTATCGTGAATACTTCTAAGGGCTTGGAAAACCTCACATTCAAGCGTATGAGTGAAGTCATTTCAGAAGAATGTCCCGACCGTGCTGTTGTGGTCTTAACAGGTCCTTCCCATGCAGAAGAGTTAAGCATTGGAGTGCCGACAACCGTCGCAGTTGCCAGCAAAAGCATCAAATCAGCAGAATACATTCAGGACATTTTCACAACCGACACATTACGGCTTTATGTCAATGCGGATATGATAGGCTGTGAATTGGGCGGTGCTATGAAAAATGTCATTGCCCTTGCTTGTGGAATCAGTGACGGCTTGGGGTTCGGTGACAATACCAAAGCCGCCTTAATGACAAGGGGAATTCATGAAATCACCTCCCTTGGTCTGGAATTGGGCGCAGAGCTTGACACATTTTCCGGCTTGACTGGAATTGGTGACTTGATTGTCACTTGTACCAGCGCACACAGCAGAAACCGCCGTGCTGGTATCTTAATCGGTCAAGGGATGAGTCCGGAAGATGCCGTGAAAAAAGTCGGAACGGTAGAAGGATATTATTGTTGTGAAGTGGCTCACGGTTTAGCCAAAAAAATAGGGGTAGAAATGCCCATCACCAACGAACTTTATCACTTGTTGTTTGAAGGCGGTAAAGCCGTAGCATCTATGGGGAAACTCATGGGAAGACCTAACCGCCATGAATGCGAACACTATACCACTCTTGAACAGCTCCAAAAATTGGACAAATTGCGCCATGAGTAAAACCATCTGGAAAGGTGGCGCATTGCTTGCGCCTGTTCCGCCTGCATTGGTGACTTGCGGAACAATGGAACAACCTAACGTCTTAACCATCGCATGGACAGGCATTGTCTGTACCCATCCGGCAATCACATATATTTCCGTCAGACCGTCACGCTATTCCTATGAAATGATTCAGAAATCAGGGGAATTCGTCATCAATCTCCCGACTTCTGCAATGGCGAAAACCGTTGACTTCTGCGGTATGAAATCCGGCAAAAACTGCAATAAAATTGAGCGTTGTCATCTCCAATTAGCAGAGGGGCAAACCGTCAAAACTCCGATTTTGTCAGATTGTCCGGTCAGCCTTGAATGCAAAGTGACGGAATCCAAAGCCCTTGGGTCTCATACCATGTTTCTGGCGGAAATTACCTGCGTACAAGTCGAAGAGCGTTTTCTCAACAGCAAGGGGAAATTGAACCTCCAACAGGCTGGTTTGCTTGCCTATGCACACGGCGAATATTTCGCCCTTGGTGGGAAACGTGGGGAGTTTGGGTTCTCTGTCAGGAAAAAGAAACATACTCCCAAATAATCCGAAAGGAGTCCAAAAATGAATGTGATTGATGCTATCATCAATTTAGTAAATCATCCAATAACACAAATTATCACGAAATCGCAAGGGCGCAATCGTGCCAATAATGCTGGAGATGCCCTTGAAGAATACATCAAAAATCTATTTGCTGATACGTTCGATTGTGACGAAACAGAACGGTTACAGCATATCAGTGATGTTTTTTCTTATCTTGGAAATAATTCCAATCCACCTGATGCAATGTTGAAAAATGGTGATGCTATTGAAGTCAAAAAGATTGAATCTGATAATTCTGCACTTGCCCTCAATAGCAGTTACCCCAAACATACACTTTTGTCATCAAGCCCCATGATTTCCAAAGCCTGTAAAAATGCAGAAGAATGGACGGAACGGGATATTTTATATGTGGTTGGAGTAGTCAAAAATGATATGCTTAGACACCTGTGCATGGTGTATGGAGCTGATTATTGTGCTTCTGAGGAATGCTACAGCAGAATCAAAACTACCATTAAAAATGGAGTGGAATCAATTTCAGGTGTGGAATTTGCAGAAAGTAAAGAATTGGGACATATTAACCGTGTTGACCCTTTGGGTATCACTTACATGAGAATCAGGGGGATGTGGGGCATTGAAAATCCTTGGAAGGTGTTCAGTTATGTATTTAAGCGTGACCCTCAAAGAGAATTTACATTCATGTGCATCATCAATGACAATAAATGGAATACATTCTCGAATACCAAAAAACTGGAATCTTTGGCACAAAGCGTTCCCTCCCTCTGCATTTCTAATGTGAAAATTAAAAACCCTGATAATCCTGCACAGCTCAATCCAGCCAAATTGATTACATTCAGCTTTTGAAGAAGAGGTATCTATGAAACTAATTAGTTTATTCAGCGGATGCGGTGGTTTAGATTTGGGTTTTGAGCGTGCCGGATTTGAAATCGCCATTGCTAATGAGTATGATAAAACCATCTGGAAAACATTTGAATTCAATCACCCTAAAACTACCCTCATCAAAGGTGATATCCGAAATATTCAAAGCATTCAGTTTCCAGATAAAATTGACGGAATCATTGGTGGCCCTCCGTGTCAATCTTGGTCAGAAGCCGGAAGTATGAGAGGCATTCAAGACGAACGGGGAAAATTATTTTTTGATTACATTCGCATTTTAAGAGACAAACAGCCTAAATTTTTCCTTGCTGAAAATGTCAATGGAATGTTGTCAAGCCGGCATACAGAAGCAGTTCAAAATATTTTGCAAATGTTCCGAAATTGCGGGTATCACGTCACAATGCACCTTGTCAATGCGAAAGACTACGGCACTGCACAAGAACGAAAACGAATTTTCTATATTGGATTTAGAAATGATTTACAAATCAATTTTATGTTTCCGGAAGGTTCAACTAAAGATAACCGAAAAAAATTGACCCTTCGTGATGTTATCTGGGATTTACAACAAACTGCTGTTCCATCCATTGATAAAAATCATCACAACCCTAAAGCTATCAACCAAAATGAGTTTTTTACTGGTGAATATTCACCTATTTTCATGAGTCGAAACAGAGTGAAAACATGGAATGAACAAGCTTTTACAGTACAGGCATCAGGCAGGCAGTGCCAACTCCACCCACAAGCCCCCAAGATGGAAAAAATTCAGAAAGACCGCTATCAATTTGTCTCAGGTCTGGAACATCTTTACAGACGAATGACTGTTCGTGAAGTTGCAAGAATTCAAGGCTTTCCTGATACATTCCAATTTTTCTATGAAAATCTTGCAGATGGCTATAAAATGGTTGGAAATGCCGTTCCTGTCAATCTTGCCTATGAAATCGCCTGTGCAATTCGTGATAGTTTTCTATCTGAGAAAAAGCTCCCCCCTGAACAAAGACCTAATGTTTGACATTCTGCTTCAATTGCACCACAAATGACACCGCTTGGAAAGTCTTTCCCAAGCGGTGATTTTTTTGTTGTATTCTTATAGTCAGTTTGTTCAATCTTCCTCTTCTTCGACATTGTCCTCTTCGTCCTCTTCAATATCAGGCACAGGCAATTCAACTTCAAAGCCTTTTTGGGTATCGTCCAAAGTGAGAACGGCTTCCGAATTATAGAAAGAAATCATTTTCTTAGCAGGAGTATAATTGCCGTTATACATTCCGGAATTTGTCATTAAATATTCATCATACCATAAACCGCAGAAACTCCAGACAGTATGGTCACGGAAACAATGGTTTACATCTGGAATGGCACTGCATTCACTGATTGCAAGGAGCTTTTCACCGCCTGTCATTTCATAAAGGCGGATGAACTGCTCATGACGACTGCTGAAATCTTCCGCAGGGTCAAGATAAATATCAAGGGATGCAATATCATATTGATTGACAAGATAATTGCTGTCCTGTCCGTTCCAAATCCAGATTAAATTATGAAGTTGGTGATATTCCGTCATGCGCCTGTACATCAGATTCCAAAGCCATTGATAGGCTTCTGCACCATCAGCACCCCACCAATACCAGCCTCCACCAGCTTCATGGAGCGGTCTCCATAAAATGGGTACATCTTCCTTTGCAAAGGCTTTGAGAGCATCTGAAACGCTGTCAATGTCCTTTATGAGGGATGCACATTGATGTGAAATTTTCTTCTGTGCAACAAGCTCATCAATTTCAGTTGGTTTCAATAAAGCAACATCTACTGCATTGATTGCCATAATATCAGGGGCTGTGAGTTCTTCCTCTTCTTCTGAATCCTCGTCATTTTCTTCCTCATCTTCTGGGGGTTCAGCAGGAGCAGGAGGAACTTCCACAAGTTCAGGGATGGCATCAGAAAGATGAAAGTCGGTTTCTTCTGCATACACGGAGCTGATACCTTCCGGCGCATCCCAATACCACATTAGCCCTATAATTCCGCCATTTTCAGCCCATTGCAGAGAATCCGCAATAACGTTGACTGCATCCGCAGAAGAATTGGCAGTGTAACAACCAATATCAGCGAAACGGATTGCAGGGTATTTTCCGGTCAAACGGTGAATGACTTCCATTTCTGTATTGCTGGAATCAGAAACATATTGACCACTTACCATTTTTTCACCATAATTGTGGGAAAGCCAATGCATTAAATTTTGAGTGCTGGTAGTAGCTTCGGCATCTGAAAGGGGATAATCTGCATGGTAACTTAATTGCTGTGTACGGTTGCTGTTGGTAATTTCGAAATAGTCAAGCAGAAAATAGCCGTCCAGCTCTTTCACGGATAAAACCGCTTCTCCTTCTGAAAGGTAAACGCTTGAAAAAGTAATCCTTGTGAATTGATTTGGCTCAGTAATCGAAAATTCGCCAATCACTTTCCCATTCACTGTGAGTGCATTCTTGACAGGTGCATCCGCACAAACACAGACGGTAATATCATAGTGTTGTGAAGTGGGGATTGCAATTCGAGCCTTCACATTATCGCCTTCACGATTGGAAAAGCCGGAAAGATACCCTTCACCACTGTACCCATAGAGAATATTTTCATCCAAAAGTGTTCCCGAATATTCGGATTCTTCCGCTTCGGCACGATATTCAAAGGATTCGTTTTCCACTGGTTCATAGTCAAGCGGTTCTACTGAGTAGGTAGGAATTTCGGGTTCTGTTGTTTCCTGAATGGGTTCGGTAGTGCTTTTTTTCGGCTGTGTGGAAACAGTTGTTTCAGGTGGTGGGGTTTCCTGTGAAGTTTCCGAACTGCACCCAGTACATAACAGGGAGAGGGCAAGCAGTCCGGCAAAATATTTCATGATTTTCATAGCTGCTCCTAAGCTTTGACAAAATACTTGGTGTTCGGTTCAGTTGCGAAACAGATTAAACCGTCACGCAATTCCGCACTGACTCTGGTATCATCCCCACGGAAAATGCTTACCACTCCAGCGGTACGCACTGCACAAGGATTTCCATTGAGGGAAAGAATTTCCGCACTGACAAGCTTATTTTTTTGCCATGCAAGTGAAACTTCAAAGCCACCTCTTGCACGGATTCCGGAAATCGAACCATTCGCCCATGTTTTGGGAAGAGCTGGGAGCAAGTGAATTTCTCCGCTGTGGCTTTGCAAAAGGGCTTCTACAATTCCGGCAGCCCCTCCAAAATTGCCGTCAATCTGGAAAGGCGGGTGTTCGTCAAGCAAGTTCGGGCTTGTGGAATGTGCCAACAATTTGCGGATATTCTCATAAACCATATCAGCATCATGCAATCTCGCCCACATATTGATAATCCATGCACAGCTCCAACCCGTATGACCCCCACCATGAATCAAGCGTCTAATCATAGTGGCACGAGCCGCCGCCGCTAATTTCGGGGTTTTCTGCGGTGAAATCAAGTCCGCCGGATACAAGGCGAATAACTGCGAAATATGGCGGTGTCCGGCTTCCAATTCGTCATAGTCTTCCGCCCATTCCATAATCTGACCATACTTTCCCACAGAGATAGGTGGTAACTTGAGAAGCATTTCGGAAAGCTGTTGTGCAAATTCGTGACGTTCATCTAAAATTTCAGATGCCTTTATTACATCATTGAATAATACCGTAATAATTTGGGTATCCATAGAAGGACCAATGCAAAGGCTTCCTTTTGTACCGCTTTTTGTGAGGTAAGTATTTTCCGGCGAAACAGAAGGCGCAGTTACCAGCTGACCGTTTTGATTTTCGAAAAGATAATCTGTGAAAAATTCCGCAGAGGCACAGAGGGTATCAAAATGCTCCCTCAAAAATTCCTTGTCTTGGGTGAATTCGTAATGCTCAAAGATATGCAGGCAAAGCCATGCTGCACCCATGCACCAGATTGTTGCAGGCATCCATAAATCTTGTGGCGCACAATCGCCCCAAATGTCGGTATTATGATGACAGCAGAAGCCTTTTGCATGATACATTTCTTGAGCGACTTTTTCACCGTTCGGGCGCATACGTTCAATCAAATCAAATAAGGGCAAATGACATTCTGAAAGGTTGCTGATTTCAACCCCCCAATAATTCATTTCCGTATTGATATTGATAGTGAATCGAGAACCCCATGCAGGCCACATATTTTCATTCCAGATTCCCTGCAAATTCATTGCCTGTGAATCGGGACGGCTTGCGGAAATCGTCAAGTAACGAGAATAATTATAATACAATACTGCTAAACGGTTATCACGGATTAACGCACGGCATTCCTTGTCATCATCCGCATTTCCACGCAGACGAGAAATTCTTTCATCTGTGGGGAGTGTCTGTGCAACCCCACTGCTATTATCATCAAGGGTGAATTTCACTCTGTTGTAAAGTGCCTGATAATCTGCGATATGTTCAGCTTTGAGCAATTCTGCAAGAGCCGGAACATCCAGTCCTTTTTCAAGGACAGTGTGAATTCTTGCAAGGGCTTTTTCCTGATAATTGTCGCCATTGTAAAAACTTGTTTCCGCAGAGAGTAAAATCAATGCAGAATCTGCATTTCTCACTTGAATCGCACTGCCAATGGTTTCCACTGTTCCGCCATTGGTTAAAATTGTCATACCAGCAGCAAAGAAAATACCATCACGGCTTCCAGTTCCACCAGTATACAAAATCACATTCTCTTCCACTGGTCTGTTATCATCATAATAATCATCCCGTCCGTCCAAAGAAGCGGAAAAATCCAGCATCCCCTTTTTATCTGCTGTAATCGAAATGACCATCATCTGTGCCGGATGAGAAACAAAGCTTTCACGGAGAAAATGTGTTCCGGCATCATCATGAAATTCTGTCCTTGCAACTGCATCACGCAAATCAAGCGAACGTCTGTATTCTCTTGCTTTCCCGATAAATCCGAAATAGATGGTTAAATCTGCCAAGGGCATATAATGTCTTGAATTCGGGGTGACTCCCTGCATTTTCTGGAATGCAATCTTTTCAGCTTCTTCAATTTTTTCTTCTAACAATAATTGACGGATTTCCTGCATCCCTTCATAAGCCCGTGGATTGATACGGTTTCTCAAACCGCCAGAGTAAATCGAATCTTCATTCAGCTTAATCAATTCTTTTGCTGCACCGCCGAACACCATACCGCCAATTCTGCCGTTGCCGATTGGTAATGCATGGTTGAAATCGGGTGCTTCTTTCGTATACCAAAGTAATTCTTGTGTGTCCATAAAGTCCTCCCTTTGTGATGAAATCATATGGCAACTTCTCAATTTCATTATATCATATCCAAATGTCGAATGCAAGGAAACCGCCTTTGTTTCGGGATTTTCAACAAAAATCATTTTTCAGGGAAAATAATTTTTGACAGTGCCTAAATGGATTATCTTATAAACCCTTTTGGAGTGGAAAAAACAGAGGGAATATGTTATAATGAACAAAATCGCTGGAAAGGCGATAAAAATTTTTTGCTGATGGTTAGCGATAACTGACTAAAGCACAGAAAAGGAGTTTCAATATTATGAAAATTGCAGTTGTATATTGGTCTGGTACAGGAAATACCGAAGCAATGGCGAACGCTGTCGCAGAAGGTGCAAAGGGCGCAGGTGCAGAAGTTACAGTGGTAACAGCTGGTGAATTTGGTGCTGATAACGTTGCTGAATATGATGCAATCGCTTTCGGCTGTCCGGCTATGGGTGCAGAAGAACTGGAAGACACCGAAGTACAGCCCATGTGGGATGCTGTCAAGCCGGTAATTTCTGGTAAGAAAATCGCTTTGTTCGGTTCTTATGATTGGGGCGATGGCGAATGGATGAGAATTTGGACAGATGATGCGACTGGTGCAGGTGCAGTTCTCGCTATTGATTCCGTTATCGCAAATAATACCCCTGATGATGATGCAATTGCAAATTGCAAGGCATTGGGCGAAGCATTGGCAAAGTAAGAAAAAATTCATTTCTTTTCCATAGTGAACATATCATACAAAAACAGACCTCCGAAAATGGGGGTCTGTTTTTGATTTGTCAAGATAGTTGACTTCTTTCCGAAAATCTGTTATAATAGACAATAGCAATATTTTCAGGAAAGGAAACAAAATTATGAAAAATACATTCGGTCAGAATATCGCCGTGACAATTTATGGCGAAAGTCATGGAGAAAGTATCGGGGTTGTGCTGGACGGAATGACCGCCGGAATTCCAGTCAATCGGGATTTCATCAATGCACAGTTAGCATTACGCAGACCAAGCGGAAAAATTTCCACATCCCGACAGGAGCAGGACGAATTCAAGATTGTGAGTGGAGTATTTGAGGGACGTACCACCGGAACACCCATTTGCATTGTCATTCCCAACACGCAAACACGCAGTAAAGATTATTCCGCTACTCGTGCATTGGCTCGCCCTAGTCATGCCGACTATACCGCCAACTGCAAATATCACGGCTTTGAGGATTATCGAGGAGGCGGACATTTCAGCGGAAGAATTACCGCCGGACTGGTTGCAGGGGGTGCAATTGCCTTGACTGCCTTAAAAGGGAAAGGCATTCAGATTGGCACACATATTGCACGTTGTGGAGCTGTCAAGGACAGGGCTTTTCAGGATGTCGCCAAAGATATTGAATTTCTGAAAGACCGTAGTTTTGCTGTGCTGGAAGAATCCGCAGAAATCGAAATGAAACAGAAAATTGAAGAAATCGCCAAGGAAGGCGACAGTGTCGGCGGAGTATTGGAAACGGCTGTCATTGGAGTGCCTGCCGGAGTGGGTGAACCGTGGTTTGATACGCTGGAAGGGGTACTGTCTCATGCTTTGTTTAGCATTCCCGCCATTAAGGGTGTACAGTTCGGAGAGGCTTTTTCAATGGTTGATTTGATGGGAAGTCAATATAATGATTCTTTCCGCATGGACGGTGACAAAATCGTTACGGCAACCAACCATAATGGCGGTATCAATGGCGGAATTTCCAATGGAATGCCGATATTGTTTCAATGTGCTGTCAAGCCGACACCTTCCATTTACAAGGAACAGGAAACCGTCAACTTTTTCACGAAAGAAAATGCTGTTTTGCAGATTCAGGGACGGCATGACCCTGCCATTATCCACCGTGCAAGAGTTGTTGTGGACAGTGTGACAGCGTTGGTATTATGTGACGTACTTTCCGGAAGATTCGGGACAGATTGGCTTTATAGTGAGATATGAGTATTTCAGATGTGATTTTTCTAATTGTGGAAATGCTTTTATTTGTGGGGCTTGTGGTATTGAATGTGATAGTACTTGTAAGAGGGTTTGTTTTATCAAGGCATATCCATAAACAATCCGCCAATGTTTCAGAAGTCCGGCGCAGTGACAAGGCGGAATTTTCGCACAGCTTTTCACAGAATGTATATTATATCATCTCTGTTTCATGGGAAGATGAAACCGGAATGCATCAAGCTGATGTGAATACATTCCGTTATCGTGAAGCGAAACGCTGTCAGAAAAAAGGAACGGCTTTCATTGGGATTGTTGACGAAAATCAGCCGAAATTGCCGAAACCATTCAATACAAAGTTATTTTGTCCCTATCAGCAAAATGCAGGGAATGTTGTTTTGTGGAGCGAATACGAAAACAATAAGAATACAACAGATATTTTTTGTGTGATGTTTTTATTTCCTTGGATGATAGGTGCAGGATTTGTCTTTTTTGCCAACCTTGCCAATATCATTGCAGGATGAAAAAATCCCCCTTTTGCATGAAACCATGCATCAGGGGGAATATTTTTTTAATGTGAATGATTAAGCGACAGGAAGTGTCACCAAATCAACAAGGGATTTCAGAATATTGAGTACATCAGCATCATCAATCTTTCCATTTCTGTCTACATCAGAATTTGCTTTTCCCTCTGGAGTGATGTCAATAATTCCAAGCAAATGTTGATTCAGTGTCAGAACGTCAGCAATATCAACAGTACCATCACCACTTACATCACCATAAACAACCCTATTGTCAGTTTTGGGTTCATTGCTTCCAGCTTCTGTTGTTTTGGGGATTGCCATTGTTTCAATGCCTACAGGTTCAGTGGATGTATTTGTCTTAGTGGTTGCTTTGGTTGTTGCAGTAGTAGCCTTTGTAGTGACAGCTGGTTTGGTAGTAGCCACTGGAGCAGTTGTTTCCTTTGGAGCAGTCGTTTCCTTAGGAGTTTCAACAGGAGTTGAGCCATCCGGTTCGATACCGCCAACAAGTACCCCATCATCATAAACGCAGATATAATCCGTCTCGACTTCGTTGTTATCGCCAAACATCTCCGTATCAGACAGAACAGGCAAGCCCTGATAAGACCAGTCATTTTCCGGATTCCAGTTATCCCCATAGTACATACCCATGGAGAATTGATATTTCTTACCGGAATTTGCGATTTTGTAGCCATCCCATGAAACTTCTACATAGTAGGTATTGTCTTTCTTGTCGTATTTTTTCGGCTGTGAGGTGATACCATCTGCGCCATCTTCTCCGGCTTCTGCGCTGGATTGGTCATAAAGTTCCTTTGCATCTACGGAGCTGATGTTACTGATTTCGGAAGAATCGAAATAATAGCGAACGGAAATTTTATCAGAAGGCTTATTGGAATTGGTGCGGACTTGGAAGGAAACCTTTGTGACACCTGCGCCGTCATCATGGAGGTCATTCACGGCGAAAGCCTCAATCCAGTAGCCATTTCCACCGCCTTCACCGTCTCCGGTATCCTCTTCAATGGGTGGGAAATTTTCATCCGGCTTGTCAGTATCCTTACCATAGAAATGGTAAAGACCAGCAGCCGCCCCGACAAATGCAGCGTTATAGTCAATGGTAACTTCATTGTAAGTCCAGTCGGAAGTGACATCAAAATGAGCATCTTTTCCGTCAGGACCTCCTACCAATGCGCCATAGAGAACGTGTCTCTGTGGTGCAGGGTCTTCACACTTTGTCAGACCGGAAGCGGCTCTATGATGCGGATAGGCTGCGGAGTATTCATTATAGCCGACTACAAAGCAACGCTTTCCATGTGTGACACCATCAGTACGGTTTTCAAGGTAGGTAATGTCATTATGTCCGAGCAGGTATTCCATTTGCCCTTTCGCCCATTCACTGCGTTCAGAAGGTTTGTCGTTATTCTTGTACTTGTCGTAAATGAGACAAATCAACTGCATAGCGGTATCATAACGAGCTGAACCCCATGTACTCATGAATGCATAGCCCTGAGGAGTAGAATAATTATTTTTCCATGTGTCCATTGCCTTTTCAATCTGCAACCAGAAATCAGCATCATCATACTGGTTTTTCCCCTTTGCAGCACGGTACATATTCTGTACATCTAATTCAGGGTGTTGCAAGTCAATGATACCAAGGAGCATATTTGCACCGCTCCACATATCATTCCAGCAATAAGCCCATCCGGGGGGAGCATAGTAATCTACATAAGGCAAGCAGTTTTCCAGATAGGTCTTATCTTCTGTGGCACGGTACATCCAAGCAGCCGCCCACACAAAATCATCTTCCCACTTGCTGGAAAGGTAATATTGTTTTGGTCCATCTCCATTATCAGAACGGAGAAAATCATCACCCTCACCAACGGCATATTTTGAGATGTGTTTCCATGCGAAATCATACAAGGCTTTCCCATATTCAAAAGATTTTTTGGAATATTCGGGGTCAGTCTCCTTGAAGTTCAGAGAATTGATGATGAGAGAAGCCGCCGCAGAAACAACATAATCCACTTGTGGTTTATCATCTGTCAGGAAAAATGCAGGTCTTGCCATGCTGTCAACTTCCGGAGACTGCCACAAAGCATGGTCAATATCACCATCACCCACTTGATAGCAATGTGCAACCACATTCCCATTTTCATCCAAGAATGTGCATCTCATCAGATAATCATTGAAATAGCGGAGCAATGTTTCAATGTGGGTATCCTGTCCGGATTTCTTGTAAGCGTCTCTGAATTCGTAATAGCCCCAGCCCAATGTTGCAGCGGAATAGTTTTCCGGCATACCAAATTCTACATGGTCTCCGGCATCATGGAAACCACCGGAAACGTCAACAGTGCCGTCTCCATCAGGGTCAAGATAGGGGGCTAATTTGTCAAGTTGTTCCTGTGTGAGGTTTGTACCAACGCCCTTTTCTGTCATAGGTTGAAGCGGTACTTGTGCATCATAGGAATGACAGTCACCACGCCAAGACAACAGGGAATTTTCATCCACTCCACAACCGCACATATTCGCATCATAGAACGTCATGGAATGTTGCAGCAGACGAGCAAAATTTTCTTCTTCCTCTTCTGCAACTGCCGGAATTGAAAAAGCCATATTGGAAAGTGCTGATACTGCCAACATTGCCGAACATGCAACCGCCTTCAAACGGCTACTCAATTTCTTCATGGGAATTTCCTCCTTCACTCATCAATCTAATCTTGTGTATTCACACATTGTACACAATTTCATTATAAACGATTTCGATGTAAATGTCAATAGTTTTTCTACAAATTGTAAAGAATTTTTTAAATGAAAAGTTCCCTTTCCGTCAATCAGAAAGGGAACATGGTGTTTTTATTCGTCAGAGTCTTCCGTCGGCATTCCTAAGCGGTTAATCTGGTCATAGATTGCCTGCATTCTCATATCCGTATCAGAAATGGTATCTGCAATTTCCTTGAGTTCGGTTTTGAGTTCCGGCGGTACAACAGCATCTGTTTTGTAGTGCAGTTGATGTTCCAACGCTGCCCAGAAATCCATTGCAATGGTACGAATTTGAATTTCCACTGGAATTTCATGACGGGATGCAGCAAGATAAACCGGTAACATGACTATCATGTGTAAGCTACGATAACCGGAAGGCTTGGGTTTTTTGATATAGTCTTTGATTTTCACAATCTTGTAATCGTCACGCATACTAAGCAGTTCGGCAATGGCATAAATATCATCAATGTAATAGCATACCACACGCACACCAGCAATATCCATTAAGTTGGTTTGTGCGGATTTGGCGGAAGGGGTCAAGCCTTTGCGCTGTAATTTTTCAATGATACTTTGAGGGGATTTCACACGGCTTTCAATGCTGTGAATGGGATTCCGCTTAAATTTGATACTGAATTCACTATCATAAATATTCAGCTGTGTTTTGACTGTCTCCACAGCAGATTCATACAAATGGGTCAGTTCGATAAATTCATAAAAAATCTGTGCAATTTTATCCCGTTCCTTTGTATGGGGCTTGGCAACCGTATCCAAAAAGAAACGTTCTGAGTTCATTTCTATATCCATTTCCATAATAAAATATACCTCCTTGCATTTTTAGGAATTTATGCTATTATAACACAAATCAAAATCATTTGCAAGAGATTTTCAGGGAATTTCACACAAATTTCATGAACGCTTTCGATAGTGCAGATAAATTCCCATAAATACAATTAAAATACACAAAATCGTCACGCCAGTATCTGCAAATGCTGAAACCCACATATTCGCATACCCCATGAAACCACTTATCATCACTGCTAATTTCACAGCCAATGCAAATACAACACAGACAATTGCAACCACATTCACACGCTTTGCAATTTCCAGAGACTGCAAAATTGCAATCGGGTCAGAATTCAGTAACACCATATCAGCGGATTCAATGGCGGCATCTGAACCACTTCCCATGGATGCACCCACATCTGCACCAGACAGGACAGGAGCGTCATTGATACCGTCCCCCACAAACAGGACAGCTCCTTTTTCTTTGCGTACCTGTTCCATGTGAATGGGCTTTTCCGTGGGGAGTAATCCAGCATGAACTTCTTGGATTTGGAGCTGTTCAGCAATTGCCTTTGTATGTGCTGGACTGTCACCAGTCAGCATGACAGTATGAATTTGCATATTGTTCAATGCCTGAACCGTTTCCACGGAATGTTCTTTCAGGGTATCAGACAATTTCACACAGCCCATATATTCGCCATCGATAGCAGTATACACACAAGTCATATTGATTTTAGGGGCAGTCAAGCCGTTTTCCTTCATGAGCGTTTCATTTCCGCATAAAACTTGATGACCATTCACAATGCCTTGAATGCCTTTGCCTGCGATTTCCTGCACGTCTTTGACAGGGAAAATGGTCAGTTTCTGTTCTTTGGCATAGGCAAGAATACTTTTTGCAATGGGGTGATTGGAAACGCTTTCACAAGATGCCGTATACTGTAATAATTGTTCTTGATTGCTGTCTGTTTCCAATTCCGTGACGGAAAATGTACCCTTTGTGAGTGTTCCGGTTTTATCCATGACAACGGCTTTCACCTTTGCAAGGGCTTCCAGTGACTGACCATCCTTGAATAAAATTCCTTTCGCTGAACCTGCACCAATTCCCGAAAAATACGCCAGCGGTACACTCAATACCAATGCACAAGGACAGCTTATCATCAGGAAATTCAATGCTGTATAAACCCAATGTCCCCAATTGCCTGTTACCATTGACGGAACAATTGCTGTCAATACGGCAATCACAACGACAATGGGAGTATAGACTCTTGCAAAACGTGTAATGAATCTGTCAAGTTTCGGCTTTCCAGCAGCTGCATTTTCCACGCTGTCCATGATGCGCTGTACCATGGAATCATTAACAGAGGCGGCGGCTTCCAATTCAATCACACCATCCAGATTCACACAGCCGGACATAATTTCACTACCCTCTTTCACAGCAATGGGAACAGGTTCACCAGTGACCGCCGAAGTATCCAGCGAACTTTCTCCCTTGACAACAATTCCATCAACTGGAATTCTGTCACCAGCACGAACTAAAATTCTGTCAAAGGGTTCAGCATATTCAGCCGGAATGGTGTAGGTCTTTCCATCTAACAAAAGTTCAATAGTTTCGGGGCGCATATCGATGGCACTCATGACGGATTTCCGGCTTCTTTCCACGGCGATATGTTCAAACAGTTCACCCAAGCGGAAAAATAACATCACTCCTCCGGCTTCCTCGAAACTTCCCACACAGATTGCGCCAATGGTTGCAATGGTCATTAGGAAATTTTCGTCAAAAATCTGACCTTTTCCAATGCTTTTGATGGAATCTGTCAAGACTTCCCAGCCCATCAGCAAATAGGCAACAATCAGGAAAATATTTGCAATGATTTGATTTTGCATTGCAAAATGTAATACCATTCCAATTGCAAACAAAACAGCCCCCACTATCAATAAAATATTTTCGGTTTCAAGATGTTGTTCGGGGGCTTCTGTTTTTTCGGGGTTCATTGTCTGAGGATTCGCCATCAATTCAGCAAGCTGTAATCTGCGTTCATGTACATGAGAAGGGTAGGGGGCTTTGTCAAGATGTGCAGTTGCCTGTTCAGAGATGATAACTCCATCTTCCACAGAATCCGCTACACTTTGCAACTTTTCAAGCAATCCCTCTATTTTTTCGGCGGTAATATGCAGTTGTTTTGTCGGGTAGGAAAGGCTTGCTTCTTCGATTTCCTCTAGTTTCTGGATGGCGGACTCAATTTTCATAGCACAATTCGGGCAATCTAAATTTTCAATAATATATACTGCTTTCATCCTGTGCAACTCCTTTCAAATCTAAAATGATTCTCATATTTATATTTGAACGTTTGAATAAATGTTCAAGTGTTTTTCTGAGCTTATTATAACATATTCTGCATGGTTTGTCAATAGTCTTTTGAAAAAATTTTTTCTGGATATGATTCTACGGAACGTGGATTGACATTTTTGGATTCTCATGGTATCATGGAATTACACCAGAAAGGAGGAATTTTCATGAATCAAACCAAAATGGGGAACTTAATCAGGAATTTCCGTCAGGAACGGCATCTGACACAGAAACAGCTCGCAGATTTGCTTTATGTCAGCGACAAAGCTGTCTCAAAATGGGAAACCGGAAACGGCTGTCCAGATATTTCTTTTTTGACGGCACTTTCTGAAATATTTCGTGTGAATTTGAGTGTACTTCTTTCAGGTGAAATCATTCAAAATGAAAGTGAGAGCGGAAACATGAAAAAATTGAAATTTTACATCTGTCCGGATTGTGGTAATATTATCACAGCGACTTCTCAGGCGGATATTTCCTGTTGTGGAAAAAAACTGGATGCCACCCAACCTCAAAAAGCAGAGGATTTCCAAAAACTCAAAGTTGAAGCCATAGAGGGGGAATTATTGATTTCCTCTGAACATGAAATGACTAAAGAGCATTATATTTCGTTTGTTGCCTACCAGAATGATAATACTGTCATTGTCTGCAAACAATATCCTGAATGGAATTTACAGGCAAGAATCCCATTTTTCAGAACGGGACGGTTAGTATGGTATTGTAAAAAATGCGGTCTGCTTTGGCAAAGAATCAGTTGAAAAATTCCCCCTGTTACCAAAAACAGGGGGAATTTTATTACACTTTTGCTTTGGCTTTCTGGATATACCAAACAGCAGATGCAACAACGCTTTCTGGACAAAATCTCGATGCTATTGCACAAAGGCGAATGGGCAACTGAGGAATAATAATACATTTGCCTTCTAATGCCTTATCCATGCCATATCTTGCGATAAAGCGAGGATTGGCAGGTTTCGCAGAGAATGTCACACCAGCACGGTTATTGAAATTTGTGTCTACAGGTCCGGGAGCGAGGACAGCAATTTTCACATTTGAACCGTTGCGCCGTAATTCTTCACGGATTGCTGTTGTTAAGCGTACCACATAATTTTTGGATGCATAATAACTTGACAGCAAAGGACCTGTCATAAATCCAGCGATTGAACCCACATTCAGAATCTGTCCACAGTCACGCTTTACCATATCACGCAGGAATAATTTGGTGAGAATGTGTAATGAACGAATATTGACTTCAATCAATTCTAATTCTTGTTCGAGGGAAGTTTCCGTAAAATTCCCGAACACTCCAAAACCAGCATTGTTAATCAAAAAATCGACACGCAAGCCCTGACAGAATTGGTATAAAGTTTCAGCTGAACCACGTTTGGCAAGGTCAAGGGCAATATATTTGGTATTGTTCCCGAACTTTTGCGCCATGTTTTTGAGGACTTCTTCATTTCGTCCGGTCAAAATCAATTTCCAGCCCATTTTATGCAGATAAATTGCCATTTCTTTGCCGATGCCGGAAGTTGCGCCGGTAATCAGTGCATAATTCATGATGATAGCTCCTTTCTTGGCTTTTCGCCTGAATTTATTATAGCATATTTTCACAAAGAATTGCAAGCGTTTTCTGAAATTTCTGTGAAAAATCAGAATTTTTTTCATAAACCTATGGACTTTCCAGAAAGATTGTAGTATAATAGAGGAAGACTGCGCAGAAGATGCGTTTACATTTTTATGGAGGGAAATTGTTATGTCACGTTTGAAACGAATTACCGCAGGTTTAACGGCTTTGGCATTGTCATTGTCTTTGACTGCTTGCGGAACAAATACAAGAACTGCACTCACAGTTGACGGCTATGAAGTGCCGGCTGGTGTGTATATTTACTACCTGAATACTGCTTACAGTAATGCAGTATCACAACTTTCTGAAGAAAATTCCGAATTGGATACCACCGATAAGGAAGCAATCAAAAATCTGACCTTGGAAGGGAAAGATGTCACCACTTGGATTCAGGACAAGGCAACCGAAATGGTGACGGATTTTGTGGCAACGGAAAAGAAGTTTGATGAATTGGGGCTTTCTCTGGATGCCGACACCAAATCTAATATTTCCTCAATGAAAGAATACTATTGGGCAAGCAATCAGGAAACTTTCGAAAACAATGGTATCAGTGAAGATTCCTTTACCAAAATTCTGACTTCCAGCTATAAAAGTGATGAAGTATTCAAGTACTATTATGGGATTGATGGACAGGAAGGTGTCACAGAAGACGATTTGAAACAGTACTACATTGATAACAATATCCGCTGTCAATTCATCAATATGTCCCTGAAAGATAGTGAAGGCAACCTTATGAAATCAGAGGAAAAAGCCGAAATGATGGAAATGTTGGAAGGCTATCGTGACCGTGTGCAGAAAGCCTATGATAAGGGCGGTGAAGAATCCGCAAGAGAAGAAATGGACGCAGTCACAGACGAGTACAACGCTTATGTTGCATCCCTTTCAGAAGAGGCGGAGGCTGATTCCAATTCTGATGTTGAAACAGATTCCGACGTTGAAGCTGATACTTCCGCAGAAGAGGAAACCACTGCTGATTCTGATTCCGAAACTACCGCAGAAGAGGAAAATCCAGAAGAAAATCCAGACGAAGAAGCCGATACTTCCGCAGAGGATGAAAATGCGGAAAATGAAGACTCCGACGAAACTACCACAGAAGTGGAAGAAAACGAAGAGGGCGAAACTGCCGAAGTGCAGGATGATGCTTTATCCGCTCCCATCGTTCAGCAGATTCTGACTGCGGAAAATAACGTGGAAGCTGATGATTCTTCCGCAGAAGAAACCGTGGCTGAAGAAGAGACTTCCCCAGAAGAGGAAACTACCGCAGGAGAACAGGAAGAAAATCCCGATAATGCCGAAACTCCCACAGATGAAGAACCCGAATTCGTTCCTGACTATGATGTGGAATCCGAAGATTCCCTTCCAGAAGAGGAGATTTCCGAAGAATCCGCAGAAGATGGCGAAATCGCTGTTACCTCTAATGAGGATGGCGCAGAGGATGATACTCTTGATATTGGCGGTGAAGCAGATGCACCCACTTTCCCTAATGAAACCATTGTCAGAGTGGTGAACCCTGATGATTATGACGACCCAGCCGATATTTATTATAACCCCAGCGAAAAAGTATACAATCAGTTAGTTGATATTAAGGAAGCTGATTATGGTAAGCCCTACATTGTGGAAGAGGACGAAAATTATTATCTGGTTGTTCGCTATGACATTACCGAACGTATGACAGATACTGACCTTTGGACAGATACCGCCATTGACAATGCAGATTATCAGGCACATAGCAAGGATTTTGAAGACCTTATGGACTCTTGGACAAATACGTCTTCTATTGCTAAAAATGAAGCCGCTTATCATCGTTATGACCCCTTTAAGCTGGACTTCTGATAATGAACCCAATCAAAAACACCGCTCAGAAATCAATCTGAACGGTGTTTTTTTGGTAGGATTATTTTTTTCCGAATTGTTTCCGTACATTGTCAAATAGGGCATCTACATCTTTTGTAGATTTGGAAGAAGACGAAACCGAAGATTTCCCGAACTGGTTTAATACACTGTTGAAAAGTGCATCTGCATCCACATCCTTTTTCATAGCAGGGTCAGGAAAAGCGGAATCTTGGGCTTTAGGTAGTTCGGTGGGAATGGGTGCAGTAGATTTGGAGAGGTCGATTTTTTCGGGAGCGGATTTTTCCAGCTTGACAGGAGTTTTCGGCTTTTGGGAAGTGGCTGGTATTTCAGAAGTTGACGAATTTTCAGGAATTGAGGGTATTTCTGTTGGAACGTTCACTTGTTTGGGAATGTAGCCTTCTGACATTCGTCGTTGTTCGGCAATGGCTTTACGCACAGCAGGGCTTAAACTGTCATCCGTAACATTGAAATTACCATCATCTGCAAGGAAATGCTGATATAGTGTCAGATACTGTTCTAATTTTTCAGCATTGGTATCACAGCCCCGATAATTATTTTCTGAACTTGGGCGAATCAGGTAATATTTTCTTAATACTACCATAATTTTGATATTATCAACTGGAATACAAAGGCATTCTGTCCTTTCTCCCTTATTGCTTGTAGTGACAGTACGGATTCTGCCGATTTCAGAGACATGAAAGCGGATTGTCCCTTTGAACATGGTGTGAAAGCTGAAAAATCCTGTTGCGCCGTCAAATGTCAGTTTCCAGCTGAAATTATACATATTCCATACCACAAGCCCCATTGTTACACTTATCATCAATAGCATACCAAACACACCAGAAATAAACAACAGTTGAGAAGCAATCAATACTGAAAAAAGTAGCGACACCATTTTAGAACCAAAATTTTTTTGGACTGTTCCACGCAAATTACTGCAAATTTCTTTTGCATATTTCCGGCTTTCTTTGGGGTCAGCATGATAAACTGATAGAATATCACTGAGTTTCATTTGTCAATTCCTCCACTGGTCGATAGGTTTCCAGAAATTCCAGCAATTCAGCGGAATTTTCGTAAGTTTCACTGCAAGGGTCAAAGCCTTTTTCGGAAGGTGTTCCCAGAATGATTTTGATGGTTTCGCCTTTGACTGCAATTTGCAGAATGATTTTATAACTGCCTGTTTTACTGCGAACAAGCAATAATTGCTGAGAGGTAATTTCATTTGCATGAAATTCGACAGGCTTGTGAAAAAGCCTTGTATATCGCAGATTTCCGCTGTTCTTGTCGAACGAAAGCCCCCATATTTCCACATAGGCTATTATCAAAGCAGGAAAGATACAGGTTATCAATTTGAACACAGAAAACGGAAATATCCACAGCAAAAACACGATAATCACAGCAAATTCCACTGACCGCCTTTGTGTGGGACTTCTCTTGACTGTCATTTGTTCCATGATGCGCCCTCCGTTTTTTGGTATTGTTGCAGAAAATCCAGCAGTTCAGAGGTATTGGTGTAAGAATCCCATGTTTCATCAAATCCGCCTGAATTGGATGGTTCGCCGAGAATTATCAAAATTTGTTTGTAGGGGGGATGAATCGAGAGGAATAATCTTTCACCGTTTTTGGTGCGTATCGTCCGAAATGAAATTTTTTGGATTTCCGAAACATGGAAGTGATACGGTTTCAATAATAATCGATAGTAACATAAATTCCCCGTCTCCGGTTCAAAGTCCAAACGAAATGATTCCATGTACCACATGAAAAAGCCCATCACCAACAAAAACGGAATACTTATCCAGCCAAAATTCCAAACTGCAAATATCGCAAAAATGATAAGCCCGACATGAATCAGCCGTCTGATACTTTTGCTGTACCGCACAGATAAAGTTTTTGTTTCATTCAAATGGTATCACCTCTATTTCATGGAATTGTTTGAGCGATTCAAGAAATGCAACCGCATTTTCATAGGTATTGTCATCTTCCTGAAAAATTTCGTCCGGATTTTGTGAAGGACTTCCCATAGTGATATTGGCGTAAAAATGTTGGGACTGTAGTTTCAGGGCAATTGTGTAGGGATATTTGACACCGCCACAACGATATAATTGAATTTTCTCAATCTCGGAAACATGGCACGAACGCATTTTCAACAATGGGCGATAGTAGCACAACATCCCTGTTTCTGTATCAAAGGTCAGATATTCTTTGACGGCACAAATCGCTAAATATCCCCAAGCCATCCCGAACGAAAACAGTATCAGTGCAACGACAATACTCAACTGTAAATATTCCTTGTACATGGTAATTCCTATCCAGAGAGAAAGCGGTGTCAATCCCACAAAGCCAATCATTCCAATGAGAAACATCAGGGTTCTAGCCATTTTCGGCGGACGGACTGTCATGGTATCACCTCACTAATTTTTGTTGAAAACGGCAAGCCCCACATATCAGAGCTTGCCGTTGATTCATTCGCAGTTAAGAGAAATTACTCATAAAGCGGATATTTTGCACAGATTTCGTTGACACCTGCACGGATTTCATCAGCCTTGTTTTCGAAATCGGTAGCGCAGAGGTAAATATATTCTGCAATCTTATCCATTTCTTCCACACCAAGACCACGGGTTGTCACTGCCGGAGTGCCGATTCTGATACCGCTGGTGATGAACTTCTTTTCGGGGTCGTTGTGGATGGCATTTTTGTTGACAGTGATATACACCTCGTCAAGGCGGTGTTCCATCTCTTTACCAGTGATATGGAAGGGGCGCAGGTCAACCAGCATCAAATGATTGTCAGTACCGCCAGAAACCAGATTGAACCCTCTCTTCAAGAGACCGTCAGCCAATGCCTTTGCATTTTCGACAATTCTCTGCTGATATTCCTTAAATTCGGGTTTGAGTGCCTCGCCGAAACATACAGCCTTTGCAGCGATAACGTGCATCAAAGGACCTCCCTGTGTTCCGGGGAAAACAGCGGAATTGATTTTCTTTGCAAGATACTCATTGTTGGTGAGAATCAGACCGCCACGAGGGCCTCTCAAAGTCTTGTGTGTAGTCGTGGTGACAATATCCGCATAGGGTACAGGGGATTCATGCACACCAGCCGCAACCAGTCCAGCAATATGCGCCATATCTACCATCAGCAATGCGCCGACTGCTCTGGCAATTTCAGACAGCTTCTTGAAATCGATTGCACGAGGATATGCAGACGCACCAGCAACAATCAATCTAGGCTTTGTCTTGTTTGCGAGTTTGTAAAGTTCGGCATAATCAATCGTTTCTGTCTCGTCGTTCAGACCATAGGAAACGAAATTGAAGTACTTACCGGAAATATTGACAGGTGAACCGTGTGTGAGGTGTCCGCCGTCGTCAAGGCTCATGCCGAGAACGGTGTCACCAGTCTGCAATGTAGCTACATAAACCGCTGTGTTAGCCTGTGCGCCGGAATGGGGCTGAACGTTGGCGAACTTTGCGCCGAACAGCTTACAAGCTCTGTCAATGGCAATCTGCTCCACAATGTCAACGCATTCACAACCGCCATAGTAACGCTTTGCAGGATAGCCCTCTGCATACTTGTTTGTGAGAACGCTCCCCATCGCTGCCATGACTGCCGGAGAAACGATATTTTCGGAAGCAATCAGCTCCAAATTACGCTTCTGACGTGCAAGCTCTTTCTGCATTGCTGAACCAACTTCGGGGTCAACGCTTTCCACAAAACCAATGGTATCCATCAAATCTTTGTACATGGGAAAAACTCCTTTTGTTTTATTTTTTGCTATTACAAGCAATCTATTTTTATTATACAAGATTCCGCACAAAAAAGCAAGCCTTTTTTCGATATTTTCAGGAAAAACAGAAAAATTCAATTTTTCAGCTTTTTCTGATATAAGACGTACCCAGCAATTGCACCTGTTATCATAGATGCAACAGGAAGAATTGACTTTTTCGCTGTCTTCTTAGCGACTTTCTTTCCGGCTTTTTTGGCTTCTGGAATGAGAATGCTTTTTGCAAAGGGGATGCCGATTGTCTTCCCAACGTCAAGCATTAAGTCTTTATTCATGGGGTAACTCCTTTCTGTAAGGGGTTGTTGCATATTCTTTCCTCATACCACAAATTACACTGCCTAGAAAGTCTTTCCAAGCAGTGATTGTTATTGATTATTTTTTGACCTTGCAGCAGTCCCTTTTTGCATCTATTCAGGCAATTTCAAGGACTTTATAATCTTCATCTTCAACGGCTTTGCGGAGAATGTCGTTATCCGTTTCGGCATTGAGATTGACAATGGCAGTGCCTTTCTCGTGGCTGACTTCTGCACTTTCAACAGTTGCAATGGATTCCAGTGCCTTCTTGACAGTTGCATCACAATGAGCGCACATCAATCCTTCAATCTTGATGGTTTTTGTCATGGTCATTCACTCCTTTCTGGTGATAGTATGGTAATTATAACATATTCCACAGAATTTGTCAAGTGACTTGACAATTTTCGTAATATATGGTATGATTAACAAAAGGAGTGTGAGTGATATGCCATCCATTCAAGAATTGATTACTAAATTTTACGAATCTGACAGAGAACATTTTGAAGAAGCTGCACAAGTGGTAATTGATGCATTTTTACAGCAGGAAACTTTTCTCATTGCAAGAGTTCCACAAACAAAACAGTTTTTCATTTCCATGGAATCGGAACAACAAACTGCAATTTTCTTTTCTGAACGTGATACATTTGAAAAATTTGCAGAATATTGCATGAAATCCGGAATTTCTGTTGATGCAGTTGAATTTAACAAAGACAAGCGAGATATTTTATTTGCTGAATTATGGCGGTGTGGATTTACAAGAATTATGATTGATTTCCTGCCGGTCTTTTTAGATATTAGCTTATTTGATGTATTTACTCCGCCGGATTATTCCAAATTGCCATTATTCCGCCGTCCGGTCATTGCCCCACGCATGACAGGGAGAATTTTATTCCTCATGCAACAAATTCATACCGGAAAAGCCAATGGAAAGCATGAATTGGATGCTTTGATTGAATTGTACCATTCGCCGTTGTTTACTGGTGCGAATGTCATGAATCTTGCAGGGCGGAGGGTGATACAGGTTGACGGTCATCAGAATGACGACGGTACAAAAAGCATTCTTGCCTTTACGGACATTAAGGAATATATGGCGGTGGAACATCCTTCTAATGAAACCCCTTCCATTGTGTGGTATCCGGATATTAAGGCATTTATGAACCAAGGGTTCAAGACCCTTGTCATCAATTCCGGAAGCACTACCCCTCTGACATTAGATTTACAATTGCTCAATGCTGCGGAACAAGCAGCAACCGGACAATATGGAAACTTCACATTCAATTCCATGACTTCTTTAGAAAATGCTCAAATTACAGATATTGAAAATCCACCGGAAGAATTGATTCAAGCCCTCTGCTTAGAACTCCCCAATTACCAACAAATCCAGTCTGCTTATTTGCGGATGTTGCAGAGTGATAAGAAATTAAGACCATCTTATTTCCTGATTTTGGAAGCTCCTGCTACCATGAAAGCCCTCAGCAAAAGTATTTTCCTGTCAGTTGGGAAACACCTGCAAGGGCATGACTTCGAATGTACCGCATTGGAAAAGCCGGAGCTTTTGGGAGTTATCGGCGATACTAAGCCATTTTATAGAAAAAAGAAAATCAGTTTTTTTAGGAAATCCTGAATTGAATAAAAAAATTTCTGGTTTCCTCTTGCATTATATCGGAAAATATGATATAATAGAAAAAAAGAGTACGCTCTTTCAAAAAGGAGGGGAATATACATGAAACACATTATGACCATTAACAAGGCAAATCTGAAAGAAAGTGCTGTAAAGGGTGGCTGTGGCAATTGTCAGGCTTCCTGTCAGTCTGCTTGCAAGACTTCCTGCACTGTTGCAAACCAGAAGTGTGAGAGAGACGAGAAGTAATTTTCTCTTTCTGATAAGCTTCATGCCCTGCACTGTTTTGTGTGGGGCTTTTTCCTATAATTTCAAAAATAAAGGGTGGATGAAATGATACACAAATATGAATTAGGTGGGCTGTATATTGTCCTTGATGTGAATAGTGGCGGTGTGCATATCGTTGATAAATTGACATATGATTTGTTAGATTATGCCGTTCCGCCATTTTCCGCAGAATGTCCGCAGGAAATCCTTGATAAATTAGGCGGTACTTATGATATTGCTGAACTGAAAGAATGCTATGAAGAAATTGCTTCCCTCTATGAAGAGAAAATATTATTCTCTCCAGATGATTATGAGAAATTCGCAAAATTTACCACTGCTTCCCCTATCAAGTCCATGTGTCTGCATATTTCCCATGACTGCAATCTCCGCTGTCAATATTGCTTTGCATCAACCGGCGATTTCGGCACAGGACGCAAGCTGATGCCTTTGGAAATCGGCAAAAAGGCAATTGATTTTCTGCTGGAAAATTCCGGAAATCGCAAAAATCTGGAATTGGACTTTTTCGGCGGTGAACCCCTCATGAATTTCGGGGTTGTGAAGGAAATTGTTGCCTATGGTCGGGAACGTGAAAAGGAATATGGAAAAACATTCCGCTTTACCATCACTACCAATGGGACAATGCTCAATGATGATAGCATTGACTTCATCAATCGGGAAATGTCCAATGTCGTTCTTTCCATTGACGGCAGAAAGGAAGTCAATGACAGAATGCGCCCCACTGCTGGCGGAAAAGGCACATACGATATTATTTTACCCAAATTCAAAAAATTGGTGGATGGCAGAAGCAAAGACAAAGATTGGTATGTCCGTGGAACTTTCACCAAATATAATCTTGACTTTTCAGAAGATGTATTCAGTCTGTATGAAGCAGGGTTTGACCAGATTTCCGTTGAACCGGTTGTCTGTGACCCGAAATATCCCTATGCCATCACCGAAGAAGACCTTCCCCAGATTTTCACGGAATATGAGAAACTCGCACAGCGTCTCCTTGCACAGGACAGAGCCGGAAAGCATTTCAATTTCTTCCATTTCATGATTGACCTGAATCAAGGACCTTGTGCCGTCAAGAGACTGCGTGGCTGTGGCTGTGGTAATGAATATGTTGCAGTAACTCCAGATGGTGACATTTACCCCTGTCATCAGTTTGTAGGCATGGAAGAATATAAAATGGGCAGTCTGGAAGACGGCACTTTCAACAGAGAAATGCAAACCGATTTTGCTAAGGCACATATTTATAATAAGCCAAGCTGTAAAGATTGTTGGGCAAGATTCTATTGCAGTGGCGGATGTAATGCGAATAACTACCAATATATGGGTAACATTCTTACGGCGCATCAGCTTTCCTGCGAACTGGAAAAGAAGCGTGTGGAATGCGCTATCATGATTCAAGCTGTCAAGTCCCTTGAACGCAATGAAGCAGAATGATAGTTTCTTTTGATTTGGATGATACGCTTTTTGTTTCGCCATTGACCCACCAAACAGAAAAGGAATTGCCCTTTCCCTTTAACCGCCTTTATAAGGAGCGATTGAGAAAAGGCACAATTTCCCTGATTCATGCACTCCAATCCAATGGAAATCAGGTCTATGTCTATACAACTTCCTACCGTTCGGAACGCTATATTCAGAATTTATTCCATCATTATGGGATTCAATTTGACCGCATTATCAACGGTGCAACCCATGAAAAAGAAGTTCAGGGCAGAAAGTCCGAAGCCATGCCCTCGAAATATCCCTCACGCTATCGAATTGACTTGCATATTGATGATGATAAGTCCGTCATGGAAAACGGGAAAATTTACGGGTTTCGGGTGTTTTTGATTGGGATTCAGGATGATGCATGGACAGAGAAAATTTTAATGGAACTCGAAAGAATCCAAAAGCTATCAATTTCATAAATCACTAGCAATTGATTTTTCGTTATTGACAAATATTCCCCCTTGTGATATGATGATACATAATACCACATAACAGGGGGAATTTTATATGAAACAGAAAATTGAAATTCGCATTCGTGACCGTGTAGGGGTTGTGAACGAAATCACCGGAACATTTTCACGGCTCAATGTTCCGCTTTATCAGCATGAAGCAAGAATTTCCAGAGACATCAAGGGTACAAAAATTTCTGTATTCCGTGGACAAATCGAAACTACCGAAACAGAAAGCGAACTGCTCCGGAAAAAATTATCCGGAATCAAAGGCTTTCTTTCGCTCTCCATCAAATAAGGCAGGCTCTCCCATGGGAAAGCCTGCTTTTTTTTTGCATATGGAATTACTTTTTCCCTCTTCTGAGGAGTCTTCTCCTTTCCTTTGCCTCTTCCTTAGCAGCTTCCAAATCTTCTGGGCTTGCCTTGGTAGAAGAAACATCGCCTTCATCCATGAAAGAAGAAAGTCTCTGTCTGAATGCTGAACCAGACTGTGAACCGGGGGCAGTGCTAAGGCTCTTACTTGTGTAAGCCTTGGGAGCATTGGCGACATTCGTATAAACAGAAAGTGACTGACTGTGAGTACTTCCCGAAACATAATGTCCACTCACAGGCGCACCACCCTGATTCAGGTATTGGCTTTGCTGTCCATTGAAGTAGACAGAATTCTGTGGGAGTGGCTGACTACCTACCTGTGGTTGCGGATAGGGCGCACTTTGCTGATAGGGGTTTGTCTGTTGCTGTTGGGGATAACCACCCTGTTGGGGATAGCCTTGCTGTGGGTAGCCCTGTTGTGGGTAGCCTTGCTGAGGGTAGCCCTGTTGTGGATAACCTTGCTGAGGGTAGCCTTGTTGTGGATAACCCTGCTGTGGGTAGCCCTGCTGAGGGTAGCCCTGCTGTGGATAACCCTGTTGTGGGTAGCCTTGCTGGGGATAACCGCCCTGTTGTTGAGGGTAGCCACCTTGCTGGTAATTATTATTTTGCTGAGGGAAATTTCCCTGTTGCCCTGGAAGTGGCTTACTTGCATACAAGCTTTGTTGTGGCTGCTGCATTCCGGGTTGGAATACACCACCCTGCTGGGGATAACCGCCCTGCTGAGGGTAGGGCTGTTGACCATATGGATTGGGGACAGCATTCGGGGCTTGTTGAGGCTCTTCCGGTGGTTGTTCAAAGACAGGCGGTGGGGGGGGAGCTTCTTCAGCGGCTTCGAAGCCGAACTGGGCGAAATCATCCACTTCTTCTGTTTTCTCGTTTTGCGGTTCTGTATTTTCCATTGACACGGTAGTTTCCTCCTTTATTTCCTCTTTTTTGTTTTCGGGGTTATTAGCAGCAGTATCAGCACTGGGAGCAGATACCTCCGGCGGCGGGTCTACTTTTTCAGGTTTTGCTGATTCTGTGGCATTCTCTGGTTCAGGTTCGGGCTTTTTTTCTGGTTCAGGTATATGTTCCTGTTTGGGCGGTTCTTCCTGTTTCGCTCTTTTTCTGGGGTCAGGAATTTCCGGCTTTCTGGGATGTGGGGGCGGTAAAGGAATTTTGGTTTCCTTTTTCTTTTCTGGTTCAGGAATCAGCCCAAACGGAATAGCATCATCTAAGCTTACTCTGTCCTCTTCTGGAATCAAAGAATAAGCAGAAGCACAGCGATTGGCTGCAACATAGATATTAGTATCACGGTTTTCAGGGTTGACACGAAGCAACAAATTCAGACAGCCTTTACAGGGTTGACTCACTTCCCTTTTCGCAAATGAAACTGTAATCAGTTTCAGAACACGGCTCTCCCCTTCTGGAATCATTGCCATAATTGCGTTAAACTCCGGACACGCTCGCATCAATTGACCGGCACTAATTTTCACTCCGGCAATTCCGGCATAAATATGCTGTTGGTCAGTCAGCAATACACAAAGTTCAGCATCATGACTGGAAGTCAGACTTGGTTCAATGCGTTTGATGTTTTCCATTAACTTCACAGCCAGATTATAAAATTCCTTGTCCATTTAATGACCTGCCTTTCATTGGAATTTCGGGAATCGTATTTTGTCCTATTTGCTTTCACAAATTAGAATGCATACGGTGGACGAAGCACCATCACTCCGCCCGCCCTGTGCATTCTGCAAAGGGCAATTTTTAACTTAAAGAATGCGGTGAATATACAACTGGTCTGTCTTTTCCCTGCAATTTTGCATTGTATAAAGCGGTATCACCAGCATTGAAAATGGAATCCGGACTTGTGCCATCATTCGGACTTCCAGCGATTCCGTAACTCATGGTAATACGGAACTGCTGACCATTCACATTCACCATTTCTCCGAACAAATTGCGCATTTGTTCCACAAGGTTCAGAACATCCGCCTGTGTAACATTTCCTTCCACAATCATAGCGAACTCATCACCACCAACTTTTGCACAAGGATATTTTGTGCCACAATATTTCTGGAATCTGGTTGCATAGGTCTTAATCAGGGTATCTCCCATCTGATGACCAAATGTATCATTGATTTGCTTGAAATTATCCATATCCATCATGATAAATGCAAACCGTGTACATACTTTGCACTACCATGGAAACCACAAAGGCAAGAACGCACAATACTAAAATTACAATTTCTCTTGCAGTCGCTTTATTTTTGTCCATTTTAAAATACTTCTCATTATGTTATTTTCTGATTAACCCAAAGATTGTGGCGAATACAGAATCGGTCTGTCCTTACCCTGAATCTTTGCATTGTACAAAGCAGTATCAGCCGCATTGATGAGAGAATCCGGATTCTGTCCATCATTGGGGCTTCCTGCGATACCGTAACTCATGGTGATACGGAACTGCTGACCATTGACGTTGACGATTTCGCCAAATAAACTCTGTAACTGTGCGACAATATTCAATACATCTGCTTGTGTCACAGCTCCACCGATAATCAAGGCAAATTCATCACCGCCCATTTTTGCACAAGGATACTTTGTGCCACAATATTTCTGGAATCTGGTTGCATAAGTCTTGATTAAGGTGTCACCAATTTCATGACCAAATGTATCATTGATTTGCTTGAAATTGTCCATATCCATCATGATGAATGCAAATGGTACGCCTTCCTGAATCTTATCAGCAAGTGTTTCACGCATCCAAGCACGGTTATTCATGCCGGTCATTGCATCCGAATAAGCCAATTCACGAAGCTGGATTTCAGCTGCCTGAATCTGATGGTTTTTCTCCATCAATTCTTCAAAGGAGCGGTTTAATCTTTCTGTTGCCTTGTCATTATTCTTGATATAGTTATAAATGATAGCCATTGTACCAATTGCAAGAACCGGAACGATTGCACCAGAAATGGCCTCTGTACTTCCATGACTCAACCCCGGAATGGTAGAAACCACACAAGCGACATTCAAAATGACTGCTGCAATAAATCCACGTTTTTTATTGGTAATAACCATCACAGTAGACAATACAACCTGCAATTGTGAAACAATACCAGAATTAACCTTTTGTGCCTTACCATACAATTCTCTTAACTGATGTACAGCCTCCTGAGCATTAGGTGCTCCACTTTCTGCTATTCTAAGTGCTTTCATAAATTCCTGAATATCCCTTGAATGGTTGAATGAAAATAGCATAAATCCCACAAATATGAGGATACATAAAATCAAAACCACTATTTGCACTGGTGTTGCTTTTTCTTTGTTCATAAATAAACCCCTTTCTGAAAACAGAGGGCAGAGGAGATTTAAGACTCCTCTGTCTCCTGAAGTCTGCGAATATGTTTGAGACGCTGTTTTGCAATTTTCGCCTGATGTTCAGCACGACGCATTTCTGCACGGAGCTTATTCCGTTCTACTTGTTTCTTAAGCTCCACAATGCCATCATCCAGCATTTCAAGATTATAAGCAACGGAAAGAGAAATATCATCCTGCGTACCAAAATGAGTACGCTTGGTTAGATTTTTCTTGACTACTGCATTAAAAGCCGCCGGTTTATCAAGATGACTTGCAATAATAGTGTGATAATCCAAAAAGTCTTCACTGCTCCTGAAAGAAGTATAAAGTCCATCTGTCGAGACAAATACTGCTAAAGCTTGGTCAGGCATATAAAAACTATTGAAAAGGTCAATTGCATTTGAATTACACATAGAAGCGGTCAAATTGGCAGGTGCTGATTCATCATCAATAATCGGCATATCTGCTTCTGCATCTTCATCAATTACCACAAGACTACCGTCACCAATTTGAATGCCAAATGTGAATTCTCTACCGAGGATGGCTGCAATCAAAGTTGTTCCATAAATCTGTTCAAGACGAATCGCCCTGAATTGTTCATCTGTAAACGGGAGTCTTTCTGCATCTGTAACAGGATGTTGCCGAAAATGCTCTCTGACAGCCGTATTCCAGCGGAGAATGATATTTTTTTCAAGTTTCCTTATAACCTTCTTTGGGTCTTCTTCTAAGTTCGCTTCGAATTCTTCCGGATTTTCATAGAATTCCGCAACGGCTGCCAAAGTTGCAGCAACTGCAAACTTTGAGCCAATATCACTGCGGAAATGTTTTTTACTGCCGTGTCCGTCTGCAACCACAGCAAGTGCAGAATATTCTGTCGCTTTGAACCCAGACCAGTCCTGACAAACTGTGCCTTTCGCAACATGGCTCTGACCGATAATAGTATGATACAGTCCACTATACATCGCAGACACCTCCTTTCCCAATCTGCCTCATCCGGTTTACCAACCTGTGTCGAAGGGAACGGAGCCGTCACCGTAGCCCTCAGATTTCACGATTTCCTGAATCTGCTGACCGAGAAGTTTCTGCTTGCTTTCATATACGTCTTCCATTGCCAACTCACGCCCGCCTTCATCCGCAAGTGTCATACTCTTAGAACCAATCTGTGAAGAGGTGACAGCGATAATCTTAATCAGGTGTGCGAGCTGTCCGCCGGAATAAGCGTGTACAACTGTATCAGGTGTACCGGTAAATTCTGCTAACATATCGTCATTGGCTTCTTTACCAATACCGAGGGCTGTTTTCAGACCATATCTATACCATGTGTTTTTCTGCAAAACCTTCAAGCCTTCCTTGTAATCATCAGAAGGGTAGCCATCTGTCATCAAAAAGATAACAGGTGCGAAGGAAAGTGAGGGAGAATTCAAAAAGCTATTTCTGGACATTCTGACAGAAAGCTCCTTGAATGCTGCGCCCATACTTGTAACACCGTCTGCTCTCAGACGTGTCCATTCAAAATCCTCAATTGAAATCGGTTCGGAATACATCCACA
Organism: Oscillospiraceae bacterium; assembly: GCA_036373775.1. Classification (GTDB taxonomy): domain Bacteria; phylum Bacillota; class Clostridia; order Oscillospirales; family Ruminococcaceae; genus UBA3855. Next base: position 51,397 of record JAZAUD010000005.1, on the reverse strand, counting down.
TAACACTATTGGAGAAGGTCAGGACTGCAACCTTCACATCTGTATCTGCTTCACCGACACGGCGGATTTCCGGAATCAATTCTTCCATAACAGTATTCAGCTCACCCATTTTTGTGCCTTTCATACTACCGGAAGTATCAATCAGGAAGAAGATGACTAAGCTCTTTCTTGACACACCCGTCGCATTCAGCGGGTCATCATCATCGTCATCATCGAAGTCTGCGAACTCTTCATCTTCATCGTAATATTCCATCAATTCATCACTCATGTTTTTTCTCCTTTGCTCAGTGTATTTTCGCTGTTATTATGATGCACTTTCGTCATCATCTTCATCATTGATTCTCGCTTTGATTTTTCCGAAATCAATGACAATCCCCCCCCACAGCGGAAAGCCCTTACCAGGTGCAACGGGATAATATTTACCATCCGGCATTTTAGCCCGCCATGTTTTCTGTGAAAGATTCTTAATGCCCAACATACCCGGTTTAAGCTTGTTTTCTACCAATTCACCGGTTACTGTCTGGAAATCGTCAGACATTTCCTCAGTTTCGCAAGCATAGAACTTACACCCCAAATAAAGCGGAATCCGGTAATCACGGTTACTGAATCCAATTGTCACAAATTCTGCACCGCATTTCTTACATCTGTAAGCCATGCCCTCCATGTCCTCAAACATAGATGCAAAATTGGTACGACCACATGCACAGGGAATAATTTCAGCACGAAGGCGAATGAAAAGCTTTTGCCATTCGTTCTCAATAATACGCTTGTTTGGCTCTGTGACTCCAACCGTAAAGGAACGAATGAACGCTTCACGAATATATTCCGGATAAATCTTCCAGAACTTAATGACATTATCATGAATGCCACGAACAGGACGATTAGAATCGTCATTCGGGTCATACACGAAAACGGCTTCTTTTCCGTAATGCTTCAATTCAGATGATTCTGTCAAGCAAATATCCTTGACGACTTTCTGTCCTTCCATGGGGTCGCCACGGAATAACAACTTGAAGAGGACAACGGCAAGGGAGTATTTGTCGGTTTGTACATTTGGCTTTTCAATCCCTCGTACCACCTCAGGAGCCATATAACCGGGTTTTCCTCCGATACCAAAGTTAGAACCATCTGGAGCGATATTATCGCAGTCACACACAAGAATATCACCAGTATTGGTATTGATGAAGAAACCACCATCATTCAAATCCTGATAGCTTTTTCCAGCACGGTGAAGCTGACGGAATGCATTCACGATATTGATGACTGCTGTAATCATGGCATACAAGCTTCTGAATTGTACAGGAGCTTTTACCCCACGACCTGTCAGAGGGTCAATATCCAATTTGTAAGTATTCAGAATGTCTACAAACGAATCATAGCCCTGTGGTCTGACATCCATTAAGTAGCCGAAACTGTCACTGTCCGAAAAAGGCTTTGTCAAATATTTCGGCCAAAGAAATTTCTTACTCGGTGCGCCGTCATTGATGTTATTAGCGATATTTTTACGGAATTCAGGAGGATTTTTCATCTTATCAACATCATACCACTTCAACGCATACTGCATATCATTGAATTCGACAAGATAAACAATACCCTGACCACCGCTGCCAAGTTCTTTCAAAACCTTCGCAGCACCGCCATATTCCATCTCGACATACTGCCCGATTTGAAGTTCAACCATTTTGAACTCATCCCTTTCTGTTTCATAATTTATTTTTCAGGATTTAACCTGTAAAGCCCTTTCTCACAGGCTCACACTTGACACCATGGCTTGTGCAGAACTTATGAACATAAGAATTTTCAACACAGCGAATCGTCAAGTTCTGGCACATCTTGAATGCATCATCATCGATATACTTCACACTATCCGTCAAGAAAAGCTTTTTCAATGAGATACAACCCTGAAATGCCTCAGCTCCGATGCTTGCAATGGTTGGCGGAAGTTCCAGCATTTCCAAGCTAGAGCAGAATTCAAATGTACTGTCTTCAATTTCTGTCACGCCCTGCGGTACTCTCATCATGGTAAGTTTTCCACAAGAACTGAATGCACCACGACCGATTCTCTTAACGTTCGGGGGCATTTCCAAAGTTTTCAGCTTCTTGCAATCAGAAAATGCATATTCCCCAATGACAAAAACAGACTGTGGCAAGGAAATTTCCTTGACACGGCTACCATCAAAGCAGAAATCCGCAATATTGGTGACACCGTCCGGAACTTTCACACTGCTTGCAAACAAACCAGTTGCACGCTTTGCCTCTTCGGGGGTAAACCTTCTCTCTGCGGAAGGCTTCGGCGCAGCGGCAACAGCCCCCGGTCTTGCAGGTGCGGCATGTGCAGAACCAAAGGGAATCGGGTTGCCCCCTGGGTTCATCATGGGTGCAGCAGCTGTTTGTTGTGCAGGCTTATTTGCCGGCGGTTCATAAGTCCATTCCATCATATGGGTGAAGCAAGTCAGAACAAATTCTACTGCTGCATCCGCAAGGAATAATTCATTCGTCATGTATTCTCTTGCTTTCATGATAGCAATCTTATGGCTGTCTTCTTTGCGCATCATCTTGAGTACATCGTTACTCAAAACGTGTTTGAGCAAACGGCGTTCTCTTTCGTAATCCGGAATGATGTCATTCATGAGAGAAATTACCTTGTTAGAATCATCCAGAATTTCTTCACCCTGAGACTTTACCATCTGCAAGAGTGAATTTTTGATTTGATTGACATTTGGAAAATCAAGCATAAATTTTAGCCTCCTACCAATACCTGAAATTATGTCGGTATATTATCAGTCTGAAAAAATACCGTACCCTTAAATTTTTTTGCACATTTTTACCAATCTTTTGTATTTTTTCACTAAAAAACACGAAAAAGATAAAATGTGCTATGTGTATTACACATAATTACTTAAAGTATACCATACAGACGGGAAATTGTCAAGTCTTGCAAAGAATTTTTTCTTGCACCTTACCAAAAAGATGGTTTTTTTCCATTTTTCAGAGGTTGTTAAATTTTGTTGAAATTAAGCCATTTTTCATGTATTTCACCGTAAAAATAAAACGTTTAAAATTTGAAATGTGTGCAAATAGACGAAAATTTTGTATGAATTTCGTTGCTTTTGATGCTTGTTTTTTTACTTTTTCTATGTTATAATGATACATATATGTGCCGTACTACGGCATGATGATAACTTTTAAGAGGAGGTTCATGAGGTTATGAGACAACATACCAAAAGCTTACTCGCCCTTACTCTTGCATTCTCCATGCTCCCACTCACGGGCTGTGCGGCACGAATGAGAGAAAGAAGAGAAGCTCAAAATCAGAACAACTATGACATCTATGTCATCACAAAGAGTACAGAATCTTACTGGGATTCTGTCAAGAAAGGTGCAGAAGAAGCAGGCGAAGAATTGGGTGTTACAATTCATTATGATTGTCCACAATGGGAAAATGAGGAAGGTATCCAAAAACAAAAAGACCTTATCAATAATGCGATTGCCAATGGTGCGGATGCCATTGTTCTTGCTTCTATCGATTCTGATGAGCTTAATGATACACTCCGTTTAGCAACACAAAATGGTGTACAGGTATTGACCATTGACTCTGATGTAAGCTACCCTGGAAAAGCTTCCTTTGTTGGAACACAAAATGAAACTGCTGGTGCTATCGCTGCCAGATATGCCGCTCAACTGCTAGGTGATGAGGGCGGTCAGGTTGCCATTGTTGCACATATGCTGGGAACTCCCACACAAGTTACTCGTACAAATGGTTTCAAAAATGTACTTGATGCCAGTGATGAAGATGTTGTCATAGAGGAAATCGTGGAAACTCAACCTGTCACTGATGAAGAAGGTCAGCCCGTTCTTGATGAAGAGGGAAATCCCAAATATGAAGATGTAATCACGACATCTTCAAGCGGTGGCGATGCTTACCCCAATATTGACGTGGTTGAAATCGCAGCTGGTGAGGGTGATGTGGAAAAATCCAAGGAAGTCGCTCTTGACTTAATTGGAAGATACCCTGATTTGAAGCTGATTTATGCAACCAATCAATCCGGTAATGTTGGAGTCTGCCAAGCAATTGAAGAAAGCGGAAATGCTGATAAAATTCAGGTGGTTGGGTTCGATTCCTATGATGGTGCAATGGCAAGACTTGGAAGTGGTGTGCTGGATGGTGTCATGGTGCAGAATCCGTACAATATGGGATATCTGGGAGTTCGTTATGCTGTCAAGTGCTGTCAAGACCAAAGTGTTTCCCCAATCGTTGATACTGGTGTTACACTTGTGACGAAAAGTAATATGAACGACGAAGACGTTCAGTGGCTTTTGAGCAATTAAGGGGGGCATAAAAAATGGCACGAAGAATAAAAATGAAAGATACTCCTGAAATTAGGCGTATCAGAATTAGTTACGGAATTATTGGTCTTGTATTCGTTATCTTCATGGTTGCAAGTACAATGGGACATACTTATGTTTATAGAAAAAGCCGTGATACATACGCTGGAATTATCACATCTGAAAAAATTATCAAGGACTTGACAGTTGAGCTTGATAACATTGATATGCAAATGATTTACATTGCCGCTGGAATTACCACGGATATATCACAAGCAGATGAAACAATTTCTGCATCTTTGAATGAAATCAAGCGTTTAAGTTCTTCCTATGAATCACAGCCGAATCTTTCTGAGAAAATGCAACACCGTTTTACCGTTGCAAAATATGCACTGAAAGCTTATGAAAGAAAAATCAATGAACTGAGAGCTACTGGTGTGACTGACAGTTCAAAGATAGTTTATCAACAGGAAGTTCAGCCTTTGCAGGCGGTAGCAGTGGAAATGGTTTCTGCTTTGTCTGACATCGGTGATTCTGAAATTGCCACAATGACTTATAACCTTGCAATGCAGAACGGTTTCTCGAATGGTATTCCGGCGATAGCCGCTTTGCTCTTGATAATCATGTTGTTTTTCACAGGTACATCACAGATTAAGGCTTTGCGTGAAATCCATGAAAAGGAAAGCGAACTTGACGAACAGGCTGAACGTCTTGACAGAACTCGTCAGAAGATGTTTGATGCTGCACATATGAACATCTTGACAGGTTTGAATAACCGTTATGCATTGGAATCTACCCTTGAAGATTTGATTGGTGAAGTACAATTCAATATTGCCGTTTTTGATATGGATAACTTCCGTGCGGTAAATGACCAATTAGGTTATGAAGTTGGTGACGAATATTTGTCAACCTTGGCGGAACGTCTTAAGGAAGAATATGCACAGAACTGCGACATTTATAACATTTCCGGTAATGAATTCGCTATGATTTTCGGTGATACCCTTTCCGATATGCAGGCACAGCAATTGGCTGAACAGGTTCGCCAGATGTTGGGTAGCCCTGTCATGGTTGCTGGTGTTGTTCTCCAGAACTCTTGCTCTGGTGCGCTCTATCATGTACTTCCTAGTGAAAATATGAGTATCACAAGTCTTTTGATGCGTTTGGACTCTGCTTTGCATGAAGCAAAGCGTCAGGGTGGTAATCGTATGTTCTACATCTGATACTACTTCCAGAATCGTTATTTTCAATGCACTCTCTTCATTGAGGGTGCATTTTTTGTTATTTCTGCATAAATTACATATCTCATTTTTAGAATGTATCAACAAATTTCTAGTTTTTTTTCAATTTCTTTAAAAAAAATATTGACATTTGCTAAGTGATGTGCTATAATGAAACCATGATAAAGGTAATGCGCAGAACCAATATCCGAAAGCTCGTTCCTCAGGAAGCAGGAACTACTTACAGGCATCCTGTCCGGTGTCTGAATTTTAGGAGGCGAAACCCGTGGAAAGTTTGGAATCATCACAGCATAAAGGCGGTTTCGTTGGTTGCAGTTAAGTGAAATTTGGGTCGTTGTATGTTTCAGGAATGTTCCCCCTGTTACATCCACCTAGCAGGTTATTCAACCATTGACAATTCTGTAACACTTCCGTATTGTCCGTCTTGCTCGGTTGTACGTTTTCGTTTCAATGCCAGTACAGCAGAGCCGATTGCTAAGGTTGACACTATTGATGGCGAATGAAACTTTACATAGCAGGCTTTCAGGATTCTAATAGTTAAGGAGGTAAACTCCCATGAGAACTCTTGACTTTTGCTTTGATGATATTTAGTGAAAGAGCGTGATGCTATATGAAAGATAATGCCAGAAACATTCTCAAAGAACCTTAACAGAGAAAGGCGTGTTTCCGATGCACAATTATTTAAGCTTCTGATTGACAACTGAATAGAAAAATGAAACTCCCGACCGTTTCGGGAGTTTATTTTTGTTCCTATTTCTGAATGATTAACTTTCATCCAGCAATTTTTTCCGGTATAGTTTCGCTGATTGTTCCTGTTTATTTGAGCCAAATTCATAGTAAACATGGTCTGCGATTTCGTCGGGAAGATATTGCTGTCTGACATAATGGTTTGGGTAATCGTGGGGGTATAAATAATGCTGTCCACGGATTTCCGCCCCTTCGCCGTCACAGTGGACATTCTGCAAATGTCGGGGAAATTCGAGTGAACCATATTTCCGCACATCTGCAATGGCGGAATCCATCGCCAGATAAGCGGAATTCGATTTCGGCGCAGTCGCCATCAACACAATCGCTTCTGCAATGGGAATTCTTGCTTCCGGCAACCCCAAAGCAAGCGCATTATCCACACAAGCTTTCACGATTGGCACAGCCATTGGATATGCTAACCCCACATCTTCGGACGCTATCACCAATAACCGCCTTGTCAATGAAATCAAGTCACCAGCTTCCAATAATCGGGCGGCATAATGCAACGCTGCGTTTTCATCACTCCCACGAATGGACTTTTGCAAGGCGGATAAAATATCAAAGTGATTGTCACCGTCACGGTCATAGCGCATATTACTCCTTTGTGTCAAAGTCTGCGCCAATTCAAGAGAAATATGCAAACCATCCGTATCCGGTTCAGCGGATAACGTACACAGCTCCACAGCGTTCATGGCTTTTCGGACATCTCCACCGCTTCCCTGTGCGATATGTGCCGTCACACCGTCTTCAATGAAGAAAGGCGACTGGAAATTTTCTCCGGCTTTTGCGAATGCACGAATGACCGCTTTTTCCATTTCGGCACTGTCCACGGGCTTGAATTCGAACACTGTACAGCGACTTATCACGGCATTATATACCGCAAAATAGGGATTTTCGGTAGTGGATGCAATTAACGTAATATCGCCCTTTTCGATATATGACAATAACGATTGTTGTTGTTTTTTGTTCAGGTATTGAATTTCATCCAAATACAATAAAATGCCGTTCATCCCTGCGAATGTCCCCACGTCAGCAATCACAGAGCGAATATCAGAAACTCCGGCTTGTGTGCCGTTGAGGATATGCAAATTCATATTCGTTTGAGATGCAATAATACTGGCAACTGTCGTTTTGCCGATTCCGGACGAACCATAGAAAATCATGTTCGGGATATGACCGCTTTCAATGATTCTGCGCAGGGGCTTGCCTGCCCCTAAAATATGCTGTTGTCCAACAACTTCATCCAGCGTTTTCGGACGGATGTGTTCTGCAAGAGGTTCAGACATGAATACTTTCCTTTCTGGTTACTTCTGCATGATGTTCAGGATGGTGTCAAAAATCCGGTGTGCAGCATCTTCTTTGGACATCAATTCCAATTCCTGAATGCCGTCTTTTGTGATGAGCGTCAAAATATTGGTATCTGTGCCGAACCCTGCACCAGCTTGACGGAGAGAATTTGCACAAATCATATCAACTTTCTTGGATACCAACTTTTTCCGTGAGTTTTCAAGCATATTATCCGTTTCCATGGAAAAACCGCAGAGGAATTGCCCTTCGTGTTTGTGTTCGCCCAAATAGCCCAAAATATCGGGAGTTCGTTTGAGTGGGATGCTCATATCAGAATCAGACTTTTTCAATTTGCTGTCTGCCACGGTCAAAGGGGTATAATCCGCCACAGCAGCCGCCTTGACAACAATATCTGCATTGACCGCCTCATCACAAACAGCATTAAACATTTCCATGGCTGAACCAATCCGAATGACTTTCACAAATGGAGGGGGATTGACTTCCATGTGTCCGGCGACAAGGGTTACTTCTGCGCCCCTGTACATTGCTACCTTGGCAATGGCAACCCCCATTTTTCCGGTAGAATGGTTGGTGATAAATCTCACGGGGTCAATGGGTTCACGAGTTGCACCAGCCGTCACAAGCACCTTTTTTCCAGCAAGGTCTTTTTCGTGAACAATTTCACGGAGAATATACTCCAATAACAGCGATTCTTCCGGCATTCTGCCGTCTCCCTCATCCCCATTGGCTAACATTCCATGTGCTGGAGTAATGACCTCATATCCGAAACGCTCCAATTTTTGCAAGTTCTCCTGCACAATGGGGTTATGATACATATTATGATTCATTGCCGGAGCAATGATTTTTTTACAAGGGCAAGCCATGACCGTTGTGGTCAACATATCATCAGCAATTCCATTTGCAATCTTTCCAATGACATTCGCAGATGCAGGCGCAACCATGACAACATCCGCTTGTTTTGCTAGTGCTACATGTTCCACGCTGTATTGAAAGTTTCTGTCAAATGTATCAATCAAACATTTATTCTGTGTCAAGGTTTCAAATGTAATAGGATGAATAAAATTTGTTGCATTCTGTGACATGAGTACATGTACATTGCAGTGCAATTTTTTCAGCATCCTTGCCAGATTGGCGATTTTATACGCTGCAATACTACCTGTGACAGCCAAAACGACTGTTTTTCCACCAAGCATCTTTTTTCCTCCATTCCATCAATTCGGGCTGAATTTCAGCCATATGGTGTACATATCATCATCATAGGAATACTGAACACTTCCGCCCATTTCAAAAACAGAAGTTTTCCATACCTCTCCTTCATTGAAAAGTTTCTGTACTGCCGTCTGAAAAGAATCCCTGTCAGCATACATAAGTTCAATACTTCCAACGCTCATATTTTCTGACATTCTGCGGTTGATTTCATCAAAATTATATTCTGTCAGATAAAGACCATTCCGGACATAATAATTATTCTCAATATGCGTACATTCTGGTACAAAAATATTATCATCATCCAGTGTTCTTGTCCGGTACATCATTTCATCATTGAGTAAGAAGTAAATATGGCTCACGCCTTTGAGGTCTGCGCCTTTCCTTACAGGGTCATCCCATGTGACATCAATCCAATAGTACACCCCATCAATACAGACATAATTCCAAGCATGGCTTTCATATTTTGCAATTCCGGAACATATTCCGCAGGGAATCCCCAACTTCTGCATAATAATCTGAAAGGCTTCCGCATAGCCCTGACATACCGCACGACCACGAATTAAACAGCCATACGCTGTATTCCAAAGGTCATGCTTATCAAAACTTGCACCAACAGAATCGTATTCTGTATTTTCCACAAGATAATCATGCACAAACAACACTTTTTCATAGTCTGTTGCATAGGCTTGTGCTTGTGCAGCGATTTCATCGGCTTTCTGTTCCATTTCCTGATACATTGCCGGAAGGTTTGCACCTTTGCAGGATTCAATCACTCTGCATTGCAATTCTGCAGAATGACTCCATGTTGTCACAATATACCCATCAAGCCAAAATAATTCCGGATGTTCCCAATTCAATTTACGGTAAACTTGCTCAATCTCATCTTGATTGACTGCCGTAGAAAGCGAAACCTTTGTTTCATATTGACTGAAAACGGAATACATGGTATCATAAAGGGCATCACCAGTCACAGAAACTTCTGTGACTGGCTCTGTTTCGGGGATGATTTCAATTTTTGTTTCTGGTTTAGTCAGAATCACTTCTGTGGTATCCTCTGGAATTTCCTGCATTGTGGAAATTTCCGGAGTCGTCATGATATTCTCAATTTCTGATACTTCCGTCACATTTTCAGAAAAAAACGGAATTTTAACTGAACATCCCGAAAATACGACTGGAAGCAACAAAAATAATAATAGTCCCTTTTTCATCTGCAATGATTAGTGGGTTCTCAAGGTCAAACGACCAATATTTTCAATGTGATATGTGCCACTATCATCACAAACCACTTCCGCCGGAATTACATTTTCCAAGCCATAACGCTCAGAACCGCCACGCAGTCCGTCAAGTTCAAATACATCACGGATGCTGACAAGATTATTATAACTTTCCTCACCATTTGCAAGGTCATGGAAGAAATACGGATTCAGGTATACAAAGTCGTCAATTGCCACAAACGGCGCACGTTTTCCCATGGATTCCGTCAAAGTTACATTTCCCGTCACAGAAACATTTGCATTCAGGAATTTGACATTTTCATACAAGTCAAGCTGTTCCTCACTGGTACAAATCAGCACTTCTTCTGGAATATCCTCATATTCTACCGGTTCTTGTGCTGTAGAATGTGCCGCAGCGGCTACCATATTGGAAGCCACAGCCGCTTCAAGGGCATGAATTCTCTCATCCTGTTGACGTGCCAAACCTGCAAGACGCTGATTTTCTGCTTCCACTCTCTGATATTCAGAATACCAGCCTTCAGCTTTTTCACGATATTCTTCCAATTTTTCTTCATTCTGAGATGCAGAAGCATTTGCAGAATTGCGGAGTTCCTTCTTCAAACGCTCATTTTCATTCTGGGAATCCTGCAATAACAATTCTTGTTGTTTTGCACCATGCTGTGCAATATCATAACTAATTTTGAGCTTGCTGTACTGTTCTTGTGCTTCATGTCTGGAATCTTCTGCTTCCTTGTGGAGGTCAGACTCCTTGCGGTACTTGGTAAAGAAGTAAACGCACCCACTAATTGCAGCAGCAGCAATAATTGCAACAAAAATTAAAGCTGCCAATAATCCGCCATTTGCTGGGGGGGTTTCATTCACAATGACTGGTGAAGGGATTTCCGACACCGCAGAAGTTGCCTGTTCATTGGCTTCATTAGCATTGGCATCTGTCACCACTGCACCATCTGCGGTTTCTCTGACCGTCAAATCTTTCACGACACGAGTTTCTTTTCCGGTGATTTCTGTATTTTTACTTGTATTTGTAGAATTCGTGAAAACAGTTTCTGTGGCTTCATCAGAATCACCAGTGACATCAGTAGAGGTTTCATCATCCTCATCTTCCGCCTCGGTTGTTTCGGTTTCCTCGGTTTCTTCTGTTTCGGTGGGTTCTGGTTCATCCTCTTCGGAAAAATTACCAGTAATTTCGCTTGCACTCAAACCATTGACAAAGCTTTCATCATTTCCGAACAATCGACCAGCTTCAAAGTAATTGCTTGCAACTGGCGCATTGGTAGTAGCATTTCGATTTGTTGCAGAAGTGTAAGAGGATGAACCGTCAGCAGATTCTAACTTAACAATGCCGTTATCCACAGAAAGAACATATTCTTCTCCCTCTCTCAACTCAACAGTGTCTGCAAATACATCATAAGCCTTGACAGTCGTACCGCTATTTTGCGTTACCATATCACCATCTTTATTGACCTGTACTGCATAGACTTCATGGGTACTTTGATTGTAATAGATTGCAATACCGCCCTCATGGCTTCCGGAATTGCCCATAAATGACCCAAGCAAAGTACAATTAAAGTCATCAGTACCAATTTCATAGGATTTATTGCCATTACTGTCTTTCGATGAACTACCTCTTGAACTGCCACTATTACCACTATTTGTTGACTCAAATTCAAAGTTGACTTCCGAATCCAATGTCAAAATCTCATTTTCTTCAGTATGCATGATTATACCGTCCTTTCTCTTCTTCATTACCATTTATGATTTTTAAAATATAAAAATAAATTTCCGCCTAATTTACATTGTATCATAGAAGGACAAAAAAGTCAAGTGGACAGCACATTTTTTTAGAAAAATGCAATCAATCATTCACTTTGGTTACAAAATTCTTCCAAAAGTTCCGCAGCATCTGTGACACATTGACGACAGGAGCATAATACTTTTCCCGTGCCGATTCCTTTCAGTTCACGACAGACAACGGAACGATTCATTTCCATAAATCTCCGTTCAAGTTCCTGTTTCTTGGCTTCGGCTTCCTCACCATAGATTTTTTCAAGGACATATTCCGCCGCAAGAACTGCGCCACATTTGCCCATTCTGCCCCCTGCCATGGGCTTGGCAATCAGTAAAGCTTCTTTTTCGGAAAGTCCTGCTGTCTCTGCAAAAGCGGACAATACCGCTGTGGAGCAGGGATAATGATTCTTGTGGTTTGCCACTGCCTGTTCTGCTTTTCTCATGATAAATCCCCCCATTCTACAGATTGTGTTCGAAGAATCGGCAATTGTTGACATTTTTGATTGATTGTCATGAAAAATCCCTCCTACTTTTTCCGGAATAATTTTGCTGGTCTATGTCCTGCGCCTTTGGTATGATTTCCGGTTTCGATAAGGTAATTGACAGCCTTTCGGCGGAAATTCGCCGGAATCATGGACGTATTTAATAAAATTTCCTGCACTCTCTGGAGCTGTGTCAAGGTGAATTCTTCCGGCAGGAAATCGAAACAAGCTTCAAAATGGATGCTTTCTTTCCGGAGTGCTGTCAGGGCGGTTGCAATCACTGAGGCATGGTCGAAGGCAAGACCATTATTTTCCAGAATCACAAAACGGCGAATTCCTGTCTCCGTTGTTTCCAACTGTAAGAGGGCATTCAATACAATGTCACCATTCTGCAAATGCAGGGAATATTTGCCCTGTTCCGTCTCATCAAGCGAAATATCAAACCATTTCGCATCTGTCGCATCATCTCCGCCCACGGCATCCGTCATACTTCCTTCACGCATGACCGAAGCGAATGCCACTGAAATAATCCATCCACGAGGGTCACGGTTTGGCTGGGTGAACATCCCCACAAACCGCATGGAGGCTGGTGTAATATTGGTTTCTTCCTGAATCTCACGAACGGCACATTCCTCAATAGTTTCACCCTTTTCAAGGAATCCTCCTGCCAAAGCCCAACACCCCTTGAAAGGGTGTCCCCCACGCTTGACAAGCAGGAGCGATAATTTGCACTCTGGTTCATGCCGATAACTGCTACACTGGTCAGTAGTGGTAATCTTAAAAGCGGCAACGTCCGCCGTGACGGAAGGTTTCTCGTATTTATCCATATTGTAAGTGCTTAAAAATTCCTTTTCAGAATCCATTTTCAACATCTCCTCTGTTATTGTTTTCTTGATTATATCACAAATACAATAACCTGTCAAGCGTTTTTTTTTAATTTCTCAAAAAAATTTTCCCCTCTGAACATCTCAAAGGGGAAATATCAAAAATTAAGCAATTTCGGAAATTGTTCCGGCATTCATGGTATAAAGTCTATCAGCATAATTAGCACCATCATTTTCATGTGTGACAATAAAGACGGCTGAATGTTGTTCTTTGGCAACGGATTTCAGAAACTCAAAAACGATTTTTGTGTTTTCGTCGTCAAGGTCTCCTGTTGGCTCATCTGCCAAAATGACAGAAGGCTTTTTTATCAAGGCTCTGGCGATAGCCATTCGGCGCATTTCACCGCCGGAGAGTTCCGAAGGCATTACATCTCTTAAATCGGCAATGTCAAGCCGTTCCAATAACTCCATAGCGAAATTTTCCGGCATTTCCTCACCGTACAGCGTACACGGCAAGCAGACATTTTCCAGCACGTTCAGACTGTGCAAAGCTGTTTGACCCTGCGGAATGACCCCGATTTTTTCGTTGCGCAATTTTGACAGCTCCTTGTCTGATAAGCTGTAAATATCCACATCATCAATGAAAATCTTCCCACTGGTTGGCATCAGCAATCCAGCAAGCATATTCAAGAGGGTACTTTTTCCACTTCCGGAACGTCCAGTCATAACGGCAACTTCACCACTGGACAAACTGAAATCAGTTTGCTTGACCGCCTGAAAGCGGTTTGTGCCTTGTCGTTCCCGAAGAAATTCTTTTGCAATTTGTTCAGCTCTGACGTTCATTACTGGTCACTCCTCAAAATTAAACTTGCATCCATGCGACTGATACGGAATGCAGAAATTCCGGCGGTCAATGCTCCTGCTAAAATTGTCACAATCATAGCCGTAATTGTATATTTGATGATTGAGTCAATTTCCGGCAACAGAAACGGTAAATTCAATTGCTCTTCAATCATCTGATTGAATGGAATGATAATGATAAGGCTCAAAATTGTACCTGTCACACTCCCAATCAAACCAGTTAATAAAGCTTCCTGCATCACAACACTAGCAAGCTTGTTTCTTGATGCACCAATCACACGCAGGACAGCAAATTCTTTTTTCCGTTCGTTCACGCTCATGGTAAATGCTAATAACAGAATTATCAAGCCCAATACCCAGACAGCTACCATCAAAATACTGATAATATTGGAAACTCCGCTTAAACTGTCTGAAATGCCGGAAATCATTTGTTTTGTCTGAATTGCCTTGACTTTCTTCACATGGACATTGATGTCATTCACAACCTCTTCCACGGTGTACCCCTCTGCAACATTGATAAGAACACATGATACCACATTGTCAGGGCTGATATTTTTGAAATCGTTCATATTTCTGTCAATAGAGGATTGAATCAATTTCTTGATGGTGTTTTCGTTCGTGAAAACGGCAGTATCAAAACTAGTACCAGTTTTATCAAGTTTCGCAGCCACATGACATTCCACACCGTAAAATGAGAGTGCGTCTCCCACGAATGCGTTTAAATCGTTCCCAACAACAATATCAAGGTCTTGCAACTCTTTGGAATAGCTTCTCTTAATCCAAGGCGAAATGGTGAAATCCGTTGCAGGTTCAAAGCCGATAATCTGCACTGGTATGGTACAACATCCCGAACTTGTCGAGGCAAGGAAAAACTGTGCCGAGGCTTCCCCGATTCCCTCACGAGAGAGAACTTTTTCCGCTCTGGAATTGTCCATATAAAAATAGCCTGTACTCCCTTGCAGGACGATATTTTCAAGGTTGGTTTTAGTGGTGGCTTCATAGGGAACTACCATAATATCCGCCCCAAGCCTTGACTCCAGCGAATGCAAACCAGTTTTCAGGCTGGAAACCATCAGCGTACCGCCTAATAAAATCAATGCCAATAATGCTGTCAATGCAATTAACACCGCAGTCCGGACAGGTTTTCCGGCTAAATTCCGGATTGGCAGACTTTTTGAACGTTTCATAAATCCTTATCTCCTCTCAATTGGCGAAATAATCAGTATTTGCCATTGGGTATCTCTGGTAAAAATCCGCTGTCTGATATTCCTCATCACGGATATGACTTGACATAGAACTGTCACATTTGAGAAAATAGGCATCTGTCTGTTGCTGGTCGTTCCATGTTGCATCAATATGATACCAGTATTTCCCGATTCTCACCAAATTCCAAGCGTGCAACTCCTCTGAACCGTCCTCTTTTCGGACAATTCCAGTAATGACCCTTGCATCAATACCGGACTCCCTCAACATCCGGTACATCAATACCGCATACCCTTGACAGACAGCCCGATGATTTATCAGTCCTGCGAATGCCGTTGTTTTCAAATGGTAATATTGATTTTTTTGATGGACAATATCATATTCAATGGAATCGCAGATATATTGATGAATCATTTGGATTTTTTCAAATTCCGTTGTTTTTCGGCTGAAATGAAAACTCTCCAAAACGGCTTGTAATTGCTGGTTCACCTGCTCTTCTTGTTGGAGCGTGGTATAATAATGAGGAGTGATTTCAATGGTATATTGATAATTTCCATCAATTTTTTGATATTGATAATTCAACTCATAACCGCCATACTGCTGGTAAATATAATCGCCCTCTGTGGGGTTGTTGGTTTCGTCCAAGGCGAAGGACATCACATCTTTGACAAGGGAATAAATATCTTCCATATTGTTGGAATGGGATTGATAGGTAATTTCAATTCGTTTGTCATGTTTCCGGAGGGAAGTTCTCACCGCTTCCACCACTAAATCCGCATTAGAAAAATAAATGCTCAAATCCTTCCTGACATCATAGTGCTTCGGAATGTGAAAGCAATTCACACAGATGATTGTCAATATCAGGGCAAATAATGCCATGATACAAAGCCCCTTGATTTCTTTCATTTCCGGAAAAACCGTTTCCAGACGGCGACAGCATTGGAATTGACAAGCAGTCTGTCAATGTCAATCCCAGCAGGACAGATATTCCGACAAGCAAGCGATTTTCCACACCCTTCATACAGATGTTTCTTGTAATCGTAACAAATTTCCTTTTTTTGAGATTCCGGTAAATTTGTGAGGATTCTCGAAATCGGCACAAATGCCGACATTCCGAAAAATTCACCGCCTGCGTAAAAATTCGGACAGACTTCCAGACAACAGCCACATTGCAAACATCTTGACGCTTCATAGGCAATTTCGCCCTCTGTATCGGTGATTTCATCAAACCATAATTTCAGGGCTTTCAGGTTCTCAAATAAAATGCTCCTGTCAACAATCAAATCCGCTACAATGGGGAACTTCCGGAGCGGTTCAATTTTGATTTCGTTGCATTTGGTCAATGCACTGATTCTCACATCACAAGCCAAAGAGGGCTTACCATTGATAACCATAGCACAAGCACCGCATTTCTTTTGTAAACAGCTACTCTCCCAGCGAATTGGCAACTTGACTGGATTTCCTTCAATGTCTTTCAAGTCGGGAATCTGATTCAATGCCGTGAGAACAGATGCAATTGTCATGGTTTCATCTGCATCAAAAGCAATCGTCTGCCAATGCGCCGAAATTTCGGGGGATTCTTTGCGGAGAATGGTAAAATTCAATTTAGTTCGCCCTCCTTTCCGGCAATGCACGGAATGAAATATTCACTGTGTCATTTTCGCACGAACAAACGGTAACTTTTCGGAATTGTTCGTCTTTGTCGGGGTAGTCTTCCCGATAATGCGCACCACGGCTTTCCTTTCGTGCCAAAGCAGAAAGAAGCATTCCCTTTGCCAATTGCAAGCGATTTCTTTCAAGAATGTTATAATTTCGTTCGTTTGCCAATTGTTGCAATTGATTCAAAGCATCCTGCAATTGTGATTCATTCCGAACAATTCCCAAAGCCCCAAGCAAAATTTGACTAATTTTCAAAATCAAGTCAGGGCTTGTCTCTTGCGTGAAATCATCATCGAATTTCTGAAATGTAACAGGCATTTCTTCAGATTCTTGCAAATGGTTCATGATAGTTTCCGCAGACTTCCGACCGCCGAACAATGCCCCTAACATCGAATTACCGCCCAGACGATTTGCGCCATGGTATTGGCAGGTACATTCTCCGGCAGCATAGAGATTTTTCATGCTGGTTTGATGGAGTTCATTGGTATCAATGCCACCCATGAAATAATGAATTCCCTCTTTGACAGGAATCGGCTTGAATTTGGGGTCAATGGCTAAATAGCGGATAATTTCGTTTCGCAAATCAGAAAGCTTGTTTTTCCAAGTGTCGTCGGGTAATTCCGTCATATCCAGATACACCCAACCGCCGTATTCTCTGCGGACGAAATACATTTCTCTTGCGACAACATCACGGGGCATGAGATTTTTTAACTCCGGATATTTTTCTTCCATAAAGTACCATTTTCCGCCGTTTCGTTCAATGTAAAGCCGGCCACCTTCCCCTCTTGCGGCTTCCGTAACAAGACAGCGTTTACCTGAAATTCCGATAGTTGTCGGGTGATACTGCAACATTTCGAGGTTTCCCAATAAAACCCCTTGTGAAAATACAGTTGCTGTCACGTCTCCGGAATTTTGTGTTGTGCCTGTTGTCATTGCCGGAAAGATGCCATTCATGCCACCAGTACACAACAAGACAATTCCTCTGAAATCGGCAATTTCTCCCGTGTAAACGTCCTGAATCCTTGCCCCCTGACAGATGTTATTTTCTGTCAGCAGATGCAAAAAACAATGATGTGACCACCGCTGAATGAGTCCTTTTGATTCGTATTTCCGAGCCTCATCAATCACGGCGGACATCATAATTTTACCAGTGCTACTTCTTGCATAGGCAGTGCGTTTTTTCTTTTGACCGCCGAAATTTCGTAGCACCAGATTCCCATTGTTTTTATTGAAAGGAACGCCCAACCCCTCCAACCAGCGGAGAATATCAGGCGCATTTTTCGTCAAGTTGTCAACAGCGTTCGGGTCAGCAAGAAATACACCGCCTTTCATGGTATCATAGAAATGATTTTCGGTGTTATCGTCTTCTCCCATGGTATTGAGTGCGCCATTGATACCGCCCTCTGCAAGGACAGACTGCGCACGTTCAGAGGGTTGTAATGAAATCAGATGAGAGGGAATGCCCTTTTCTGCCAATGTGATAGATGCAGAAAGTCCGGCAAATCCAGCCCCAATAATAATCACTCGATTCATAATGCCCTCCCTTTAAAATACGTTCCATCTCAGATAGTAGATAATGAATGCAATTCCCAGCAATACTAGTACAATCGACATTATCAGCAATATATCCACGAAAAATTCTTTTCCGCCCCTTGCACCCATGGCAATCATCAAAGGCTTGATGTTGGAAAGCACATGAACGGCGATTGAAACCACAAGTAATAATTGTGTTGCCAGTTCGAACCCCTCAAAGACGTGCAAACGTACCACTTCACCGCCATTTCCGGCGAATATTACCAAGTGACAGATAATAAATAGCATGACAGCAAATCCGCTGAACCGTCTCAAACAAAATAAATGATTTTCCTTGAAATAGGACGTTCCCGATTTTTGACAGGCTTTCAGGGTGTCGGCGGTCAATTTGCATCCTATCACGGTATGAATCAAAATCAATCCCGACATTATCCAAGCAAGCACTTTCAAAACCTGCGAACCGCCAGAAAATACCCCTGCAAGCTGAAACCCTCCTGCAATGGCATGAATCAAGAATAACACCACAATTCCCATGCTTAAAATGGCATTGCATTTTCTCATTCTGTCACTCCTTTCACATGGAGAACCGCCACATTATCCCTATCATAGACAGTGGAAGCAGTATAGAAATCGGCTAATTCCTCAGAAAGTACAATAATGTCAAATTTCCCATGTTCCGCCCTTGAAAGCATCAAAGTGCCGTCAATGGTATGAAGTTTCATTTGATTTTCAGGGAGTCGGGAGCGGTAACTTTGCGCCATGGTCGTGCCGTTGATGTCGCTTTTGGCGGTCATACAGTCAATATCTTCAAAGATGAAATCAATTTCCCGCCCCTCAAAGAAATCATACCACATTGCAAGGTTATCTTGGTCTGTGTGCTTGTCAAGGTTGAGGAGTACCACATAATCACCGGACGGCTGGTCAATGATAACAGATGCACTGGAAACCGCATCTGTCCCCTCTGCAATCGCCTTGAAATAGTCAGATGTGAAAAATGGTACTCCCAACATGAGAAACAATGAACCAACAACAATGAAAATATGTTTCAAGATGTTCATGGTTATTGCTCCGCCTGTTTCAGGGCAGAAGTAACAGCTTCCTGAAATTCGTGATAATTGACGGTTGCACCGCTGATAGCATCTACTTCTTTAAGGTTTCCTTTTCTTACCAATTGTTCAGCGTAGTTATCACAAGCTGCACGAGCTTTTTGTGCTTTGTTGTAGAAGTCCTTATTAGCAATCACTCCGCCTTCTTTTCCATATTCTTCATCTTTGAGAGTGCCGTCAAGTTCGTAGGTTTTGAAGGTGCAAGCGGTAATTGCATTATTTTGAATGGTCAATTCTACTACACCATACCCATTTCCGGCGGTATCGCCCTCATCATCATTGACATAGTTTTCACTTTGAGCGGAATATGTACCGTCATTGTAGGATTTTTCACCGCATCCAGTCAAAACAATTGCTGAACCCATCAAAAGCAATATCATCCATTTTTTGTTCATTCTTGTGTCTCCTCCTTTCTGAAACTGTCACCTTCATCAAAATGAATTTTCCCTGTGAAATTTTCGTTGACAATTTCTTTGGCAAGCCGTCCGCTTCTTAAAACGAGGGTACGCTGTGCGACTTCTGCAACTTCGGGGTCATGGGTGACAACAATCAAAGTTGTACCTTCATTATGCAACTTGTGGAAAAGGTCAACAACAATTTCTTCGTTGGCTTCATCAAGGTTTCCGGTTGGCTCATCTGCAAGGATGATTTCAGGGTAGTTAATGAGCGCACGAGCCACACAAACTCTTTGCTGTTCACCGCCGGAAAGCTGGCTGGGCAGATGTTTTGCACGGTCAACGAGTCCCACACGGTCAAGGGCTTCCAATGCTTCTTTTTCGTCGGGCATACTGTGGTAATACTGCGCCAACATGACATTTTCCACCGCTGTCAGATAATTGACAAGATGGAACTGTTGAAAAATCAAACCGATTTTATCACGACGAATTGTTGTCAGATTTTTTGCGTTTTCTTTGGAAATATCCACCCCATCAAGTAATACTTCCCCTTTGCTGGGCTTATCCATACAGCCGATAATATTCATCATGGTACTTTTGCCCGAACCAGAAGGACCCATAATCGAAACCCATTCGCCCTTTTCTACTTTCAGGCTCACGTCATCCAATGCATGGAGTTCGCCATAAATTTTATAAATATTTCTCAATTCCAATAAGCTCATGATTTTGATTCACCTCATTATGAATTATTCGCCCTTCAAGACAAGTGCAGGGTCAACATCTGTCGCACTTCTGATGGGCATTAAGCTGGAAAGTCCTGTGACAAGGACAGACACAATAATTGTAATTGGCACTAATAACGGACGGAATGCAATCGAACTGCTGAATACATGGATGCTTACTTGCTGTGCAAATACAAAGCCCAATACAGAGCCTAATACTCCGCCTAATCCGCCAAGCAGAATGCTTTCCCCTAAAAATTCCTTGATAATACTACTGTCAGATGCACCGATAGCCTTTCTTAACCCGATTTCTTTTCTGCGTTCTGTGACAACTGCGGTCATAGTTGTAGCGACACAAATCATAGTCAATGCTAACACAACGATAGTCACCAATAATACTAATGCCTGTAACTTTGACAATACTGTTGTTTCAGATGCTGTCACACGTTTCACCAATCTAGCCTTAACAGCGGATTGACTTTGATTGATTTTCTCCACATAGGAATTCACCACATCTCCACCGCCGGAAACGCTCAATTCTGCGACATCAATTGAACCCTTATTTTCCGTGAGTGCCTCCAAATCTTCCAGAGACATATACACATAATCTTCTTCTGAACCGCCTGTATCCAAAATACCAGTGATTTCGAAATCAATCATATTATCAAGGACAGTTTCATCTTCTGTTGCAACTGCACCTTCAGGAGTATAGCTTACTGTCAATATATCTCCGATTTTCAAGCGGAATGATTCAGCCACATTTGCACCTATCATCATTTGTTCCGAAGCTGTAGGGTAATCGCCTTGCACATTCCAATAAGGGCTGGTCAGTTTAACTCCCTCCATATCCGTACCAGCTACCACAATCGGACGTTCACGAATACGAATATTTTCATACCTGTAAGGTGTCATCCCGACTAAGTCACCAGAAGAAATCAATTTTGCACTGTTTTGTACATCTTCTAGAGACATTTCTTCATCTGATGCCGTGAAAATCATATTTGCGCCGTAATTACGGAACTGTGCGCCCATCTGTCGGGGAACATCATAATAAATTGTGACCAGTCCAGAAAGTACGGTTGCACCAATCGCAATCGATAACAATGCAACCAGCATTCTGGAACGTCTGCGCATGAGAGATGCTGTAATCATGCGAATAAACATTTGTCTTTTCTTCATGCTATCACCCCATTATCTTCCACCGTGCAGAACTTCCGCCGGACGTAATCTCAATAACATTCGAATGGCTGGAATACTTCCGGCTAATGTCACCAATACCACCAGAATGGCTACAATTGGTATTACCATAGGTTTGAGTGAAATCGAAGAGCCAAATACTGTCTGTCCGATAATCTGCGCAAATCCGAACCCTGCGAAAAATCCGAGAATTCCCCCGAAAATTGCCGTAATGAAAATTTCCGTCAATACTAATCCAGAAATTGCCCCGTTCTGTGCGCCAATTGCCTTCATCAAACCAATTTCACTGCTTCTTTCCATGACACTAGCAGTCACCAGATTGCAGATACCCAATGCCGCACCTATCAAGCTCAAAATGGTAATCAATACCATTAACAATTTTGTTTTTTCCAGAATTGCACCTTCTGAATCTGCCACCTGACGAACAGGCGCAGCAACAGAATCTGTGATAACTTCCTGAATTTGGTAACAAATAGAACTTGCATAAGCGGTACAATACCACAATTCATATTGACTAACTGTCAAGGAGCTAGGGTCTTGAGCAGCTTTAATGGCTAATTCATTATCAGGGGTTGTCAATGCGCTGACCTCGATGCTGTCAACACATCCATCGAGATTTGCCAAAGCCTGTGCCGTATTGAGCGGTACAAATAATTGTTCATCTTCATCTCCACCAGCATCAAAAATTCCCACAATCCGGAAATTGCCATCTGATGCAGTGCCGTTGATATGTAATGTATCGCCAACATTGACACCGGTCTTTTGTGCTAATTCCGTACCAATCATAGCAATTTGTTCATCTTCGTGAGATTGTTCACTGAGCCATTCGCCGGACTGAATTTCCCACCAGCTTCTTAAACTTGCAATACCAGCATCAAGCTGTTCCCCTGTAGGGAGTTCCATGTGATGATTGAACCAGCTCCCGACAACCTGAACATTGTCCCCATTGTCCAGCGTTCCCTCAACAGTCAGGAAAGGCGCATAATCGACAATGTTAAACGCCCAGAATATGGTTTTAATCTTTCCGAGTTCATCTTCTCGCAGATATGCGCCGGAAGATTCTCCGCCTTCTACATCATACAAATCGTTCAATACCGAAGAGGATTTCGGAACAACGGTAATATTTGCGCCGTAGGTCTTCAATTCCTGATTCACTTTGTCTTCCACGTCAAGCATCACGCTCAACATTGCCGAAGCAAGAGAAGCACCCAAAGCAATGGTGAAAGCTATCATGAGCATTTTTTTCCATTGTCTGAGCAATGTTCCCTTAATCATTCTACCAAACATATTTTGAGTCCCCCCTTACTTCTTGAATTCTTTCTCATGTTCCAATAATCCGGCAATTGGTACACGAATACTACCATTTTCGATAGTGTACGGAATCACAATCGGATTGCATCCACCCTTGAAACCAATGGTATTGATATTCATAACCACGTCACAAAGGTTGCAGACAACTTGCCCATCTTTTTCATAATATCCAGTTTCACCGCAAATGTCACAAGCATCCAACCCAATCCCATAAGCCGAAGAATTCGGCTTTTTGATGACAATAAAGCGAATTTGTATGTTATTATCCGTCACATAGGCGAAACGGTGTAAATGTCCATCCTCTACCTGTTCGAACTTCACAACAACATCCCCGTCAATGATTTCCGCATCTTCCACCGGAGATAATTCCACTTCTTTGTTGGCAACTGCCTTTAAAACAGTAATATTCACTCCAGAAAGTACCAGACAAGCCATTACCAGCGCAGCCCATCTTTTTGTAACAATCCACTTTTTCTTAATTTTGCGGTGTTCAGCCGGAGTATTGTAGGGTTCATTGACATTCAGACTTTTCACCCATAAAATAACAGGAATTGCCACTGCCACAAAAATTCCCCCGAAAATGAACCATTGTTCATGATTAGATGAAAACTGTACAATCTTGAAAATGGAGAAATTTTCACCAAATTTGATATTAGAAATGATTTTCTTTGTGAGTAAAATTCTTAAATACATGGTGATTTGACGAATGGCATTCACGCCCAATCCAAGCCCCATCAATAACAATGCGGTTTTCGGCTGTAATCTTGCCATACCTCGATTCACTGCCAATCCTGCCAAAAATACCAGAATCATCCCGAAAACAATTCCAATGCACTTTGTTAAAAATGTTGTGGAAAGAACACTTTTTTCCGTCAGATAAATGTTATATGGATACGAAAGCACTGTCGGCAATGCATACATCAATGCACCAATTACAATTATCATTAAAAATAATAGTGGTATCACATTACCAGCTTTTTTGAGTGGTTTTCTCAATGCATGGAAAATGAAAAATAATACCAATGATGCCAACGAAAAGCCAAAAATCCAAAGTGTCCATGTGGATGTATTGACAAGTTTCGTAGCATTTTTTAAATAAGCCGTTACCCCACCGGCAAGGATTCCCAGTACCAGCCCCAATATCATGGGAATTTTCCGTGTTTTCTCATATGCCGAATGAGTAAAGCCGAAAATCAACCCAACAAGGATTGTTGCTGTAATCAACCCTTCTGTTGTATCGACAAAATATTTCAGCATTTCAAGACCTCCTTTTTGATTGAATGTGAAAAATACAGATTCCTATATTTTGTATACAGTATCAATTTATATACAAGATATAGAAGTCAAAATGCCCCCTAAATAACGCACAAACGCACCGTGCGAAAATCGGCACGGTGCAGATTGTAACATCAAATCATAATCATTTCCAGAATTACCATTCCTGCGGAATGTATTCCCAACCCTCATGAGTAACAGTCAGGTTGCCATCCTTGAAATATTCGTCAAAGCTTCCGCCAGGGCCTGTTTCAGAGTCAATATGCAACAGATAACCATTTTCCTCAGGGCTATGGAATGTGAATTCCAATGTATAAGTACCAGCATCAGGCAACTTTACATTTGCACCATAGTGAGGACCATCAGAAGCACTCATTACCATGAAAGAACCCTCAGCGGCAACGTCTCCGCTTTCCTCGTTGGTAACTTTATAGTCAACAGTCATATAAGGAACCCAGTCACCAACACCGAAACCAAGGTTATTTTCCAGAGCGGAAACATCAGCTTCCAGATGGATGTTGAAATCTTCAATGGATTCATTACCACCGGACATAGGAACAGGCTGGAAGTAAACTGCGGATACATTCAGGAAACCAATTTCTTCATCTTCAAAAATCGGATATTCTGTGAAACCTGCATCAGCTGCGCCATCATCAGCAGCATCAGACTTTACTTCTGCGGTAGCCTCTTCTGCTGCGGAATCTTCATCAGCTGCACCGTTATCAGCTGGGGAATCTGCTGCGCTGTCTTCAGCCGGAGCTGCTACACTGCTATTATTTTCTGCTGTAGGTGTGCTACTGCTTTCGTTTGTACCGCCACAAGCTGCGAGGGACAGAGCCATTGAAGCAACCAGAGCAATACCAATGATTTTCTTTGTCATTTTCAATTACCTCCTAAAGATGTGAACAATTAAAACTGTTCGTTCTCCCAATAACAGGGAATATTTATCTATCATTCCGGAAATCGGAACAATAAAGCGAATGTTTCAGGCTTTTGCAGGAGCTTTTTTCTCTGCTTTTGCCTTTTTGGGTTTGGGTTTGAGTTCTGTTTCGTATTCTTCCTGTGTCTCTGTCAGGTAGTGAATCCCCTCTGCAATGCTAATGAATGCAGGAATCAAAGACCAACAGAAAGCGAAATATACCAGCCCTTTCCCATATTTGCCTTGATAGAATTTGTGAATTCCCAAAGCACCGAATACAATTGCCAAAATTCCGGCTGTATTCTTGTTGTTTTTCTCCCATTTCTGCATAACGAAAATCATCAAAGTGATGAAGATTAACAGCAACTGCGGAATGAGTGTTTCATAGCAAGGATAAACTCCCAATACATCAAATACATCATTGAATGGGATAATCGCCTGCAACCAGTCAGGGGAAGTCATGTCAATGACATCGCCTTCGATTAACTCCTTGACACCTGAACCAAGGAACGAAATGGACATCACAAACATTAAAATACTCGTTCCCAAGAAAAACGGACGAATCGGAAGCTTCACGCTCAAGAATCGGATTGCAAGGAACACAAACACCAATACAATACAACCAACTCCAAAACCAGCCCATACCCAGCTGACACTTTCTGCATCTGCTAATAATGGCTGATAGAAGAGGATAACTTCTGCACCCTCTCTGAATACTGCCAAAAAGGCGGTAAATGCCAATGTAAACATACTACCCGTTTCAGCAGACATTTTGATTTGGTCATCAATGTACTGATTCCATGCATCTGCCTCGGCTTTTGATACCATCCAGTTACTTACATAGAACAATACCAATACAGCGGTTAAAGCCGTCACACCTTCAATAATTTCCTGATTGGCTGTATTTGCCAATTTCAGCAAACTCAATAACCATGCACAAACAAAACTTGCACCAATCGCAAGGACACTGCCCATGTAAACATATTTCAGCTTATCCTTGTTACCGGATTTTACCAGATAGGCAATAATCGCACCAACTACCAGAATTGCTTCCAGACCCTCACGGAGGATAATCCCGAAGCACGCAAGGAACGTTACCATTGCATTACTTCTGCCGGAAGTAACCGGCTGTGGGGCTTCTGTGGTGGTTTCAACCTCTGCACTGTCGCCATCTTCAACAGGGGTTTCCTCATCAGCGGAAACAACCTCTGTTTCAGGCTCAGGCTCTCCGGTAAGGTTCAAACCGCTTGCACCCTCATCCCCGATACCGTCAAGGTGGTTCGCCTGTATGTGGAGAATTTCACTTAGTTGGTTGAATTCGCTTGCAATTTCCTCAGCAGACGCACCATTCTTGACAGCTTTTCGAGCCGTTTTGAACTGCAATTCTGCTTTGCTGACTTCCGAACCAGAATAGCCATTGACATTTCTTTCAAATCCAGAAGTTTCATAGTAGAAGTTGTAAGTATTTCTTGCAGCTTCATAAGCTCATGTCTGGTCTCCGCTGGTGTACATCTGATAAGATGCCTCCAGCACTGCATCAATGGCGTTCGCTTTGTCCTGCCAACTATTGTTAGGTTCTCCGGCGGCTACATATTCCTCCCATGATGCATAATATTCAACTGCCGCAGAAACCGGAATTCCGACAGAAAAATACAACATGAAAAGAACTGCAAAAACGACTGCAAATATGCCTGATAATTGCTTTTGTTTTATCTCATAGGACATTTTTTGAATTACTCCCTTCCCATAGAATCAATATTTTCTGTAAGAAATACACAAGAAATATGTTAGTTTTCGCTAACCTATGTTGAAAATAGCCTCCTTCCATCATGGAAGGAGGAGGGCTGTCAGTCTTTCGATAGACAGCCACGAAATACCCTGTTTTCTCTTCAATTTGCATAAGCTTACTATCTCATTCACTAGGATTCAAAGGTAAGTCATAGGTAATAAAATTTCAATTTATGCCTAATTTCAAAGAAACTTACAGATTACTCTACGTTTGACATTCTAGCACAATTTTTGATTTTCGTCAAGCGTTGTTACCCTATTGTCATGATTATTCGTCACTCAAACCAAAAAAAGCCCTTTTATACAGGCTAATATTGTTCATAACTTCCATTCTTTTGGATGATAGTTACCCTTATGCAACAATCACATAAAGCCTTGCATTTTTTACAAAAATATGTTATGATAACAATATACCACTTATAGAAAGGAAAAATGCAGTATGCGTTATCATTTTATGAAAATCTTTTGTTTGTCTGCCGTCTTGCTTTTGACCGGATGTGCAAAGGCAGAAGCGGAAAATCCGTCAATTGATACCAATGAAACAGAAGCCATTCAACAGGATGAAATTTCCATCGAAAATGAAGCCCCACAAGAAGAAACGCAGTATATTTCCCCCTTTCCAGATATTTTGAGTTTCACTGCTGATACGCTTGACGGTGCGACCATCACAGAAGAAGAATTATCCCGTGCAGATGTCACCGCTATCAATATCTGGGCAACCACCTGCCCGCCCTGCATTCGTGAAATGCCGGAAATTGCCCAACTGCAAGCATCTTTACCGGAAAATGTGCATTTTATGACATGGTGTCTAGACGGTATGTTCAATACAGATACTGTGAAACAGATTATGAATGATTCCAATTTCATGGGTATTACTTTGATTGCCGGAAATGGAGACTTGAATAACCTTGCAGGCAATATCATGTATACCCCAACTACCATTTTCGTGGACAGCACAGGGCATATCATTGGAAGGGAAATGATTGGTTCTCCAGAAAATGCCGTGGAAGCCTACAAAGAGGGCATTAACAATGCACTCCGTCAGATTGGTAAGGAAGAAATTGCATAAAAAAGAAACTGCGGTCAATTTCATACCGCAGTTTTTTCATTATGTTGTGATGACTTTATTCTGCCTGAATTGGTAAGCTCACCAAATCAACAAGGGATTTCAGGATATTCAAAGCATCTGCATCATCCACTGTTCCATTTAAGTCAACATCAGCATTTTTATTGCCGTCTCCTTCAAGGTCTCCAATCCCAAGTAAATGCTGATTGAGTGTCAGAACGTCAGCAATGTCAACAATTCCATCTGCATTCACATCCCCATAAGTAACAGATTCAATAGGTTCTAAACCTGTTGCATTGACTGTTACAGGAAGTACAGGCTTGACAATGTTCAGGTTATCGGAAACGGCACTCACGATATATTCACCAGTTTCAGGGAAACTGATTTCAACATAACCGTTTGCATCCGTGACGAAATCGGTTTTTTCGCCGTTGATGGTGATAATAGCTCCTTCAACAGGCAATGTCACCGGATTCCAACTTTCATCATATCCGGCATAACTCAAAGTCAAAGGAAGTGAAATATTCGGCAAAGTTTCTGCATTCATAGCATCAAAGAATGTATATTTGTCTGACCAGTTTTCCAAATCTGTATAAACAAATGCATCCAAATAATCGCCGTCATTGATAGCATCACCTACTCCCATGGAAGCAGTATGATTGACATAATAGCCATAACTTCCGCCGTTAGCAGTTCCCCATAATTTTTGGATACCCCAGCCATATTCACTTTTGGCGGATTCATAGCCAGCTTCTGCACCGCCCTCATAATTTTCATTGTGTGCAATAATCAATGCATCATTGATAGTCAATGCGCCATCACTGTCAATATCTGTCACAGTGACATTTTTCTGCTGTAAGACGGCGTTTCCGTCCTTGTCGGAAATAGTGACTTTGACATTCACTGTTTCCCCCTCTGCATTGGCACTCAAAGGCATTGCAGACACACACAGCACAAGAGCCAACATTCCAGCTAATAAATTTTTCATGATTGATTTTCTCCTTTCGTTTTTTCCCGTGGGGGCTTGATTCCGGCAGATTCCAAAGCTCGACCCCATGCGCCAAGGAATGCTTTAATTGCATTGACTTCCTCACTGGAAAAGTCAGAGCGTTTCGGATAGCGTTTTTCACCACGGAGAGAAATTTCCTGCATCTTTACACGGAGCAATGCAATGCAATCTGATTTTGTGTATTTTTTCGCCATCAATTCCCTCCTTTAATAAAAAACGCCCCTGATTGGGAGCGAAAAAGGGCGCAGTCATCCAAACCGCCAAGACTACATTTTTTCGTCTGCGGTCAAATGACTGCGCCATTCCATACCAATCACGCTTGCAATATATTCACCTGTCCGAGCGACCCGACTATAACGGTAGTGATGGCTGCGGCGGAGTTTCACCGGACTTCCCTCATTTGACAGGCGGTCAGAATATGCCTTATTATAACACATTCCCTTTGATTTGTCAAGTCCAACAACATATAGTGAATTTCAATCGCTAGAAATCAGAATTGATAATGGGAGATAGGCAAGTGTCAATTGTAATTTTCCCCTAGAATTCCAGCAAAATTACTTTTTGCCATATCCCCACTTTAAGCCCCAATGATAAGCTTTATCCATTTTCGGCTTAGAATCGAAATATTGTACCAATTTTTCGACGGTAAAGCCCTGATTGTCTTTATTTTCCAACAAGGCAATTGCACAAACTTTACAACGTGAGCCGTATTCATCCATACGAACAATCAGTTCCGGATTATTCGGGCATTTCATGGTAACAATGCCCTTTGCAACTGCCCAGTTTGCAGCCCCTTCATAAATGGAAGTGAAAATCAGTAATCGCTTAATCTTTGGGATTTTGTCACCATTGATATGAATATTTTCACCGTTAGAATTTGCCCCGCTTCTGTCGTCACCGTCCAGCAGAATATAAGGCGAATCGGTCAGAGAGCCGAATTTTTTCCCTAATGCCTGAATACATCCCTTTGTCCCATCGGTCAATTCATATAAGCATTCCAAATCAAGGTCAATCGCAAAATTGAAAAGGCTTGCCAGTCCTGTGGGCTGACTCCAATTCAAATTGACATGAATCTCTCCTAATGATTGCCCCTCTTTCTTTTGGAGACTAACTTTCTGTCCCTTGCGCAATTCCACTTTTGTAGCTGGTACAGGTTCGGGAGTTGGAACAGGTTCAGGAGTTGGTTCAGGTTCGGGAATTGGCACAGGTTCAGGAGTTGGTTCAGGTTCAGGAGTTGGTTCAGGTTCAGGAGTTGGTTCAGGTTCGGGAATTGGCACAGGTTCAGGAATTGGCGCAGGTTCGGGAATTGGAACAGGTTCGGGAATTGGCGCAGGTTCGGGAATTGGCGCAGGTTCTGCCAATGTACCACCATAATGTGTCAATAAATCAGCAAGACCGCCATTATACCCACTTGCAGGAGATGCAATTCTCCAGACGTTTTTCAAATAAATTTCAATTCCAATAATTGCCTTTTCATTCTGGAAATCTTTTCCAGTCAGGTTTAATTCCATGCAAACCGTTCCATTTTGGAGAATCTGAATTTGATGAGATTGAATTTCTCCCATTGTACCAGCACCGTCAATACTGACAGTAAATACCAGTTTCTGAATTTTCTCAGGCAATGCGGAAAGATTGACCATATAATCTGAAAAATTTCCTGAACTGTTACAGATAATTTCCCCATTGGGTGAACGCAATTGATTATAGAAAATCATATAGCGGTCATCTGAAAGCTGATTATCTGCATCCACCCCGAAACAACAGCTATCATATTCAGCATTTCCCAATGTTTTCATATGCACTTGAAAAGGCTGATTCAATTGAATGGAATCTCCTAATTTTCCACGAAATCCTCTGACTAAATTTATCATTGATAACGCTCCTTTCTATCGAAAAAGAGGGAATCCAAGAACGGACTCCCTCCTTGTATGGTCTGCAATTATTGAAACCGTGCAGCCAATTCAGTAACCGAATTATCTGTAGTTGGTTGACCAATGGCATTGAATTTCCATACACCATTATGGCGGTAGATTTCACCAAATACCATTGCTGTCATACTAGCATCATAATCTTCAGAAAGGTTATATCTACAAAGTTCCACACCTTTTTCATCACAAATGCGGATATAGGCATTGCGAATCATTCCGAAACTCTGTTTCCGTTCCCTTGCCTGATAAATATTGACCACAAAAATGATTTTATCATATTCCTGTGGGAGCTTAGAAAGTTCTACAAAAATCTGTTCATCATCACCAGTTCCAGCACCTGTGAGGTTATCCCCTGCGTGCTGAACTGCCTTCGTCTTATGTGTGAGATTCCCAAAGTAAACAATATCGTTTTTACTAACAATTTTTCCATTCACACATACAAAAGCACTGGCGTCACAGTCAATATCTTGCTTCCTGCCTCCAAACAACCCCAGCAAACCGCCGGCTGCCTGTGCTTCATCCCATCCAAGACCAACAGTCACCCTTTGAAGTGTACCGCCACTTTCCTTTTTCAGTTCTACCTTTTGACCTTTTTTCAGATTAACCGCCATTTCTCAAACCTCCTTTTATTAGATGAGCCGTCCCCCAAAATGGGGACAGCCCATCAAAAAGCATCATTGATTAAACGTTCACACCGAAGCTCTTACAAAGGGCATATAATCCGCCCTCGTAACCACTGCCAATGGCATTGAATTTCCATTCACCATTGTGTCTGTAGATTTCGCCAACAACAATCGCTGTTTCAATAGAGAAATCTTCCCCAAGGTCATAGCGGATAATTTCAGCTCCGGTTACTTCATCTGTCACATGAATATAAGCATTGCTTACCTGACCGAAATTCTGACCACGTTCCTGTGCTTCATAAATGGTAACAGTGAATGCAATCTTGCTGATATTATCCGGTACAGCACTCAAATTCACACGAATGACTTCATCATCGCCCTCGCCTTCACCCGTCAGGTTATCGCCGGTATGCTCCACTGCTCCAGAACTATGCACCAAATTATGATAGAAAATGAAATCAGAATCGTCATTTACTTTTCCATTTGCGCCACAAAGGAAAGCAGATGCATCAAGGTCGAAATCATAACCGCCATCATACTGGTTTGTATCCCATCCCAGACCAACGAGAATTTTAGAAAGTCCGGGGTTGCCTTTCGTCAGACTTACTTTCTGACCTTTTTGTAAACTGATTGGCATTTCAAATCACCTCAAACTTTCAGTTATACATTGACACCAAAGTTTCTGCAAAGTGCTTCCAGACCGCCATCAAAACCGCTGCCAATGGCATTGAATTTCCATTCACTGTTATATCTGTAAATTTCACCCACAACAACCGCTGTTTCAATAGAGAAATCTTCACCAAGGTCGTAACGAATCAATTCTTCTCCGTTTTCCTCATTCATCACACGGATATAGGCATTGCTCACCTGACCGAAATTCTGTCTTCTTGTATCAGCTTCATGAATGGTAACAGTGAAATCAACTTTAGAAACATTCGCCGGAATCAAGCTTAAATCAATGCGGATGACTTCATCATCACCCTCACCAGCACCAGTCAGGTTGTCGCCTGCGTGTTCTACAGAACCGGAAGAATGCATCTTGTTATTGTAGAAAACAAAATCCGCATCAGAAGTGACATGACCATTGTCACCGCAAAGGAAAGCAGCTGCATCAAGGTCAAAGTCGAAACCACCATCATACTTGTTCGTATCCCAGCCAAGACCTACGAGAATCTTTTTCAGACCGGGGTTAGTTTTTGTCAGGTCTACCTTTTGACCTTTTGAAAGATTTACGGGCATTTGAATTACCTCCTAAAAAGAAATTTATTGATAACAAGGTTACACCTTGCTATTGTACAAGATTACTTCTGTCCAGCAATAATTTTACGGATAACATCAATCGGAATAACAAGGAATGCAAGCACAAGGCAAATTCCCCATGTCGATGCGCTCAAAGGAGTTACTCCGAGGAAATCACCGCCAAATGTGACAAAGATAAACTGGAGCAGGAAAATGCCGCCCATAACTAACAGGAAATTTTTGTTTCTTCCCAGATGTTCGAAGGGGTTCAGGTGTTCAGTTCTTGCATTGAATCCGTTGAATGTGATTGCCATCATGAACGTAGCAAACAAAGCGGATACAAGGTAAACTCTTCCGGCATCAGCAGCATCAGCATTTGCAGCGACTGTTGAACCGTATAACAAATTTTGACAGAATGGTACAAAACGAATCACAAGACAAATCAATGTGATATACACTGCACTAATGATAACTTCAATCAGCATCTTTTTGCTGACAATTCCAGCACTACGAGGAACAGGCTTTTCACGCATATATTCTTGCAGTGCCGGTTCACTACCGAATGCAATCGCTGCAAGGGTATCCATTGCCAAGTTAATCAACAACAGCTGAATAACGGAAAGCATTTCATTTTCACCAAGCAGAGGACCAATAAAGCAAGTCACAACGGCGGCTACATTGACTGTCAACTGGAATATCAAGAACTTTCTGATACTCTTGAACATGGTACGACCGTACAAAATCGCCTTTTCAATGGAAGAGAATCTATCATCCAGAATGGTAATATCTCCGGCTTCCTTTGCAACTTCCGTACCGCTGCCCATTGCAAAACCAACGTCGGCTTTTTTCAATGCGGGAGAGTCGTTGACACCGTCACCAGTCATACCAACAACATAATCCAATTCCTGTGCCAACCTAACCAGACGGCTCTTATCAGTCGGCAATGCACGAGCAACCACACGCAAATTGGGGATAATCTTCTTGACTTCCTCATCAGATTTTTCATTGAGTTCCTTAGAAGTCAATGCAACATCTGTATCCTTTTGAAGGATACCTGCATCTTTGGCAATGGCTACAGCAGTTTCTTTTCTGTCACCTGTTACCATCACAACTTGTACACCGGCATTCTGTACCTCTTTGATAGCATCCTTTGCATCTTTACGGACATTATCACGAATGCAGAGAATACAAACCAAAGTCAAGGGCGCATCTTCATTATCTCCCTCTGTTCTTGCCACACCCAACAAACGCATGGAGCGTGCTGCTTGTTCGTCAATATAAGCCATAAGGGGCTTTGTAT
The DNA here is from genome assembly GCA_036373775.1 of Oscillospiraceae bacterium. Lineage (GTDB taxonomy): Bacteria > Bacillota > Clostridia > Oscillospirales > Ruminococcaceae > UBA3855. The sequence goes on along the minus strand of JAZAUD010000005.1, from coordinate 17,106 downwards.
CTGGTAAAGGCTGAACATTGCCGTTTTCATCAAGGTAGCTTGTACATCTGTCAAGCAGTCTTTCCGGCGCACCCTTAATATAAGTCATAACACCATTTGCAGTCTTCATGACAATACTGGAACATTTTTTAGTAGAGTTGAATGCATTGAATGCAATCACATTATCACGCTCCAGATGGTCAGCGGATTGACTATCCACCAAGAAATTCATCAAAGCACGGTCTGTACTGTTACCACCAATGACAGAACCCTCACTGTAAGAAGCACTGTTATTCAGACCAATTCCGACAATCACATCAGACTTGAAAGCGTTCCCGACTTCCTGTAATTTCTGATAGCCTTTTCCGTTACCAACTTTCATTTCCACAACAGAAAGACGACCTTCTGTGATTGTACCAGTCTTATCACTGAACAGAATGTTCAAGCTACCAGCAGTTTCCAAACCGTTGATTTTACGAACGAGGACGTTATCTTTCGCCATTTTCAAACTTTGGAATGAAAGCAGAATGGAGGTCAACATCGGCAGACCTTCCGGCACTGCACAAACGATAACAGTTACTGCTACCATGACAGCATTGATGATAAGTTTTATCCATTCAGAGACATTTGTTGGCAATTCCCCTGAAATCACTGTTTTCAGCAAAATTCCAACAATAATGGCAATCGCTCCAACATAACCAAACGTAGAAATTTGTTTCGCCAATTTTCCAAGCTTCACCTGCAAGGGAGTTTCTCTGGTGTCTTCCTGCACCTCAAGGGCGAGTTCACCAAATAATGTCTTATCGCCGACTACCTGCACTTGCAGATAAGCTTCACCGCCACAAACTACCGTACCACGGTATGCATAGTAGCTGTTGAGCAAATCCTTTTTGTCGAAAGTTTCCCCTTCAGGAAGCGGAATTTTCGGGCATTCTTCGGTTTCACCGTTCAGGGCGGACTGGTCGATTTTCAATTCGCCGTCTACAACGATACCATCAGCAGCGATTTTGTCACCAGCCTGCAAATAAATCAAATCTCCGACAACCACGTCAGAAACATGAATTTCCTGCAATTTTCCGTCACGAATGACTTTTGCCACTTCTTTGGATTCTTCATCCGCACGGAGTGAAGCCGCCTTACCTTCCTGATTGGATTCTGAAACGGCTGAAACACCATTCGCAATCAAAATCGCAATCAATACCCCGACAGGCTCATACCATTCTGACTGATGCAATACAACCAAAATCACCTGAATGACCAGTGCAAAGCACAAAATCATAATCATAGGGTCTTTGAAGCCTTCCAGAATTTTTTTCCATAGGGGGTCAGGTGGAATTTGTGTCAGTGCATTCGTGCCGTGTTGTTTCCGGCTTTCCTCGACTTGCGCCTGAGTCAATCCTTGTTTGTCCATTTCCTACATCTCCTTTTCCGGCATCATGTATTATTTTTTGTAATGAGGATGCCAATTTCATTTTACCACGTTTTGTAGGAAATGTCAAGTTAAATTCATGTTAATTCCAATTTGATTTGCACAAATTTATTATAGCATATCCTGATATTTTTGTCAAGTATTTTATCCACTAAAAGGTTATTTTATGAAACATTTGCACAAAAAGAAAAGCAGACAAAAATGTCTGCTTTTTGGGGTTATGTTGTGAATGCTCCAATTGGACAGCAATAACAGAAATTTTTACCTTGTACCGTCAAAGTCAATTCATAACGCTGTTCAGGTGAAAGGTCAGGGGTAGGAATATACATAGAATAGCCATTATCTCTGATTTGTGTATCCTTGAATTTATCTTTTTCATAGCAATGATAGGAGAGGTAGGAAATTTCTTTCCCATCATTATCCTTAATGGTGACATAATAATTTTCCATTCCTGTTAGAGTTTTGGGGCATATAATCGCTCCCCAGACATGCACAAATACTCCGCTTACCTCTTCAATATAGGCGGTTGCCAATTCCGGAACTTCTTCCGCAAATTCCGGCATATCCTCCGCATAAGGTGCGCCATGAATCGGGGCATTTCCCTGCAAATTTTCGATTTCACTTTCTGACGTTTGCACAACCACAGCATGATATTCTTGTGACTCCATATCATACAGAGAATAGGGGCTGTCACTTGAATATTTCGCTAATCGAAATTGTTCTGAAAAATAGGGAATTATTTCAGCTCCAAACGAATCCCGAAACATCAAAAGGCTGTCAGTGCGTTCTTGATTGGTATTCAGTGTTGTGATTAACGTATCATCCAAACTTTGATAATGTCCCTGATAATCATAATGAAATTCGATAGCATAAGTATTTTCATTTTCCAATTCTTTAGAAGTAGGATATAATTTTTGCCATAATTCGCTCTGGTGTGCAGGTGCTGTCACATACTCTGCATCCTCATAAGCTTCATAAGGGATTCCGATTTTCTCCATCATAGCCCGATAAGCAACCAATGCGCCGGTATTGTTCCAATAGGTATCTTTTCGGTAATAAATGGGTGTTTCTGCGGTACTCTTTGCAGAAATCAAGGTATCTGTCAAATTCAAAAATGAAACATCCGTATTTTCAAGGGCTTTTGTAAGGTGTTCTAAATTTCCATCTTGTGGAGAAGGTTTGATGTATTTCGGCATATATTCCGGATAAACGGTATTTTTATTGGGAACAATCGCCGTCAAAAATTTTGCGCCTTTGCTTTCCGTGTAATCTTGTAACATTTTCAGATTGTAGGCGATATTTTGCATCCCATGTTCTGAAATGGTTGACTGATTGACATAATCATTCAATGTCAATCGGTCATACAGCCATCCATGTTTCCCAACAATCACATCTTTTTCCGTGGAAGTCTGGAAAAGATTGCTTTTTAACTTACTGTCAATATTTGCCAACTCCTGACGAAATCCAAAATGTTCCGAAACATAAGCCGTTAAATCACTCCCGAATTGTTCATTCCATGAACCATCTGGATTTTGAAACGATGAGAATTTCGTCTGAATTCGTTTCCCTGTGGAATGGTTCGGAAATAACATCATCACAGAAGGTACAGCACAAACCGCCAAAAATACCAGACAATATGCCATATACCTTCTTTGTATTGCCTTTCTTCTTTTTGTTTTCTTTTTCATGCCCGACACCTCAGAAATTCAACCCCACCAAGGGACGTGATTCCCCTGATGCAAGATATAACAAGCAAATCCCAAATAATACCATTGAACCTGCATAAGACAAGATACTGACCCTTTTTTGTGTAGGAGGATTGGCATTTTGTAATAGTTGTTTCAGCCAAGGATTGACAGGCATAACAAAAACCACTGCAAAAATCATTGTAATCACAAAAAGGGAGTTACATTGAAATGTCATCAATCCAAAAGAAGCTTGTTTCTGTGCGACATCTGCCGGACTGAACCCAAACATAGCCCTCCAGAATGCAAATGCTTGTTGCATATCCTCTGCACGGAATATCACAAACCCTAAAACGGTAATTCCCATGCAATAGAAACGCTTCAATATTGCAAGCAATGGATTTTTGGGAAAATTGCCCTTTGCCATGAAAAATTCCAATATGAGAAAGAATCCATTCCATAAGCCCCAGATTACAAAATTCCATGATGCCCCATACCATAAGCCAATCCCTAAATAGGTAATCAATAAATTGCATAGCATCCGCACATTTCCCTTTCGATTTCCGCCAAGTGGGAAATAGACATATCTTTGAAACCATGCAGAAAGAGAAATATTCCATCTTTTCCAGAATCCCGTGATACTTTTCGAAAAATAGGGGTAATTGAAATTTTCTTTGTATTGGAAGCCGAACATTTTCCCTAATCCAATCGCCATATCACTATACCCACTCAAAGCAAAATAAATTTGCAGTGTATAACAAATTGCCCCCATCCATGCATAGGAAAAAATGATTTTTTCATTCTCCATTGCAAAGGCTGAATCCGCCATCAAACCAATTGTATCGGCAATTAACAGCTTTTTGGCAAGCCCTATGATGAATCTCCGGATTCCCCGTGCCATTTGCTTGAAATTCACGGTTCTTTCCGTCAGCTGATTTTCAATGTCATGGTACTGCACAATTGGCCCTGCTAATAATTGTGGGAATAATGCAATCGATAGATATAATCGGAATGGGTTATTTTGAATTTGCGCTTTTCCCCGATAAACATCAATTACATAGGACATTGCTTGTAATGTGAAAATAGAAATTCCGATGGGAAGTTTCACCTCTGGTACAGGAATATTGAAAAATGGTAAATGGTTGAGGATTCCGGCAAAAAATCCAGCATATTGGTATAAATATAATAATTCCAGATTCCAAAAAATGGAGAATATCAACCCCATAATGCGGATATGCTTTTTCCCTTTCATCATCAGTCCAAAAGCATAATTTGATAAAATCGAAAGCAACAACATCCCCACAACAAAGGGTTCATTGTATGCATAAAAGAGCAAACTTGCCAGAATTAACAATGCATTCCGACAGTGCTTTTCTGGTATCAGATAATAGAGAATCAGCACCGCAGGAAGAAATATAAACAAAAATGTTGTACTGCTGAATACCATAATACCAAGTCCTTACTGATTAGGGATAATCATATGAAATTTCCTTGACTGTTCCATTTTCCATTGTAAAACGTAACGTACAATCATTGTAGCTGTACACATAACCGCCCTGTGAACCATAAGCGGCTGCAACATCCTCAGCAGAAGAACCAACAGAAATGCCTCTGCTTGTGGGAATGCCTGCACCTGTCACACGAATTCCAGTCAATTGGGAATTTCCACTTTCATCTTTCCAAGCATAGATAGTGAAATCATTGTAAATATAGGTCATATCTGTGCCACTACCACTGGGAGCTTGCAAGGGTTCTCCTTGTGGTGCAAATGCGGACACAAAACCGTCCGGATTATCACGCAATGACAATGCAAAACCACCATAACGGAATGTGAAGTCATCCCCATTGATAGCTGGTGGAGGGGGTGCAGTGGGAGCAGGTGGGTCAGTTTCTTGTACTTCCGGAGGAACTTCCAGTACAATGTCAGGCAGATTCGGTGCAGTTTCAAGCACAATATTAGGAGCTGGAGCGGGTTCAAGTTCGGGTTCAGTTTCGACTACTCTCGGAGAATTGCTGGTGGAATTACCAGAAGAGCTATTATTTCCGCTGGTATTATTGCTGGAATTATTATTAGTAGCTTTTTTGGTAGTTGATTTAGGGGTAGTTGCTTTTGGTGGGGCTTCCGTAGCAGGAGCAGGGGCTGGAGCTGGATTTTCCGCTTGTTCAGCATTTTCTGCATTTTCCTCAGAAGCTTCCGTTTGTGTTTCCGTTTCTTCCACTGGCATTTCCTCAAATGTGGTTTCTGTTTCCGTTTCGGTTTCCTGTTCATCAGCGAGCAGAATCTTGACAGCAGTAGTATGCTGTACTCCCATATCATCTCTCGTGACATTTTCCGCAGTTGTTCCACAAGCAACCAATCCGGCACTCATGAGTAATGTTCCAATCACTGCGGCAACTTCATAAAATCGTTTCATCCTTAAAAGTCCTTTCTCTGTTCAGCAATGGTTTCTTATTCTGTTACAGCAATTCCATTTTCATCAAGATGGATTCCATCAACATCACAATTGGATTGCATCACACCATCTTCATTGAAATAGTATCGATTTCCGTCAATTGTTACCCAACCTGTCAACATTTCACCGCTACCATTGAAATAATACCGATTTTCTTCAATGGTCTGCCAACCTTTCTGTAAAATGCCCTCTTCATTGCAGTAATAGCGGTTCTGATTCCAGTCAAGCCAACCAGTTACCATTCTACCGTTGCTATAGAAACAATACTGCTGATTATCAATGGTTTTCCAGCCAACAGAAGGGACACTATCCTTGAAATAATAACGCCAATTGTCAATCTCTACCCATCCATTGCAAATCGTACCATCTTCATGCATATAGCAGCGAACGCCGTCAATTTCATTCCAACCTGTGAGAACTTGTCCTGTTTCGAGACGGTAATAGCGTGCGCCTTGGTAATCAATCCAACCAGCTTCTTGATTCTGTAAAATACCATTCTCATTGAAAAGGTAAAGTACACCATCAATTGTGGTAAGTCCACCTACCATAATTCCAGTGTCACCACTGAAATAATAGGTATTCCCTTCAATTTCCGTCCAGCCTAACTGAATGATACCGTTTTCATTTGCATAGTGCCAATTTCCATTTTCTTCAATCCATCCCATGAGCCAAACACCCTCAGGATTGAAATAGATTGTTCCGGCATCTGTAGGATAGAACCCGACCGCCATTTCTCCTGTGGTGGTGATGAAATAATGACGCTGACCGTCAAATTCCTGCCATCCTGTCAAACGAACACCATTTTCATCAAAAAGATAATACTTTCCGTCAATTTCGGTCAAACCTGTGTGCATTTTTCCGGATTCATCAAAATAATAAATTTGTCCTTCAATTTCTACAAAACCTACTTGCATGACACCCGATTCATTGAAGTAATAAGTTGCACCATCAATCACTTGCCAACCAGTTAAAATCGTACCGTCCTCTTGTGCATAATAGGTTTGATTTTCAACAGTGAAGAAACTGGTTTGCAATTCGCCTGTTGTGGTATCGAAATAGCACTGCCCCAGATTGGTTTGATTCCAGCCTTTCGCCATATATCCGGCTTGATAATAGAAGAAACAACGCCTTCCATCAATCAAAATCCAGCCCGTTTGACGAACACCATACAAATCCAGACAATAGATATAACCATCAATGTCAATCATTCCTGTTTGCATAATGCCTTCTTCATTGAAGTAGCGAATTTTTCCGTTATCATCCAGCCAACCCTTGGCAATTCCATCATCTGTGATATAATAAGTATTATGATTGATAACAAATAAGCCGTGCCTTAAAATTCCCCTGACATCAAGGTAAACTTTCTTTTTGTCCCGATACATCCAGACATTACGGGCTGAAGCACCATTTTCATCAAAGTAATAGGTATTTCCGCCGATTTCCTGCCAACCGGTATCAATTTGTGAAGCATCCTCTAAAAAGTAATGATACTGGTTGTCAATCCTCTGCCATCCATAACAAGGGTGATATTTTTCATCTGTGTAGTAAGTTTTTTCGCCATCCTGAAATAATCCCTGATGTAAAAATCCCTCACTGTCCGTTAAAAATTCCTCAGTCCCCATCGGCAAAATGTTTTCACTGCTTCCTTGTTGCGCACTATAGATTAAAATAGCAGCTGCATCAGAGGCATCTAAAACGCCATTTTCATCCACATCAGCAAATAAAAACGCTTCCGAAGGCTGAAATCTTTGTGTTGTTTCATCCAAAGGGAGAAATGTTTCAGGCTTTTCACCAGCTGCGCCTGCTTTTGCGACTGCTTCCAAAATGGTAGCAGCATCTGACGCATTGACGGAATTATCTGGGTTGACATCTCCTAACATGAAATTAGGAGAAAGCAAAAATTTCCCTACTTTCTGCACTCCATCTTCAAGGATATAAGCCCTCCCCAATTCATCCGTGAAAATCATATCAATGGGACGTTTCAAATTTGTTTCAGGGTATACTTGCGGAGGTTGTTCCTCTGTTGGGGGTTCTGTTGGAGGTTGTTCCTGTTCCTGCGGTGGCTGTTCTTCCACTGGTTGTTCTTCTAAGGGTTGTTCTTCCTCAGAAGTATCAGTTTGTTCGGGGATGGTTTCAGGCTCAACAATTTCGGCTGCTTTGGCAGTCATTGGCGCAGTCAAAAGCATTCCACAAACAAGTACAGCGGTCATGATTGCATTCCTTTTTTGTGATTTCATAATGTTACCTCACTCAAAAAATATCAATTTATGCCAATATTATAGCACATTCCGCACAAAAATGCAAGGCTGTAAAAAATCCTGTTATATTTTCAGCATTTCACACAAAAAACTACGAAACATGCAAATATATTTTTTCTTTACATCAATGGAGCAATCAATTTCATGACCTTTCCAGACACTTTATAAAACATTGTCTCATTTTTGATGCTTTCAGGGGTAACTGTCCGGCATTTCTGCAATGTTCTCATAAAGTCCTCTTCAATTGCCGGAATGCATTCCGTATGATACATATACACCGCACATTCGAAATGGTGGTATAAACTCCGGTAATCCAGATTGATTGTCCCGACTACGGCTTTTTTATCATCACTCACAAAAACCTTTGCATGAACAAAACCGGGGGTATATTCATAAATTTTCACCCCTGCATCAACCAAAAATTGATAATGTGTCTTTGCAAGAGAATAGGCTAATTTCTTATCAGGGATTCCGGGGAGAATAATTCTCACATCCACTCCCCTGCGAGCTGCAAATTTCAAAGCCGTTTCTAATTCGCCGTCAAGAATCAAATAAGGGGTCATAATGTGAACATAACTTTCCGCACGGTTCAGAATATCCATGTAAACGCTTTCGCCGACTCTGTTCCCATCTAAGGGGCAATCCCCATAAGGCATTACCAATCCAGAAGAATGCTCCGGCTTTTCGTCCGGTAATGCAAGATATGGCTCAAAAATCGGTTCTGGTTCTGTGATATTCCACATTTGCAGAAAAAGCAAGGTCAAACTGCTGACTGCATCCCCTTTGAGCATGACGGCAGTATCTTTCCAATAGCCAAAGCGTTCAATATGGTTGATATACTCATCTGCTAAATTGACACCACCATTGAAACCAACCTTTCCATCAATGACCAATATTTTCCGGTGGTCACGGTAATTATAATGTGTGGACAAAAACGGACGCAGGGGAGAAAATGCCTTGCATTGAATGCCAAAGCGTTTCATTCGTTCAGGATAATCATAGGAAAGTGTTGTGACTTCACACATTCCGTCATACATCACACGCACTTCCACACCTAATTTAGCCTTCTGGGCTAAAATTTGCAGGATACTCCCCCACATATAGCCCTCATCAATAATGAAGTATTCCAGAAAAATAAATTTTTCCGCCTTTTTCAGCTCCTCTAAAAGGGCTTCAAATTTCTTTTCCCCTGATGGGAAATAAGTTACTTCTGTATTCTCAAATAATGGAAAGCATCCCATACGATTCAAGAAATGGCACAAATCATCTGTGCAGGAATCCACGGCTTCGGCTTTGCGGATGGTGTCGGGGTCTTGTGGGAGGGCGGTTTTGGTTTCATTGACGAGATAATCGAAACGGTTTCGTAAAGCCCTTTGACCAACATCTGTATTCGTGTACCACAAAAAAAATGTTGCTGGAATTGGTGCAAGGGTAATGAGCATCATCCATGTTAATTTTGCAGACGAATCCATATCGGAACTGAATAAATAAAACACCATCAAAACAGAAAAAACAGCCTGAAATACCTCAAAATGGGGCATATACTTTTTGAACCATGTGTAAAAGCTCAAAATCACCATCACTTGCACGATAATCAGCAAAACAATCAATAAGGTACGGCTGAATATGAATTTTGATAAGCCTTTCCTTTTTTTGGGCAATAACCTTAAAATCTTACTTTGCTTGTTTTCCATAATACATCATCCTTTTGTTGAAAACGTTTAAGCTGATTTTATTGTAACATATTTCTGAAAATATGTCAATACCGCCTTGCAAAATGGGGAAATATGTGCTATAATAAAAAGTAGCTGATTCAATGCGTGAATGTGTTGAATATTTTTGTTTAGAGGAGCTGAATATTGATGAAAGTATGTTTATTGAATGACTCATTTCCTCCCCTTTTGGATGGAATTGTGACTGTTGTCAAAAATTACGCTGAAATTATGACCGAAACGGGAAAAGCCCGTGTCATGGTAGGAGTGCCGGAATACCCTAATACAGATTATTCGATTTATCCCTATCCGGTGATACCTTATAAGAGTTTCAAATTGCCGGAAGTGGCAGATGGTTACAGAGCCGGCAATCCCCTTGCCATGAAAGCTATCTCTGAAATGGCACAATTTCAGCCGGATATTATTCATGTGCATTGTCCGGCAGTTTCGGCGATTATGGGACGCATTCTCCGAAATGAAACCAATGCACCAGTGATTTTTACCTACCATACCAAATATGACGTGGATATTGCAAGGGCGATGAAGTCCGAAAAAATCCGCAAAGAAGCCATCAAAGCTATGGTCACAAATATTTCCGCTTGTGATGAAGTCTGGACGGTCAGCCATGGTGCAGGAGATAATCTCCGTTCATTGGGCTATGAAGGTGACATTCGAGTTGTTTCGAATGGTGTGGATTTTGCGAAAGGCATTGCTGATGCAGATTTCGTACAGGATACCGTCAAAGAGTATGACCTCCCCGAAAATGTGCCTATGTTTTTGTTTGTGGGGAGAATCATCAAATATAAGGGATTGCCCTTGATTATTGATGCCATGCAGGAACTTTCCGAAAATGGTATGGATTACAGAATGGTATTTATCGGCTCTGGTGTGGATGCGCCGGAATTACAGCAGACTTTGAGAGAATACGGTATTTCCCTCGACATCCGTCAGCAAGACAGCACAATTTCCAGCGAAAAAGGCAACCAAAAGGCAGGGAAAGTCATTTTTACAGGACCTGTCTATGACCGTGAAAGACTGCGTGCATGGAATACAAGGGCAGATTTATTCCTGTTTCCGTCAACATATGACACCAATGGAATTGTTGTGCGTGAGGCGGCAGCTTGTGGGCTGGCAAGCGTGTTAATTGATGGTTCTTGTGCAGCGGAGGGAATTACTCACGGAAGAAATGGCTATACCGTGGCAGAAACCAGCGGTTCAATGGCTCGCTTGCTGATGGAACTTTCCAAAAATCCCGACAAAATGCGCCAAGTCGGTCAGAATGCCATGAATGAAATCTATATCTCATGGAATGATAGTGTCATGCAAGCCCTTGACCGCTATCAAGTAGTTTTGGAAATGAAACACGCCGGAAAGCTCAAACCCCGCAGAAATGGCAAATCTGATAAATTCCTGAATATGACCACTGACGTCATGGATGCATTTTATGATGTATTCCATTTTCCAAAAGCTGTCAAATCCGGCATTCAGGACGGTATCACAGGCAACCGCCTGAATTGGCAGGAAAATTTATCTGGTATGCAGGAAAACTTTGCAGAAGCGGAAGAGTATCTCAAAAAGAAACGGCAGGAATTCCAGTCGAATTTACAGGAATTTCATGACAATGTCACCGAAGTGCGTGAGGAATTGCTTGATGAATGGACGGAAAAAGGAAATGAATTTCATAAAAACGTTGCGGAAGTCAGAGAGGAGTTGCTTGAAAAATGGACTGGTTCAAAGAAATGAGTTTCTACCAGATTTGGACAAGAAGCTTTTGTGACGGAAATGGTGACGGTATCGGGGATTTGTATGGAGTATATGACAAGCTGGAATATATCAAGTCTATTGGTGTGGATGGAATTTGGTTTTCTCCGATTTATCCCTCCCCGAATGCTGATTATGGCTATGATATTTCGGATTACAGGGACATTCACCCCGATTTTGGCACATTGGAACAGTTCAAAAAGGTACTGGAAAAAGCGCATCAATTGGGCTTGAAAATTCTAATGGATTTGGTTGTGAATCATACCTCTGATGAGCATTTCTGGTTTCAGGAAAGCCGAAAAAGCAAAGACAACCCCTACAGTGATTACTACATCTGGAGAGACAAGCCCAATAACTGGGATTCCCTCTTTGAGGGGAAAGCTTGGGAATATGACGAAATGAGAGGTCAATATTACTTGCACTTATTCTCCAAAAAACAGCCTGATTTAAACATGGATAATCCCAAAGTTCGGCAGGAAGTCAAGGGAATTATGAAATTCTGGTTAGATATGGGGGTTGATGGTTTCCGTGAAGATGTGATTAACTTCATTTCGAAGCGTGAAGGACTTCCGAACGGTATCCCCTTCATTCCGGCAATCGGGGGCATGATGCACTACAAGGATGGACCTCACATCCATGAATATCTGGGCGAATTCCGCAAAGTCGCTGAACGTTACCACGCTGTCCAAATCGGGGAAGGGCCTATGACAACCCTCAAATCTGCAATGCGCTATCTGACCGGAGACAGCAAATCCCTTGACATGATGATTTCATTTGACCATATGATGGCGGATTGCTTATTCACAGAATATGTCAATCTCCCCTTTAGTCTGGTACGCTTCAAACGTGCCGTATCCAGATGGCAGACTGCTTTACATGGAAAGTCATGGAATGTGCTGTATTTGGAGAATCATGACCACCCCCGAATTATCAGCCGTTACGGAAATGAGGACTTTTGGAGGGAAAGCGGTACAATGCTGGCAATGTGCTATTTATTCTTACAAGGGACACCCTTCATTTATCAGGGGCAGGAAATCGGCATGACCAACATCAAACTTCCAACAATTGACAATTACATGGATATTGCAAGCCGGAAAAATTATGAGCGTTTCCTGTCGTTTGAATCTCCGGAAAGGCGGTTACACCGTGTTCATGTATCAAGCCGTGATTCTGCACGAACTCCGATGCAATGGAGTCATTCCAAAAATGCAGGCTTCTCCCCTGTCAAGCCATGGTTTGTGGTCAATCCCAATTACAAAGAAATCAATGTCAAATCACAGCAGAATCATTATTTCAGTATTTTGAATACCTACCGCCGTTGTCTTGCCTTGCGCAAAAAAAGCAAAACCCTATTGCATGGCAGTTACAGAGAATTCTACCCCATGCATCCAACCATCTATATGTATGAAAGAGTATACAAAGATATTCACTATCTGATTATCTGCTCATTCACAGATAAAAAGCAAACTGTCACCCTCCCGAAAGAATATCAGGGGAAAAAATTACAGCTTGTCATGTGCAATATTGCCGGACACGACGGCACAAACCCCATATTTACCCCCTATGAAGCAAGAGTTTATCGTTGCAGATTCAATTGACAGAAAGGAGCAATTGCAACATGAATTTTACGGAATATCTCATGAAAATCAGGGAAAAAAGCGTTTCTTTTCAGGAACTTTCTGAGGAAAGCGCAAAAACGGAATTTATTCTTCCATTGTTCGCAGAATTGGGCTATGATACGACGAATTCAAAGGAATTTTGTCAAGAATATTCCTATGGAAAGAAAACCGCAGATTTCGCCATTTTACAGGATGATACCCCCCTGATGCTGATATTTATGGAACAATCCGGACTGATTTCACACTTTAATGCACAACAAGTCCCTGAAAATACCGTCTATATGCTGACAAATGGCATTCGTTACCAGATTTTTGCAGATAAAAAAGAAAAAGACCCCTTTTTCACGTTTTCCCTTGCAGAAAATGACCCTGATGAATATGAGTATTTATTACCTTTGCTGTATCATGGAACATTTCAGGGCAAACCCACCGCAGAAGACATTATGACCATGCAATACATCCGCCACGTTCAGAAAACGTTATTTTCCGAACTTGCCTCACCCAGTGACGAATTATTAGACTTTTTCGAGAAAAAAGGCGGAAAAATCCCTGATTCCATGCGTGAACATCTGCGTTCTGTGACAGCTTCGGCAATCCGTGATACCTTACAGCAAAATAATATTTCGGAATATGTTTCCGCATATCAGCAAGTTTTTGCGATTTCCGCACAAATTCAGACTTCCGCATTGTGTACCCTCCCCGATTGTCATTGTCAGGAGGAAGATACCAACGACACATTAAGAGTTCATATTTACACTTCTGCCAACAAAAAGATTGGCATTGTCAAAATCAAGAAAAGTGATTTTTCCATGCAATTCCGTGACCTCTCCCAAGGTGCGCCCATTATCCATATCATTGAAACTCCGGAAGAATTTACCGAAATTATCCAGAAAATCAGCTACAATCAAGGGCAATAACAAAAAATGGATATTTACACAAGGGGCATTTTGAGTATGTTTATTTTTGGCGGTATCATTATTACAATCCCCCTTTTTCTATTTTTCCTCCTTGCGCTAATTTTGGAATATCGGGAATGTGACCGCTTGCAACAGCAAAAAGATTCCCTTCCCGACTTTGCACAGCAATTCCAGACCGAAAACAAAAAGAAATTACTCTATAAAATTCTTGTATGGGTTTCTGGTATCGCCCTGCTTGTGATGATAGTCGCATTTCTGGTGGTACGCTCGCAGAAAGTGACAGGTGCATTTTGATGAACATTGACACAAAAGAAATTTTAAGCCATTTTTTAGGCTGGTGCATGATGGGAAGCATTGTGATTTTGATTACAATTATCATTTCTTGCCGTCTGACCTGCCGGAATTATGACGAACTGCAACAGCAAAAGCCCGATATTTCCATAAGTTCAGCAGTTCAGAATCAAAATCAATATCAGCTCCGCTTAATGGAAAAACAAAAACAAACCTTAAAGAAATCGAGCTTCATTTTTGGGATGATTGCCCTCTTGATGACAATTCTGTTTCTGACTGCACAATTTTTATAGTATCCGAAATATTCCGGAAAATCGCCGTTTTTCCGGAATGTTTTTATTTTCCATAATAAACCAAAAATAAGCAAACCAAAATTATTGACTTTTTTAAAAATTTTATGAAAATTTAAGTTTTTTTTAAGAAATCAGCCCTATAATAAAAGCATGAACAAAAACAATAAGCCCGAAACGGAATCCGGTGAGCCGCACAAGCCGAATATCCGCAAGTGGCAAAACCTAAATGAATTTTGATGAAAAGGGGAAATTTATTATGAAGAATCGTAATCGTTTCAGCCGTACAGTTGCAGGTATCGTTGCAGTGGCTGCAATGTGTGCATCTCTCCCAGTGATGGAAATTGGCGCAAGTGCTGCACAGACTCTCGCAGGTGATACCACAAAAGATGATACTGTCAGTGTAGCAGACGTGATTCTGCTCCAGCAGTATTTGACAAGAAAGGCAACTTTCGACCAGCAGTCTTATGAAAATGCTGATATGAATGCAGACGGCAAAGTCAATATTATTGATTTGGCTTTACTGAAAAAGTCTATCATTGATGCAAGAGAAGCTGAACAGCCTACTGACCCTCAGCCTTCTGAACCCACTACAAGCGAAGGTTTGGTAACTTCCATTGTATTTGAAGACACCAGCGTAAAGCTCTATGATGCAGAGGGTAACGCAGTAACAGAGGCTACAAACGTTACTGTTGAAAATGGTACTTATGTCACTATTACCAGCGCACTCCCAGCAGATGCAGAAACAGGCAAAGTTCCGGCTTATTCCATTAGCGGTTCTTCTTCCAACGGACAGATTAAGGTCAGCACAGATAACACCGTTGACCCGACAGCAGCAGTGGAATTGAGCCTTGAAGGTTTGACCCTCTCTAATGATTCTGTTGCTCCTATCTTCATTGACAACGTTGGTGATTCTGCAACTCTCACAGTAAAGAAGGGTACAGAAAATACAATTTCTGACGGTACAACCCATACAGATACCTATGTCAATAGCGACAATGAAACAGTGACAGTCAATGGTGCAATCTACTCCAAGGATGACCTCAAAATCAAGGGGAAGGGTACTTTGACAGTCAATGGTAACTATGCTGACGGTATCGTCTGCAAGGATGACCTGAAAATCTGGAATGGTACAGTCGTTGTCAATGCTGTAGATGATGGTATTCGTGGTAATGATTCAGTTCGTATCGGCGACCCCGATGACATGGAAATCAACGGCGGTAAGGGTGACTTCTCTGGTTTAAATATCAGCGTGACAACCAAATCCGGCGATGGCATCAAGTCCACCAACAGCACTGACACCACAAAGGGCTTTGTTACCATCAACGGCGGTACAGTCAATATCAATTCTTATGCAGATGGTATTCAGGCTGAACAGCAGTTCACCATGAACGGCGGTGACGTCACTATCTACACATATCAGGGTAGTGGTTATACTGGTTCTGGTTCTTCCTCCGGTTCTACAGACCCGTGGAGCGGCGGCTTCGGCGGTGGCGGAATGGGTCAGGATGGCAATTCCAACAAGACTGATATTTCCGCTAAGGGCATCAAGGCTGTAGGTTTGTATGATGAGGCTGGTACAACATGGCAGAGTGCTGGTAATATCACTATCACAGGCGGTACATTGAATGTTGATTCTTCTGATGACTGCGTACATTGTGGCGGTGATATGAACATCACAGGCGGTAGCTTCACAATTGCATCCGCTGATGATGGTTTCCACTCTGACCACAATCTGACAATTGGCACAGCGAATGCAGGTATATTTGATGATGTTGTCATCAATATCACAAAGTGCTATGAGGGTGTAGAAGCTCCCACTATCAACCAGAATTCTGGTACAGTTTACATTGTTTCCGAAGATGACGGCTACAATGCAGGCGGCGGCGCAGACAGCTCCGGCACAGGCGGTTTTGGTGGTACTGGTAGTGGCTGGGGTCAAGGTACAACTTCCGGCTCTACTAGCATTGTGATGAACCTCAATGGCGGTCTGGTAGTTGTGAACTCCGCAAACGGCGACCATGATGCATTTGACTCCAATGGTGACATCATTGTCAATGGCGGTTACTACTGCGCAAATGGTCAAGAGCCTATGGACTGTGGCGACAGCGGAAATTCCATCAGCATGAATGGTGGTAGCGTTGTCAGCATGACCGCAGGTAACACCAGCCTGACAACCCGTTACACCTTCACAGACAGCAACGGCAATGCAATTGTTTCCTTCCTCTCTGGCAATGGTGGCGGATTGAGAACCGGTTCTACAGTTTCTGCACAGTCCGGCGGCAACGTTGAAGGCGGTACTGAAATCTTGAGCGGTAACGTTATTGTAGGCGGTACACTCTCCGGCGGTTCTGCACTGGGTCAGGCAAGTGAAAGCGGAATGGGTGGCCCTGGCGGACGCTGGTAATCATTCAGACAGTAACTAATTAACGTTCCTTGTATATAGCAAAAGAATTCCCGATTTTTCAATCAATCGGGAATTCTTTCGGTTTATATTAGTGGTATGGGGGAACATTGCGCCCTCAGTACGTTTTGCCTTAGCTTTTTGCAAAGCGTGCTGAGATTTCACAGTGCAATGTTCCCCCCACTTCAATAGGCTATTTTCCCCATACCTCTTTATTAAAATGGGGACAATAGCCCTTTAAAGTCTTAGCACGAACTGCCTAAAACTAACGCAATTCGCACTAAGAGGGCTATTTTCCCCATACCTCT